>NZ_JAKGCV010000196.1 GCF_021556455.1 Streptomyces fuscigenes | reverse complement strand
GCCGCGGCGCGGCGGCGGAGGCCGGACCCTGGCCGGGCCGCCGGGTTCCGCCGCCGCGCCGGGCGGCACCGCGTCAGGCGGCCGCGTCCAGGACGATGCGGAAACGCGCCTTGCCCGACATCATCCGCCCGTAGGCGGCGGGCGCCTCGGACAGCGGAACGACCTCGTTGACCGAGCGGATCCCGTGGCGGCGGCTGAAGCGCAGGCTGTCCTCGTTCTGGGCAGGTGTGCCGGTCAGGCGGCCCTGGAGGGAACGCGCGCCGAAAACCAGGTCGAGCGGCTGGACCGCCAGCGGGTCCTGCGCCGCCCCGAGCACGACGAGACGGCCGTGCTCCCGGAGGCCCGGCACGAGCGGGGACATCGCGGCGCCGCTGGTCGCCGTGGTGAGGATGCCCGCGGCGCCGCCGAGGGCGGCCAGGGCGCGGCCCGGGTCCTCGCTTTCGCTGTCGATGTAGTGGTCCGCGCCGAGCCTGCGCACCAGTTCCTCCTTCCCGCCGCCCCGCGAGATCGCGACGACCTCGTGGCCGAGCCTGCTCGCGTACTGGATCGCCAGGTGGCCGAGGCCGCCGATGCCCTGCACGGCGATCAGCCCGCCGGGGGCGGCCGGGACGTCGGTGAGACCCATGAACGTGGTCAGGCCCGCGCACAGCAGGGGCGCCGCGTCGAGGGGGGCCATGCCGTCGGGGACGCGGACCAGGCCGGAGGCCTTGGCGATCATGGACTCGGCGTAGCCGCCGTCGACGTCGCTGCCGGTCCTCAGCTGGTCGAGGCAGTTGACGAAGTCGCCGCGGCGGCAGTGTTCGCACTCCCCGCAGTGGCCGTAAAGGAAGCCGACGCCCACCCGGTCGCCGATCTCGAAGGTTCCGACGCCGGGCCCGACCGCGTCGATCACACCGACGACCTCGTGGCCCGGCACGACGGGCGTCGACGGGTCGGGGCGGAGCCCCTCGGCGCCGAGGGCGTCGCTGTGGCACACGCCGCAGGCCTCGACCCGGATGCGGACGTGGCCGTGGCCCGGCTCCACCCGTTCGCGTTCCACCAGTTCGAAGTCGTGTGCCCCGGTCGCCTGGACCGCCCGGTAGACGTCGCCCATGGGACGCCCCTCTCGTCTCGTGCTCGTGAGTCGCGCATGCGGGATCGCAGGGGCGCAGCGCGGGCGCACCGTCCGTCGCTCCGCCGGTTCATAATGACCGGTCGTCTTAAAACGCGTCAAGCGCGCTTCCTGTAGCCCGGCTCACATGGCCTCTCGGCTATTCTTGGGATCGCGACAAGACGATGGGTCGTTTTGCCGCGCGTCCGCAGCATCCGTATCCGCATCGACCGGGAGGTCAGGGATGGCCAGGCGAGGTCTGCGCGAGGAGCTGGTCGAGGCGGCGGTCCTGCAGTTCCACACGTACGGGTACAACGGCGCGGGCGTGAAGGACATCACCGACGCGGCCGGCGCGCCCAAGGGGTCGTTCTACAACCACTTCCCGTCCAAGGAGGCACTCGCGGTCGTCGCCCTGGAGCGCTACGGCGCGGGCCGGGGCCTGGAGGCCCTGACGGACCCGTCGGTCGACCCGCTGCTACGGCTGCGGCAGCACTTCGAGTTCCACCGGGACGAGCACCTGGACCTCGGATTCTCGCGCGGCTGCCTGATCGGCACGTTCGCCACCGACATCGCCGACCACAGCGACACCCTCCGGGAGGCCGTGCGCGTGAGCCTGGAGCGCTGGAGCGACGCCCTCGCCACGGCCATCGGGCAGGCCCGGGAGGCCGGGCTGGTCGGGGAGGCCGTCGAGCCGGCGACCACGGCCCGGTTCCTGCTCAACGCGTGGGAGGGGACGCTGATCTCGGCCCGCACGGACCGCTCGGCCAAGGCGTTCACGCCGTTCTTCGACCTGGTCTTCGGGGTCCTGCTGCGCTGACGCCACCAGTCCCCCGCCCCCGGCCGGGCGGTCGGCGGCCGGGGCGGCCCGGAGCAGGCGGCAGGTCAGGGCAGGACGGCGATGCCGTCGAGCTCCACGAGCGCCTCCTCGTCCCAGAGCCTCACCACCTGGATCACCGCCATGGCCGGGTAGTCGCGGCCCGCGAGCCGCCGCCAGACCCGGCCCAGCTCGGCCGCCCTGGCGCGGTAGTCCCCCACGTCGACGGCGTAGACGCACACGCGCGCGAGGTCGGCGGGGGCGCCGCCGGCCGCCGCCAGCGCGTCGAGGAGGTTGGTCAGCGCGGTCTCGAACTGCTCCGTCAGGGTCGTGCCGACGACCGAGCCCGCGGCGTCGAGCGCGGTCTGCCCCGCGAGGAAGACCACCGTGCCGCCCTTGGCCGTCACCGCGTGCGAGAACCCCTTGGCCGGCGAGAGTCCCTCGGGGTTGATCCGCTCCAGGCTCATGCGTACAGCTCCTTGGCGATGACGGCGCGCTGGACCTCGCTCGCGCCCTCGTAGATGCGGGGCGCGCGCACCTCACGGTAGAGGTGTTCGAGCAGGTGACCGCGCTGGAGCGCGCGGGCGCCGTGCAGTTGGACCGCCGCGTCCACGACGTACTGCGCGGTCTCGGTGGCGAAGAGCTTCGCCATGGCGGAGGTGCGCGGAACGTGCGGCGAGCCCGCGTCGTAGGCGGACGCCGCCGCGTAGACCATCAGACGGGCCGCCTCGGTGCGGGTGGCCATCTCGGCGACCTGGTGCGCCACGGCCTGGAGGTCCTTCAGCGGCCCGCCGAACGCGCTGCGGCGCGCCGTGTGGTCGAGGGTGGCGTCCAGGGCCGCGCTCGCCATGCCGACGGCGAAGGCACCGACGCTGGGCCGGAACAGGTTGAGCGCGTTCATCGCGACCCGGAAGCCGCCGCCCACCTCGCCGAGGACGTCGGCGCGGGTCACGGGCACCCCGTCGAAGACGAGGGTGCCGATGGGATGCGGCGAGAGCATCTCCAGGTGCTCGCCGCCCAGGCCGGGCCGCCCGGCGGGGACGAGGAAGGCCGTGATGCCGCGGGCACCGCGCTCCGGTCCCGTGCGCGCGAAGACCGTGGCGAAGTCCGCCTCGGGCGCGTTGGAGATCCACCGCTTCTCGCCGGTCAGGCGCCAGCCGTCGGGTACGTCCGGATCGGGGCGCGCGGCGAGCGCGAGCGCCGCGGCGTCGGATCCGGCGCCCGGCTCGCTGAGCGCGAACGCCGCGACCGCCCGGCCCGCGGCGACCTCGGGCAGCCACTCCTCCCGCTGGCGCGCGGTGCCGGCCTGCGCGACGGCCGCCGCGCCGAGGCCCTGGAGCGCGAGGGCCGTCTCCGCCTCGGTGCAGCCGTGGGCCAGGGACTCGCGCAGCAGGCACAGGTCGAGCGCGCTCGCGCCGAAGACCTGGCCGAGCAGCCCGAGGGAGCCGAGTTCGGCGACGAGCGGGCGGTTCACCCGGCCCGGTACGCCCCGCTCCGCGAGGGGCCCGAGCCGCTCGGCGGCCAGTGCGCGCACCTCCTCGCACCGGGCGGCCTGTACCGGATCGAGCGAGAATACGGACATGCGGGCCCCACTTCCGGCGCATGTATCGCGAACTGTTGACTGTCGTCAACCGAACGATACTCTCATGGTGCTACCCCACGACCACGAGGGGTGAACCATGCGTCTGACGCCTTCGGCCCATCTCGACACCTTCACCCGTGACGGGCTGCCGCCCTTCGAGCAGTGGCCCGAGCTGCTGCTCGACGCGCCGGAGGCCGACGGGGCCGCCGATCCGCGCGCCGCCGCCCCGCCCGGACGACTCAACTGCGGTGCGGAGCTGCTGGACCGCACGGCGGCCCTGTTCGGCCCGGACCGCCCCGCCTTCCGCTCGGCCGCCGGCGAGGTCTGGTCGTACGGCCGGCTGCTGGCCCTGGTCGACGCGTTCGCGCACGCGCTGACCGGCCCTCTCGGTGTGGTCCCCGGCAACCGGGTGCTGCTGCGGGGCCCCACCAGCCCTCTGCTCGCGGCCTGCTGGCTCGCCGTCATGAAGGCGGGCGCGGTGGCCGTGACGGTGCTGCCGCAGCACCGGGCCGGGGAACTGGCCACGCTGTGCGGGGCGGCCCGCGTCTCGCACGCGCTGTGCGACGCCCGGAGTCTGGACGCGCTGCGCGCGGCCGGCGTGCCCGGACTGCGGATCACCCCCTACGGCGGGGGCGGGCCCGAGGACCTGCTGGCGCTCGCCGCCGCCTCCCCGGGCCCCTACCGGGCCGTCGACACGGCGGCCGACGACGTCGCGCTCATCGCCTTCACCTCCGGCACCACCGGCAGGCCCAAGGGCTGCATGCACTTCCACCGGGACGTCCTCGCGATCGCCGACACCTTCTCGCGCCACGTGCTGCGCCCCGAGCCGGACGACGTGTTCGCGGGCAGCCCGCCGCTCGGCTTCACCTTCGGCCTGGGCGGCCTGGTCGTCTTCCCGCTGCGCGCCGGCGCGTCGTCCCTGCTGCTGGAGGAGGCGCATCCGCGCCAGCTCCTCGAAGCCGTCACCCGGGACCGGGTGTCGGTGCTGTTCACGGCGCCCACGGCGTACCGGGCGATGCTCGACGAACTGGCCGCCCGTCCGGGCGCGTACGACATCGGCTCGCTGCGGCGCTGCGTGTCGGCGGGCGAGAACCTGCCCGCCGCGACCTGGCACGCCTGGCACGAGCGGACCGGGCTGAGGATCGTCAACGGCATCGGGGCGACCGAGCTGCTGCACATCTTCCTGTCCGCCGCCGACGACGCGGTGCGCCCCGGCGCCACGGGTCTGCCGGTGCCCGGCTGGCAGGCGCGGATCGTGGACGGCGCCGGCGCCGTCCTGCCCGACGGCGTGCCGGGACTGCTCGCGGTGCGCGGGCCGGTCGGCTGCCGCTACCTCTCCGACCCGCGCCAGCGGGACTACGTGCGGGGAGGCTGGAACCTGACCGGCGACACCTACGTGCGCGACCCGGACGGCTACTTCCGGTACGTCTCGCGCGCCGACGACATGATCATCTCGGCGGGTTACAACGTGCCGGGCCCCGAGGTGGAGGACGTGCTGCTCGCCCACCCGGACGTCGCCGAGGCCGCCGTGGTGGGCCGGGCCGACGAGCGGCGCGGCCAGGTCGTCACCGCGTACGTCGTCCTGCGCCCGGGCGCCGCGCCTGGCGAGGCCGCGGCGGACGCGCTGCGTGCGTTCGTCAGGGAGCGGCTCGTGCCGTACAAGACGCCCCGGGCGGTGGTCTTCCTGGAGGCGCTGCCGCGCACCCCGACCGGAAAGCTGCAGCGCTTCCGCCTGCGGGAACTAGAGTGAACCGGTGGCCCAGCAGCACGCTCCCCGCTCCGCGCAGCACACCCCGCGCTCCCTGATCGTCACTCTCTACGGCGCGTACGGGCGCTCGCCCGCGGACGAGGCCCTCGCCGTCGCGGAGCTGATCCGGCTGATGGACACGCTCGGCGTGGACGCGCCGTCGGTGCGCTCGTCCGTCTCCCGGCTCAAGCGGCGCGGACTGCTGGTGGCCCGGCCGACCCCCGCCGGGGCCGCCGGGTACGCCCTGTCCGGCGAGGCGCGCGAACTCCTCGACGACGGGGACCGGCGCATCCTGGAGCGCCCCGGCCCCCGGCCCTCCGACGGATGGGTCCTCGCGGTGTTCTCCGTGCCGGAGGCCGAGCGCAACAAGCGCCACCTGCTGCGCTCGCGGCTCGGCCGCCTCGGGTTCGGCTCGGTGGCCCCCGGGGTGTGGATCGCGCCGGACCGCTACCGCGACGAGGCCCTGCACACCCTGCGGCGGCTGGGCCTCGACCCGTACGTCGAGCTGTTCCACGGCGAGCACGTCGGGTTCACGGCGACGGCCGAGGCGGTGGCGCGCTGGTGGGACCTCGACGCTCTCGCCGGGCTGCACGAGGACTTCCTGAGGGACTGGGAACCCGTCCTGCGCTCGTGGCGGGAGCGCACGGACCGCCCCGGCGCCGAGGCCTACCGCGACCACCTGCTCGCGCTGGACTCCTGGCGTGAACTGCCCTACGCCGACCCGGGCCTGCCGGCGGGCCTGCTGCCGGACCACTGGCCGGGGGCGCGGTCGGCCGAGGTGTTCCTGCGCCTGCACGAGCTGCTGCGGGAGCCGGCGCTCAGTCACGTGCGCGAGGTGCGCGGGGAGCGGGCGCGGCGGCCCGGGCACCGCCGGCGGGCGGCCGGGGCAGCAGGCTGAGGCGCGGCTTCGGCTCGCTCTCCCGGCCGCCGGGCGGGCGGCGGCTGCCCGCCCGGTAGGGCGCGGGCCAGGGCGCCCCGGGGCCCGCGTACCCCTGCTCGGCGGCCGCGTGCAGCGTCCAGTGCGGGTCGTAGAGATGGGGCCTGGCGAGCGCGCACAGGTCCGCCCGCCCGGCCAGGAGCAGCGAATTGACGTCGTCCCAGGACGAGATGGCGCCGACGGCGACGACCGGCACGTCCAGCGTGTTGCGGATCAGGTCGGCGTAGGGCGTCTGGTACGAGCGCCCGAACTCGGGCCGCTCGTCGGCGACGACCTGGCCGGTCGAGACGTCGAGCGCGGCTGCGCCGTGCTCGGTGAAGGCGCGCGCGATCGCGACGGCCTCCTCCGCGCTCGTTCCGCCCGGCGCCCAGTCCGTGGCCGAGACGCGGACGGTCAGCGGGCGATCGGCCGGCCAGGCGGCACGTACGGCGTCGAAGACCTCCAGCGGATGGCGCAGCCGCCCGTCGAGGTTCCCGCCGTAGCGGTCGGTGCGCCGGTTGGTGAGCGGGGAGAGGAAGCCGGAGAGCAGGTATCCGTGCGCGCAGTGCAGTTCGAGGACGTCGAAGCCGGCGTCCGCGGCGCGGCGCGCCGCGTCGGCGAACTGCCCGGTGATCGCGGCGAGGCCGTCCTCGTCCAGTTCGGCCGGGACCTGGCTGATTCCGGGCCGGTACGGGAGCGGGGACGGGGCGACGAGCGGCCAGTTCCCCTCCGGGAGGGGATCGTCCATGCCCTCCCACATGAGGCGGGTGGAGCCCTTGCGCCCCGAGTGGCCGAGCTGGACGCCGAGCGCGGTGCCCGGGGACTCGGCGTGCACGAAGTCGGTGATCCGGCGCCAGGCCGCGGCCTGCTCATCGGTGTACAGGCCCGTGCAGCCGGGGGTGATCCGCCCCTCGGGGCTGACGCACACCATCTCGGTCATCACGAGGCCCGCGCCGCCGAGGGCGCGCCCGCCGAGGTGCACGAGGTGGAAGTCGCCGGGCACGCCGTCGCGGGCGCGGTAGAGGTCCGTGGCCGAGACGACCACGCGGTTGCGCAGTTCGGTGCCGCCGAGGCGGAAGGGCGTGAACATCGGGGGCGTGCCGGGCGGGCAGCCGAACTCCTCCTCCACCCCGCGCACGAAGGCGGGGTCCCGCAGCCGGAGGTTGTCGTGCGTGACCCGGCGGCTGCGGGTCAGCAGGCCGAACGCGAACCGGCGGGGCGCCTGCCCGGTGTACGTGGCGAGCTGCTCGAACCAGCGCAGGCTGGCCGCCGCCGCCCGCTGCGTCGACGCGACGACGGGGCGGCGCTCGGCCTCGTAGGCGGCGAGCGCGGCGGGCAGGCCGGGGTGCTCCTGGACGCAGGCCGCGAGCGCGAGGGCGTCCTCGACGGCGAGCTTCGTGCCGGATCCGATCGAGAAGTGCGCGGTGTGGGCGGCGTCGCCGAGCAGGACGATCCTGCCGTGGCTCCAGCGGCGGTTGACGACGGTGCGAAACGCGGTCCACGCCGAGGCGTTGGAGCGCAGCGGGCGGCCCCCGAGCACCTCCGCGAAGATCTCCGCGCAGCGCTTCGCCGACTCCGCCTCGCCGAGAGAGTCGAAGCCGGCGGCGCGCCAGACCTCCTCGCGCATCTCGACGATGACGGTGCTCGCCGCGCTGCCGGCCCGCTCCCGTCCGCTCCCGGGCGCGGCCGCCGGAGACGGGCCCCCGCCCGGCGCGGCGGCTCCCCCGCCGCCCCTCGGGCGGGCGTAGGGATAGCCGTGCAGCTGCATGACCCCGTGCTCGGTCTCCGCGATGTCGAAGCGGAACGCCTCGAACGCGAAGTCCGCGGCCAGCCAGATGTAGCGGTTGCGGTGCGGTGTGACGACCGGCCCGAACACGTCCGCGTGCTCCGCGCGGGTGCGGCTGCCCGCACCGTCGGCCGCGACGACGAGGTCGTGGTCCTCGGCCAGGACGGCCGCGGGCGGCGCGGGGGTGCGGTGGCGGAGCCGGACGCCGAGTTCCGTGCAGCGCTCCTGGAGGATGGCGAGCAGTCTGCGCCGGTCCAGGGCGGCGAAGCCGTGGCCGCCGGAGGTCAGGGTCCGGCCCCGGTGCGTGATGCCGATGTCGTCCCAGCGGACGAAGGCGTCGCACAGCGCCGCGTAGACGGCCGGGTCGGCGTGCTCGATCCCGCCGAGCGTCTCGTCGGACAGCACGACGCCGAACCCGAAGGTGGCGTCGGGGGCCCCGCGCTCCCAGACGGTGATCTCCCGCGCGGGGTCGAGCCGGGCCAGCAGCGCCGCCGCGTACAGGCCGCCGGGCCCGCCGCCGATGACCGCGATGCGCCGGACCACGGTGTCAGCGCCCCTGCCAGCGCGCGTCCCGGCGGCCGGTGAAGGCCGCGTGGAACTCCGCGTAGTCCGCGCTCGTCATCAGCAGGGCCTGCGTGGCGGCGTCCATCTCGACGGCGGCGGCGAGCGGCATGTCGAGTTCGGCGGTGAGCAGCGCCTTGGTCTGCGCGTACGCGAGGGCGGGCCCCTCCGCGAGGCGGCGGGCGAGCGCGGCGGCACGCTCGTCGGCGTGGCCCTCGTCGGTGAGTTCGCTGATCAGCCCGATGCGTTCGGCCTCGGCGGCCCGCACCGGCTCGCCCAGCATCAGCAGCCGGGTGGCGTGGCCGAGGCCGACGACGCGCGGCAGCAGGTACGCGGCGCCCATGTCGCCGCCGGAGAGGCCGACGCGGGTGAAGAGGAACGCGAAGCGTGCGGAGGGGTCGGCGATCCGGAAGTCGGCGGCGAGCGCGAGGACCGCCCCGGCGCCGGCGGCGATCCCGTGCACCGCGGCGATCACCGGGAACGGGCACTCGCGCAGGGCCCGCACGACCTGTCCGGTCATCCGGTTGAAGTCCAGCAGCTCCGCGGTGTCGAGGCCGAGGGTCGCGCCGATGATCTCGTCGACGTCGCCGCCGGAGCAGAAGCCACGGCCCTCGCCCGCCAGCACGAGGGCGCGCACGGAGCGCTCCCGGGACAGCTCGGCGAGCAGGTCGCGCAGGTCCGCGTAGGCGCCGAAGGTCAGCGCGTTGAGCTTCTCGGGGCGGGCGAGGGTGACCGTCAGGACCCCGTCCTGCCGGGTCAGGCGCAGGTGGCGCCAGGTCTCGGTGCGGGGCGTGGATCCGGTGAACGGGCTCATGGAGGCTCCTTCGGCGGATACCAGCGAACGGTATCACCGGCCTGTGACTCCCGTCACGAGAACGCGATAATATGAAAGCCGTGGGTCTGGTGTGGCACGCGATGGACCTGGGGCTCAGGCGACCGTGTCTGAAATGTGGCACACGTCCCACGGCGGACCGGTTGTCGCTTCCTGAAGGACGCCTTTAGCCTCCACAAAGGCCGGTCTTCGATGTCACACCGTCCTCGAACGGATCCCTCCCTTGCCCGACAGTTCCCACTCCCTCTCCCCCTGGCGCATCGCGCTGCCGCACACGGCTGCCGCGGTGCCGATGGCACGCGCCCTCGTCCGGGCGGCGCTGGCGGACCTGGGGAAGGACTCCGACGCGGACACCGCGGAGCTGCTGACCGCAGAACTGGTCGCGAACGCCGTCGAGCACACCCGCGGCGACGACCCGATCCGGCTGGTGGTGGGCCTGCTGCCGACGGGCTGCTGCCACGTCGAGGTGCACGACACGGACCCGGAGCCGCCCCGCGCGCTCGCCCGGCGGGGGCCGGCCACCATGCCCGACCCGTGGCAGGAGGACGGCAGGGGGCTGCTCCTGATCCGCACGCTCAGCGCCGAGTGCGGCCACCACCCCTCCGAGGGCGGCAAGGCCGTGTGGTTCACGCTGCCCGGCCCCCTGGCGCACCGGCAGGGCGGGCTCGCGGGTACCGTCCCCGAGCCGCGGTCCGGCTCGGGCACGCCCGCGCACCCGGACACCGGCCCCGGCGGCGGGGGCCACCCGCT
>NZ_JAKGCV010000195.1 GCF_021556455.1 Streptomyces fuscigenes | reverse complement strand
CCAGGCTGGAGACGGGGCAGCGGCAGCCGTCGCTGCCCATGCTGCTCGCCCTCGCCCGCATCTACGGTACGACGGTCTCCGACCTTCTGGGGGAGATGCCGCCGGAGCGTGACCCGATCGTGCGGGGGGGCAGCGCGTGGAGAACACGCACCCCTCGGGCCGCTCCAGGGGGCTCGGCAGGTCGCCCGCGGCGGCCACCGCCCGCCGCTCGGCGCCGTGCCGGGCCCGGGGCCTGGGCACCGCCGCCAGCAGCAGCTGCGTGTAGGGGTGCCGCGGGTCGGCGAACAGCGTCTCGGTGGGCCCCTGTTCGACGACGCGCCCCAGGTACATGACGGCCGTCTCGTGCGCGAGGTAGCGCACCAGCGCGAGGTCGTGGCTGATGAAGAGGTAGGCGAGCCCCAGCTCCCGCTGGAGCCTGCTGAGCAGGTTGACGACCTGCGCCTGCACCGACACGTCGAGCGCGGACACCGCCTCGTCGCACACGACGAACTTCGGGTCCAGTGCCAGCGCACGGGCGATGGCGACGCGCTGGCGCTGCCCGCCGGACAGCTCGTGCGGGTGCCGGTCGGCGTACGCGGCGCCGAGGCCCACCAGGTCGAGCAGGTCGGCGACGGTCCGCGCGCCGCCGGGGCCGCCCTGCGTGACACCGTGCACCCTCGCCGGCTCGGACAGGATGCGCCCGACGCTCATGCGGCCGTTGAGCGAGTCGTAGGGGTCCTGGAAGACGGGCTGCATGTCCCGGCGCAGCAGGCGCAGTTCCTTCGTGCCGAGGCGGTTCACGTCGCGTCCGTCCACCTCCACCGTGCCCTCGGTGGGCCGCTCCAGGGCGAGCAGCAGCCGCCCGGTCGTGGACTTGCCGCAGCCGGACTCGCCGACCACCGCGACGATCCGCCCGGCCCCGACGGCCAGGTCGACGCGGTCCACGGCGGTCAGGGTGCGGCGCCCCGCGCGGGTGCGGACGCCGTAGCGCTTGGTCAGGCCCTGCGCCCGTACGAGCGGCTCGGGCCGGCTCTCTCCGGGGGCCGCCTCGGCGGCCGGGGCGGGGGGTCGCACCGTCATGACGTGCCCTCCTCGTGCGGTGTGGTGGGGGTGGCGGGGTCCCCGTCCGGTCCGGGGCCGGCCCCCGTGGTGCCGGGGGCCGTGGCGCGGCCGGGGGCTTCTGCGCGCTCCGGGGCCCCGGTGTGGCCGGGGTACCAGCAGGCGGCGGCCGACCCGCCGGGCGTGAGTTCGCTCAGCGGCGGGCGCTCTGCACAGCGCTCCCTGGCCTTCGGGCAGCGGTCGCGGAACGGGCAGCCGCTCCCGCGCTCGCCGAGCGGCGGGACGCGGCCGGGGATCGTCGGCAGCTCGCCGGCGCGGGGCGCGTCCGGATCGGGCACCGAGGCCAGCAGGGCCGCGGTGTACGGGTGGTGGGGGCGCTCCAGCACCTCGTCGAGCGGACCGGCCTCCACGACGCTGCCCGCGTACATGACCACGACGCGGTCGGCGATCTCCGCGACGACGCCCATGTCGTGGGTGATGAACAGCACCGCCGCGTCCCGGGTCGACTCGCGCAGCAGGGCGAGGACCTGCGCCTGCACGGTGACGTCGAGCGCGGTGGTGGGTTCGTCCGCGACGACGAGGTCCGGCGATCCGGCGAGCGCCATCGCGATCATGACGCGCTGGCGCATGCCGCCGGAGAGCTGGTGCGGGTGGCTGCGGGCGCGGGTCTCCGCGTCCGGCACGCCCACGGAGGCCAGCAGTTCCACGGCGCGGGCCCGGCGGGCGGCCCTGCGGTACGTGCCGTGGATCGCCATGACCTCCTCGATCTGCGCCCCCACGGACATCAGCGGGTTCAGGGCGGTGGCCGCGTCCTGGAAGATCATGCCGACCTTGGAGCCGCGCAGCGCCCGCCACTGCCGCTCGCCCCGGCCGACCAGCTGGTGGCCGTCGAGGACGGCGGACCCGGTGACGGTGGCCCCCTCGGGCAGCAGCCCGGCCAGCGCCAGGGCGCTGAGGGTCTTGCCGCAGCCGGACTCGCCCACGACGGCGACGGTCTCGCCGCGCCGCGCGCTCAGGGTCAGCCCGTCGACGGCGTCCAGGCCGGGCCCGAAGGTGACGCGCAGGTCGCGGACGTCGAGGACGGTCGCCCCGGCGGTGCCCCGCGTCGTGTCCCGCGCGGTGTACGAAGTCGTCACAGCGGCCATCCCAGGGTGTCGGTCGGGACGTCGAGCACGCCCGCGGTGCCGGGGGCGGTCGCGCGGTGGTGGGCGGCGAGTTCGCCGGCCGTGCCGATCCACACGTCGCCGGACTCCCGGGCGGCCTCGAGGAGCCGGCGCAGGCCGAGGACCCGGGCGGGGCGGCCGGACAGCCAGGGGTGCATGGTCAGGTTGACCAGCGTCCCGGCCTCGCGGGCACCGGTCAGCTCGGCGTGCCACGCGTCGTACAGGTCGCCGGCCCCGTAGGGCGGCCGGGTCTCGGTGCCGCCGGTGCAGCGGTAGTAGACGGCGTCGTCGGTGGCCCAGTCGACGGGTATCTCGACGAGGCCGCCGATGCGGTACGGCCGGTCGTCGCCCATCACCGAGCTGTCGTAGGCGAGTCCGAGGCCGGCGAGGACCTCGAAGCCGTCGGGCGACATGCGGAAACTGGGCGAGCGGTAGCCGGCCGGGCGGACGCCGCTGATGTCCGCGAGGAGGTCCGAGGCGCGGGTGAGGGTGTCGCGCAGGCCGCCGGCGTCCAGGTCGGCGGGCGGCTCGTGGCACCAGCCGTGCAGGGCGAGTTCGTGCCCGGCGGCGTGGATCTCGGCGACGGCGGAGCGGTAGGTGGCCGCGATGTGGCCGGGGACGAAGAACGTGGCGCGGACGCCGGTGCGCTCCAGCGTCCCGAGGACGTGGTGGATGCCGCGGCGGGGCCCGTACCGGCGCTGTTCCAGTTCGGCGACGTCGCCCGGCGGGTCGTTCCTGCGCCGCCACAGCAGCGGGGACTCGCCGTCGAAGTCGAAGGTGACGCACAGCCCGGCGCGGTGGCCGCCGGGCCAGGGGTAGCTCGCGCTCATCGGCCGCCCTCCCGCGTCTGCTCCCGGGACGGCGGCGTCCAGTCGCCGGCCGTGCGGCCGCCGTCCACCGCCAGGGTCGTGCCCGTCACGAACGACGCCTCCTCGGAGGCGAGCCAGAGCACGGCGGCGGGGGCGTCGAAGGGGCCCGACGTCCGGCCGAGCGGGATCCGGTCGCGCATCCGGCTGACATGGTCCTCCGAGAGGGCGCTGACCTCGCTGCCGGGCGCGAAGCCGGGCTGGACGGTGTTGACGCGGATGCCGTGCCGCGCGACCTCCAGGGCCAGCGAGCGGGTGAGCGTCTCCACCGCCGCCTTGCTCGCCGCGTACACGGAGCCGCCCGCGCCGGGGCGTACGGCGGCGCCGGAGGAGATGTTGACGATCCGGCCGGGCACGCCCGCGCGGGTCATCGCGTCGACCGCGCGCCGGGACAGCTCGAACGGGGCGACGACGTTCACGTCGAGGATGCGGCGCACGGCGTCGGGCCCGGTCGTGGCGAGCGGGGTGCGCGGGTACAGGCCCGCGTTGTTGATCAGCACGTCCGGCGCCTGCCAGGTGCCGGCGACGGCGTCGCCGAGGACGCGCAGGTCCTCGGGGTCCGCCAGGTCGGCCGCGAGGTGCCGGGCGCCGAGGCGGCGGGCCAGCCCGGCGAGGGGTTCGGGGCGGGCGTCGGTGAGCAGCAGGTCGGCGCCCGCCCTCGCGAACGCCTCGGCGATCCACGTGCCGAAGATGCCGGCGGCGCCGGTCACCACGACGCGGGCGCCGCTGAATTGGTCGCGGTAGTCGCGCACGCTCATGCCTCCTGTGACGGGTGGGTCGGGGCGGCGGGGCCGGGCGGTCCGCCGGGGGAAGGGGCGGTGCCGGATGCGCCGGGGCGCAGCCAGCCCGGCGCGCGGCCGGGGCGCCCGGGACCGCGCCGGCGGAAGGGCCGCTTGGGGACGCTGCGCTTGGGGTCCAGCCGGTCGCGCACGGCGTCGCCGAGCAGGTTGACGGCGAGGACCAGGCCGAACAGCGCGAGGCCGGGGAAGGTCACGAGCCACCACGCGGTGGCGACGTAGCTCTGCCCGTCGGAGAGCATCGAGCCCCACGACGCGGTCGGCGGCTGCACGCCGAGGCCGATGAACGACAGCGACGCCTCGAACACCACCATCAGGCCGAGTTCCAGGGTCGCGACGACGACGGCCAGCGGCAGCACCTCGGGCAGCACGTGCCGGGTGACGATCCACCTGCCGGGCGCGCCGACGGCCACCGCCCCGCGTACGAAGCCCCGTTCGCGGGTCTCCAGCACGCTCGCGTAGGCGATGCGGGTGTAGCGGGGCCAGCGCACGAGGGCCAGGCAGATCACCACGTTGACGAGGCTCGGGCCGAGGACGGCGACGACCAGGATCGCCAGCAGGAAGAACGGCACGGACAGCGCGATGTCGGCGACCCGCATCACGACCACGCCGACCCAGCCGCGGTACCAGCCGGCGAGCACACCGACGAACACACCGAACGCGCCGGAGACGACGACGGTGGCCGCGGCGACCGCGATCGACACGCGCGAGCCGTAGAACGCCCGGCTGAGCACGTCCCGGCCGAGCGCGTCGGTGCCCAGCAGGTGGAAGTGGCCGTGGGCGGAGGCGAACGGGCCGCTCAGCCGGGCCACCAGGTCGGCGTGGTCGGGGTCGAAGGGCGAGATCAGCGGCGCGCACAGCGCCACCAGCACGTACAAGGCCACCACGGCCGCGGGGATCAGCCCGCGCCGGCGTCCGGAGCGCACGCGGGGCTCGGCGGCCGGCACGGGCGCGGCGGGAGCCGTCCCCGCTCCGGCCGCTGTTGTCGTGGCACCGCTCATGTCCCGGCCGCCTTTCCGAGGGTGCTGATGCGCGGATCGAGGAACGCGTAGGCGATGTCCGTGACCAGGTTGACGACGATGTAGACGAGGGCCGCGAGGATCACGATGGCCTGGACGAGTGGGAAGTCGCGGCCGTCGACCGACTGCACGGTGAGCTGGCCGAGTCCGGGCCAGGCGAAGATCAGCTCGGTCACCACCGAACCGCCGAGCAGGTTCGCGACCTCCAGCGCCACCACGGTCAGGATGGGCACGGACACGTTGCGCGCGAGGTGGCGCACCACGAGCCGGCCGGTGCCCGCGCCCTTGGAGCGCGCGGTGCGGACGTAGTCGCGGCCGAGCTGTTCGAGGACCGCGCCGCGCGTGATGCGGGCGATGGTCGCCGCGGACAGCGAGGCGAGGGTGACGGCCGGCAGGATCAGCGAGGTGGCGCCGCCGTAGCCGGTGGAGGGCAGGATGCGGAAGGTCACGGAGAACAGCAGGACCAGCAGGATGCCGGTCCAGAAGGCCGGCATGGCCTGCCCGACGAGCACCACCGGCATCAGCACGCGCTCGGGCCAGCGCCCCCGGTTCAGGGCCATCAGCATCCCGGCGCCGACCCCGAACACCACGGAGAGGACCAGCGCGGCGAGCGCCAGGTCGACGGTGTAGGGGATGCGCTGGGAGATGAGGCTGAGCGCCGGTTCGTGCTGGACGTAGGAGTAGCCGAGGTCGCCGTGCAGCAGCCCGTCGAGGAAGTTCAGGTACTGGTGCCACACCGACACGTCGAGGCCCAACTGCCGCCGCAGACGGGCGATGTCGGCCTGCGTGGCGCCCTGCGGCGCCAGCAGCTGCGCCGGGTCGCCGGACAGCCTGAGGGCGAAGAAGACGGCGGTGGTGACGCCCCACAGTGCGATGAGTGCCTGGCCGAGGCGGGTGCCGAGGTAGCCGGCGGCGGTGGCCAGTGTGCCGCGGTTCATGACGCGAACCTCATGTCCGCCACGTAGAAGCTCTGCTGGGCGTCGGGATGCCACACGAGCCGCTTGTTGGCTCCGTAGATGGAGTAGATCTGGAAGAGGCCGATGCCGGGCAGGTCCTTGTCGAGGATGCCGTAGGCCTGCGCGTAGATGTGGTCGCGGGCGGCCGGGTCGATGGTCTGGCGGCCCTTGTCGACGAGCGCGTCGAAGGCGGTGTTGTGGTACGAGCTCCACACCGTGCCGGTGCGGAAGAGCGGGTAGGCCACACCGTCCGCGTCGAGGCAGGAGCACGACCACTGGCCGAAGCGGATGGAGCCCCAGTCGTGCGTGGGGCCCTGCACCTTCTTCAGGTAGGTGGCCTGGTCGGAGTTGCGGATGGCGACCTTCAGCCCGGTGTCCTGGATGTTCGCCTGGATGACCTGCACGATCTGCGGGTCGTAGGTCGGCGAGGTCGCCATCACCACCGTCTTGCCGGTGGCGCCCGCCTCCTTGACGAGCTTGCGGGCCTGCGCCGGGTCGTAGGCGTAGGGGCGCAGCTGCTTGGGGTAGCCGACGGCGAGCGGCGTCAGGACGCTGTCCACCCGCTTGCCGTAGCCCTGTTCGAGGGCGCCGATCAGCGACTTGTAGTCGATGGCGAGGCTGATCGCCCTGCGGACCCGGGGGTCGTCGGTGGGGCCGCCCTTGAGGGTGTTGAAGGCGAGGTAGCTGACGCGCTCGGTGGGCGCGGAGAGCACCTGGAGGTTGCTGGCGCTCTTCATCTGGATCGCCGTGTCCGGTGTCATCGAGTCGGCGATGTCGGCCTTGCCGGAGGTCAGGTCGGCGACACGGCTGGCCGGGGACGGCACCGCGCGGAACGTGACCTGCCGGATGGGCGGTTCGTGGCCCCAGTAGGAGTCGTTGCGCTCGAGCACGACCTGCGAGCCGGGGATCGCCGAGACGAAGGAGTACGGGCCCGATCCCATGGGGTGCAGGTTGAACTGCGCGTCGCCGACCTTCTTCACGTACGCCTCGGGCACGACGGAGAGCGTGGTGAGGTAGGTCAGGAGGGTCGGGGAGGGGTACTTGGTGGTCAGGGTGAGCGTGTCGCCGTGGCCCTCGGCCGAGGCGATCGCGGAGAAGTTGGCGTTCTGCTGGCTGCCGAGCTTCGGGTCGAGGATGCGCTCGACGCTGAACGCGGCGTCCGCGGCGGTGAGTCTGCTGCCGTCGCTGAAGCGCACGTCGTCGCGCAGGGTGAACTTCCAGGTCGTGGGCGTCGTCCTGCGCCAGCCGGTGGCGAGCCACGGGACCGGCTTGTTGGTCTTCGGGTCGCGGTGCAGCAGCTGGTCGAAGATGTTGCGGTAGACGGAGTACGAGTCGGTGTCGTACTGGAGGCCGGGATCGAGGCTCGCCGGGTAGCTCGCGAGGTCCGCCGTGAGGCGGGCGGAGCCGGGGGCCGAGCCGCCGGTGGTGGTGGGCAGTGCGCAGGCGGTGAGGGTCGCGGCGAGAAGTGCCGCGAGGCCGCCGTACGTCGCCGCCCGGTGCGCCCGGAGCACCCGCAGCACGCTGCGGGTGCGGGGGGTCCGGGGTGTCCGAGGAGCACGCATGGTCGTCTCCTGCCGGGAGTGCCGGGTGGCCGCCGCCGGGGAGGCGGTCAGCCGGCCGACGGGGAGGGGATGCGGGAATCGACGGCGAGCGTCGGGACGTCGACCGTGACGGTCTCGGGGTACTTGATGCCGGCGCCGGTGTTCAGGACGACCGTGCGGTCGCCCTCACGCAGCCAGCCGGACGCGCGCAGCTGCTTGGCCGCCGCCATGCAGGCGGCGCCCTCGGGACAGATGAACGCGCCCTCGCGGCGGGCCAGTTCGGCCTGCTCGGCGAGGAGATCGGCGTCGCTGACGGCGATGGCGGTGCCCTCCGTCGCGCGCACGGCCTCCAGGACGAGGAAGTCGCCGAGCGCCTTCGGGACGGTGATCCCGAACGCGACGGTGTGCGCGTCGGGGAACGGCTCGCTCTCGTCCTTGCCGGCCTCGTACGCCTCGACGATGGGCGCGCAGCCCTCGGCCTGCACGGCGACCAGGCGGGGCAACTCGCCCTTCAGCCAGCCGAGTTCACGCATCTCCAGCAGTGCCTTGTAGATGCCGATGTGGCCGACTCCGCCGCCGGCCGGGTACAGGATCACGTCCGGGGCCCGCCACCCGAGCTGCTCGACGATCTCGTAGCCCATCGTCTTCTTGCCCTCGAGCCGGTAGGGCTCCTTCAGCGTGGAGACCTCCTGGTAGCCGGTGCGTTCGGCGACGGCCTTGGCGACGAGCTTGCCGGCGTCGCCGATGAGGCCGTCCACGAGGTAGAGCTCGGCACCGGCCACCACGCACTCGGCGCGGGTGATCGACGGCGCGTCCACGGGCATGGCGATCAGGCTCTTCATCTCGGCGCGGGCCGCGTACACGGCCCAGGCGGCGCCGGCGTTGCCGTTGGTGGGCATCGCCACGCCGGTCACGCCGAGTTCCTTGGCGCGGGACACGCCGACGGCGGCGCCGCGCGCCTTGAAGGTGCCGGTGGGTATGAGGCCCTCGTCCTTCATCAGCAGGCCGGGGACGCCGATCGAGGCGCCGTAGGACGGCAGGGGCAGCAGCGGGGTCATGCCCTCGCCGAGGGAGACGATGTTCGCCTCGTCGCGGACGGGCAGGACCTCGTGGTAGCGCCAGAGGGTGGCGGGGCGGGTGGCGATCTCGGCCGGGGTGACGGTCGCGGCGACCTGTTCGAGGTCGTAGCGCGCGAGCAGCGGGACGCCGGCGTCGCTCACTCCCTGGACCTGGTCCGCGTCGTAGCGCTTGCCGGTCTTGGAGCATTCGAGGTGGCTGAGGGCGGAGTGCGGCATGGGTCTCCTCGTAAGGGCGGGCAGGAGTGGTTTGGATTTTGGATCCAAGTTCGCGGGCCGTCAAGGGTCTGTCTCATCCCTTGTCATTTCCGCCGTGAGACGTAACAGCGCGTTCACGAACGGCGCGATACGGGCGCACGCGGCGCCGGAACACGGGCCGCCGGGCCGGTCGGCGCGCGAAGGGGGCGGACCGGCCCGGCGTGCGCCGCGCGGGCATGCCGGACCGGCCCGGGGCGGCCGCGCCCGCGCCCGGTGCGCGGGGTTCAGCGAGCGGGGCGGTATGGGGTCGCCGAGCCGGCGCCCGTGCGCGGGGTTCAGCGAGCGGGGCGGTACGGGGTGGCGGAGCCGGGCGCGACCACGCCGCCGAACGCCTCCGCGGCGCGCCGGACGTGCGCGCGGGAGAGCCGCTCGGCGAGGGCGGCGTCGCCGTCGGCGAGCGCGGCCATGATCGCCGCGTGCTCGTCCAGTGCCTCCGGGATGCGCCCGGGGACCTTGGACGACGAGCCGGACGCGAACCGCAGCTGGCCGCCCAGGTTGTCGAGGAACTGCGCGAGGCGGGCGTTGCCCGACGCGTGCCAGATCGCCCGGTGGAACGCGACGTCGACGGCGCTGTAGCCCGCGCCGCCGTCCTGCTCCAGCAGGCGCCGCTGCTCCTCGTACAGGGGGCGCAGGGTGTCGCGGACGAACTCGGCGGCGTCCGGCGCCCCGGCGGCGTTGCGCGCGGCGATGCCGTCGAGCGCCTCGCGCAGCTCGTAGATCTCCCGCATGTCCTCGACCGCGACCTCGGGCACGAAGTAGCCGCGGTGCGGCACGGCGACGAGGAAGCCGTCGCGTTCCAGGCCGGCGAGCGCCGACTTGATGGGCGTGGGCGAGAGCGCGAGCCGCTCGGACAGCACGCGCACCACGACCTTGGCGCCGGGCGCGAGTTCGCCGTCCACGAGCATCTGGCGGATCTCCCGGTACGCCTGCTCCTTGTAGGTCTGCCGCTCGATCGCCATGGGACCGCATGATGGCATCCGATACGCGCCGTGACCAGCGGGTCCCGTCGCGCTCACAGTGCGGCGACGCGCACCCCCGCGTACGCGACGGCCGCCACGAGCACCCACGAGGCCAGCCCCAGCACCAGGGAGCGGCGGCCCGTGCGCACCAGCGCGGGCACGTGGATGCCGGTGCCGAGACCGAACAACGCGGCCACCAGGAGGACCGACTGGACGGTCTTCGCGCCCGCGAGTACGGGGTCGGGCAGCAGGCCCGTGCTGGTCAGCGCGATGGCGGCGAGGAAACCCGCGACGAACAGCGGAACGGGCGGCGGCATCCGGCGTGCGCCCTCCTCCGCCGTGTCCTCCGTGGACGCGGGGGCCTCCTCGGGCACCGGTGGCGGTGCGGACGCGGCGCGCGAGCCGGCCGTCGCGCCCCGGTACGGCCCGACGGCCGCCGTCGCGGCCCGCTCACCGGCCCGCACGGGTGCGCCGG
>NZ_JAKGCV010000194.1 GCF_021556455.1 Streptomyces fuscigenes | reverse complement strand
CCCGGGTCGCGGACGCCGTGCGCGGCCCCCGGGCGGCGCGGACCCTCGGGGCCGCCCGGCCCGAAGCCGGCGGGCAGCGGGCCGATCTGGTCGAACACCTCCACCGGGTCGCCGGCGGCCGCGGGATCGTCCGGCAGCAGCTCGACCGCCGCGGCGAGCGCCTTGCGCGCACCCGTCGCCGTGCGGAACCGGGCGTGCGGGTCCGGCTGAAGCAGCCCCGCGAGCACCTGCCACAGCGGTTCGGGCACGCCCTGCGGGGCGCCCGGAGTGCCGTGCTCGGCGAAGTACTCGACGAGCGCCCTGGCGTCCGGCTTGCTGCCCTCCAGCAGGTAGAGAGCGAGGAGGCCCGCGGCGAACAGGTCGGCCGGGAAGTCCGGCTCCGCGCCCAGCATCTGCTCGGGCGCGAAGTAACCGGGCGTCCCCATCACGTAGTTGGTCTGCGTGAGGCGGGGCTCGCCCTTGCGCATCGAGATGCCGAAGTCGGACACGCGCAGGTGCGGGCGGCCCGTGCCGGTCGCCTCGAGCAGGACGTTCGCCGGCTTGATGTCCCGGTGCACGACGCCCTCCGCGTGCACGGCGGCGAGCCCCGCGAGCAACTGGTCCATCAGGACGCACACGTAGCGCACCGGCAGCGGACCGTAGTCGCCGATCAGGTGGGCGAGCGAGCCGCCGGCGACCAGGTCCATCGTGAACAGGACCTTGTCGTCGTCGGCGGCCCACGACGCCGGGGCCAGGACGTGCGGATGATCGATGCGCACGGCCTGCTCGCGCACGAAGCGCAGCAGCGTGTGCGCGTCGCTCTGCTGCAGGACCTTCGCCGCCACGTACCGGCGGCGCCGGTGGTCCCAGGCGCGCCAGACCGCCCCCGCCCCGCCGCGCCCGATCGGGTCGACGAGCTCGTAGCGCCCCGCGAACACCTCACCCATGCCGCACGCCCCCTCGGCCGGCCGGCCTCAGCCCTGATGTGCCTCGTAGTGGGCGACCGCGTCGGCGGTGCGCCCCGCTCCGTACACCCGCAGGAACTCGGCGAGCTCCGGCTGGCTCGGCGCCAGCGCGTTCGCGGCGTCGATGATGTCCCCGGCGGCCGCCACGGAACGCAGCAGCGACTGGATCTCCCGCACGACGCGGCGCACGGTCGGCGCGCCCGACGCGTTCGTCGACTGCGTCGACGTCAGCACGGAGCCGCCCTGCGACTTCTTGATCTCCTCCATGCGGGCCGTGGCCTCGGCGGCGCTGACGCTGCCGTCGGCGACCTGGCCCGCGAGGTCCTGGAGCGACTGGACGCGCTGCACCACGGCCGGATTGCCGATCTTGGCACGCTGACCGCTCATCAGCTGTGAGAGCATCGGGGCGGACAGCCCCAGCACGTGCGCGAGCCGGGCCTGGTTCAGGCCGAGATCATCGATGAGCCGGCGAAAGAGCGCACCCAGCGGCTCCCCGTACCAGCTTCTCTGCAGTTCTCTGGCCCGGGCTGTCGTTTCCTGCTGTGCGGCGTCCATCGCGTCTCCCCATCGCTTCCCCAAGCGTCGGCCCCAGCTTCACTGCTGCGAACCTTGGGGGCATCTTACGGAGCGTGGTCGGACTCGGGGAGTCCCAACCTTTTTCGGGATGCTCCCGGATACCCGGTACGCTGTTCCCGGCACGGGGCCTTAGCTCAGTTGGTAGAGCGCTGTCTTTGCATGGCAGATGTCAGGGGTTCGACTCCCCTAGGCTCCACATCTTCAAGACCCCTCTGACCTGTGGAAACCTGGTCAGAGGGGTGTTTTTGTGTCGCTTTCTCGTGCTGGGGTGCCAGCACGATGGTGCTGACATGACCATCCGCGAGGCCGTGTGTGCGGGTCAGGGAAGGCCCGTCCCTCTCCCGGCCGATCCCCTGGGGCCCAGATCTCCTCAAGGCGGACTCACTTGTGCAGGCTTTCTGGTTTCCTACTTGTTTGACACAATGAGGTCATGTCTGAGACGACGTACAGCATCGGTGAGGGGCCGGCGACCCGTGTCAGCCTGTCTCTGCCCGAGGGGACGGCAGAGGCCATCCGTGCCCGAGTCGGCAAGCGTGAGTTCTCCGCGTTCATTGCCGCGGCCGTCGAGCGGGAGCTGCGGGGGCAGGTGCTGGACGAGTACCTGGCCGACTACGAGAGCCGAGTGGGGCCTGTGTCCGAGCAGGCACGGCAGAGGGCGCGGCAGGTGTTCGACGAGGTGTTTGTCGAGGAGGGCCAGTGGCCCGCCGCAAGCTGAGCCACGAGGGGACATTGGTCCTGGACAGCGAGGGGCTCTCCGAACTGCTCGCTGATGACGAGACCGTGGTGGCCTTGGTGGCGGAGGCGCGGGCGCGAGGCATGGAGGTGGTGATCTGCGCGCTCACCATCATCGAGGCCGTGCACGCCCGCACGAACAAGGCTCGGTTGAGCTGGCTGCTGTCCGGTCTTCGTGTGATCCCGGTCGGAGATGAGGAGGCGAAGGCGGCCTCGGCCCTGTTGACGGGTGCCGGCCTGCATGGTCACAAGTACGCCCTCGACGCTGCCGTGGCTGAGGCCGCACTGCGGCAGCAGCGTCCAGTGGTCATGCTGACATCCGACATCGACGACATGACCAAGCTTTGCGGCGACAGGGTCCGGCTCGTCGCTGTGTGAGGCGCGCACCGGGTGGCCGAGGGAGTTCGAAGCGGGCCCTGAGTGATGGAGCGGAGAGCATGCTCCTGCCGTCGATCACGTGCCTGGTCAGCCGCCGTGTGCCCACGCTCCATGCGTCGCAGCAGAAGTTCGAGCGGCCGACGCGCGCAGGACGAGGCTCTCGCCCTCGAACTGGTTCGTCGACTTGACCATCCCGCTCTGCATTGTCGTATCCGTGCAGCCCAGTGCCTTGCGGCCCGGGGAGAGAACGAGGCGGCGCTTGAGCGATTCCGCGATGTGCGGAACGCCTTGCAGCCGGTCTGCGGAGACAGCGATTCGGTGGTGCTGGAGGTACGTCGGCACCTGGTGCTGCAACTCTTGGCGGTCGAGCGTTCGGACGAGGCCGCAGTCGAGCTCTCCGGCCTGTACGGCGACCTCGTGCGGACCCACGGAAGCGCTGCGGCGACAACAGCTGAGGTCCGCGAAGCCCTGATCACTCCGTGACGACGCCTGCGCGACGGGCGCCCCGACTGAGCCGTGGCGGATGCTGCGGAGGCATGAGCCTGTACGGCGGCACGCCCCGCGTGTCCAGTCGAGCGCTCGGGTCCGCCGTCCCGGGTTGCGCGGTCCCCCGACCCGTGCACCGGCCGTCCCCTCGCGCTCGTCGGCGTCAACTGGGCTGCTTTTGAGTCGAGTTGGTCGGGAGAAGCGCGGCCGGGGCGGAAGCCGGAGCGGGCACGGCGAGGCGGCGGTTTTCTGCTTTTCGCATGTGAGGATCGGCTGAACGGGTGGTGTTCATCAGACGAACTGCGCGCACAGCGGCGTATCTCCCACGGTTTCGGCCGAGCGTCCACATGATGATGAACGTACACAAACCGCGCAACTCGGGATCGACCGGTTGCGTGATCGGACCTCACCCCGAAAGCGAGGAGTCATGGCCGTCGTCAAGGTCAGGAACCTCTGGACCGCGTTCATCACCGCGTTCTTCGCCGTACTCGCCACGCTTGGCCTCACCGCCCCCGCGACCGCCGCCGCCACGGTCGCCCAGCCCGCCGACCAGCCCGCGGACCGCGGCGCCGAGACCGCGGCGCCCGCACCGGCCGTTCCCGCGCCGGTGCCCGCGCCCAGGATCGACTCCGGCGGGAGGACCGCCCGGAGCGCCGACGCGGGCGAGCGGACACGGGTGCCCGCACCGGCCCCCGCCGCGCAGGAACCGGGCGAACGCGCCCTGCCGCCCACGATCAAGCAGCGCATCACCGCCGAGGCCCACGGATCGTCGCCCTCCGTCCGCCGCGTTCCCACCCAGCCCCCGCTCGAGGCGGGCCTCGGAGAACTCGGCGACGTCGCACTAGCGGCAGCATGAGGCGCCGGGTCCCTCGCGGGAATCCCGGCGCCTCGAAGAACACCGTGCGCGTCACGGGAATCGGCGGCGGTCGTCGGCTGACGGCGCCTCACCGCATCTCCCGCAGCGAAAGCGCCGTAAGGAAGGCCGTCTTCGGCAGTCGGATCGCCCGCGGCGGGCGAACCCTCACCGCAGGACGGACCACCGTGGCGCCGGACGCACCACCCTCGCCGGCCGCCGCCCTCGGGCCGGCAGCCGTACCGGAAGACCCCTCCGGGGCAGCCGCTCGGGCAGCCGTTCCCCGCGAACGCGTCCCCGGACAGGCCGCTCGACGAAGGGTCCTCGCCGGGAGGGACGTTCCCCGGCAGGCCGCCTCACGGAAGGCCTTCCCACCGAAAGACCCCGGACGGGCCGCTCCCGCCGGGATCGCCGTACGCGACACCGCCCGAAGGACCCGAGGCAGCGTCGTCCCCGGCACCGGTGCCACCGCCGGCAGTGTCTGCGCCGTCGCAGGCAGCGCCCGGCCCGGTACCGGCGAAAACGTCGTCCGCAGTACCGGCGGCACGGTCGTGGGACGAACCCGCGGCACCGCCGTCCGGAGCACCTTCCGCCGTACCGGAGCCTCCCGGAGCACGTCTCCCGGGACGAGGGCCGAGGTCGCCGGATCCGGCAGCGCCGCCTCGATGAGAACGGCGTACCGGGCAGCTTCCAGGGCCCACGGGTCCCGGGAGACGCACCGTCAGGAAGAGCGCTTCTTCCGGTCCTGCTCCGTGTCCATGGTCGACCCGCTGCCGTCCGCACCCGCGCTGCCGTCCACCGACGTCAGATTGGGCCGGTCGGAGGCCTCGGTCGCCGCCGGCGGCTCCACGAGCCAGTCGGGATTGGCCTGCTTGTCCCACCACTTCCAGGCGGCGAAGGCGCCACCGGCCAGCACGCCGGCGATCGCCAGTCCCTTGACGAAGCGGCCCGCCTTCGCGCGGCGCTCGTGCTTGGCCACCAGCTTCTGGATCTCCTTGACCGTCACCTGTCCGCGCAGAGCGGCGAACGCCGCCGCCGAGCGGGCCGCGGCCTCCCCGGCCACCGGTCCCGCGGCAGCCCTGGCCTGCTCCACCCGCGGCCCCGTGTACTCGGCCGCCTGGCGAGCAGCCGTGCGGGTACGCGCCGCGGCCTTCTGCGCCGCGAGGTCGACCTTGGGAGGTACATGCGGCGCAAGACGCGTGTCGTACTGAACGCGCGCCTGCTGCGCGGCCTTCGACACGGTCGGGGCGAGCCGAACGCGTGCCTCGTGTGCATACTGCGCGGCCTGGTCCATGGCCGTTCCGGCGTACGGAGCCACCGCTTCCGCGGCGTGCTGCACGCTCTCCTTCGCTGATTCGGTAGCGGCACGCACGCTGTCCATGCGGGTCACAGGATCATCCTCCTCGGTGGCGTTCGAAATGTCGCCTGTCCACCCTTTTTGAAATCATGCCTGCCGCACCCCGCGTCGGCATGCGTTGCAGGCATACGTGTCACGGTTTCGTCCTCCGCAACCCTCCGTGCGGTCCCTCGGGTCACCCCGACGGCCCTCGCTACCCGCTACCCCCGTCCAGGCCGCGAATGCGCCCGGGGGCGCTCCCGCATGCCCGCGCGCCCGTCCGGGCCGCCGTCCGTGCGAGGATCGGAAGGGTCAGAGCAGACTTACGGAAGGCACATCGTGGCCGAGCAGCTTTACGCCACCCTGAAGACGAACCACGGGGACATCGAGATCCGGCTCTTCCCGGACCACGCCCCGAAGACCGTCAAGAACTTCGTGGACCTCGCCACCGGCGGGCGCGAGTGGACGCACCCCGCGACGGGTGAGAAGACGACGGCGCCGCTCTACGACGGCACGATCTTCCACCGCGTGATCAGCGGCTTCATGATCCAGGGCGGCGACCCGCTGGGCAACGGCACCGGCGGCCCCGGATACGAGTTCGCGGACGAGTTCCACCCCGACCTGTCGTTCGACCGCCCCTACCTGCTGGCGATGGCGAACGCGGGCCCGGGCACCAACGGCTCGCAGTTCTTCGTCACGGCGGTCCCCACGGGCCACCTCAACCACCGCCACACCATCTTCGGCGAGGTCAGCACCGAGGCGGGCAAGAAGGTCGTGGACTCGATCATCGGTTCGCAGACCAACCCGCGCACGGACCGCCCCCTCCAGGACGTCGTGATCGAGAAGGTCTCCGTCGAGAAGCGCTGAGCGCGCGGGAACCTTCCGACCCCGCCCGTCCGTGTAGAGGATGCGGCCGGCGAAGGCCGTGCGGGACGGGTGGGGGGCGGGTGCCCGGGCCGGGCGACCGGTCACCGGGGCCGCGGCGGCGGTGGCTGCGCCCACGTCCCGGCAGGGACGGCGTCACAGCCGTCGTGGTCACCGAGGTGAAGAGGACCGTGGGAGCGATGGACCAGCCACAGCGGTCGGCCGCGGGCGAGAGCCTGCCCAGCTGCTACCGGCACCAGGGGCGCGGCACGGGCGTGCGCTGCACGCGCTGCGAGCGCCCGATCTGCCCCGAGTGCATGGTGAGCGCCTCGGTCGGCTTCCAGTGCCCGGAGTGCGTACGGGGCACGGGGGCCGCGGCGCCGGCGGGGGCTTCGGCGTTCTCGGCCGCCGGGGGGAGCGCGGCGCGGTCGCCGCGCGTGCCCGCCGGTACGGGCCGGCCGGACAGCCGCCCGCGCACGATCGCCGGGGCACCGGTGCGGCCCGGCCAGAACCAGCGGCTGGTGACGCAGATCCTCATCGGCCTGAACATCGCCGTGTTCATCGCGGCGCAGGCGAGCGACGGGCTCTCCAACGACCTGGCGCTGTGGGGGTTCGGCGTCGCGGACGGCCAGTGGTACCGGCTGTTCACGTCGGTCTTCGACCACCAGCAGTTCATGCACATCGGCTTCAACATGCTGAGCCTGTGGTGGATCGGCGCCCCGCTGGAGGCGGCCCTCGGCCGGCTGCGCTACACGGCCCTCTACCTGATCTCCGGTCTCGCGGGCAGCGCGCTGACGTATCTGATCGCCGATCCGACCGCGGGATCGCTCGGCGCGTCCGGCGCCATCTTCGGGCTCTTCGCCGCGACGGCCGTCCTCGTGCGCAAGCTGCGCTACGACATGCGGCCGGTGCTCGCGCTCCTCGCGATCAACCTGTTCATCACGTTCTACTGGTCGGGCATCGCCTGGCAGGCCCACATCGGCGGCCTGGTCGCGGGCGCCCTGATGGCCATCGGGATGGTGCACGCGCCGCGGGCGCGCCGCGATCTCGTCCAGGCTGGGACGTGCGCCGGTGTGCTGCTGATCGCGATCGTGCTGATCGTGGTCAGGACCTCGATGCTGACCTGAGCGCAGGGCGCGCGGGCGGCGCGGCGCGGGCGGCACCGGCGGGAGCGGGTGCCGTCCGCGGCGGCGCTTGACCGGTCAAGCCCTCCGAGCTGCATGGATCGGGCCGTTCGTGATCGTTTCCGATCGGGTCTGCCCACAGTGTTGTCCACAGAATGTGCGCGATCTTGTGCGAGTGGTGCCTCGCGGTGACCGGGGCGCCCCGTGCGCCCGCACCTGCGGGGCCGGCCGCCGCGCCGTGCGGTTCCGCCGTCCCGCCGTGGGCCGTCGCCGACACGCCTGAGCTGGGGAAACGCCGGGCGTTGCCGGGGCCCTGAAGGGGAGGGCCGGGGCCGGCACGCGGGAAGGGCCCGGGCCCGGCGGTGCCGGGCGGGCCCTTCGCGATCACGCCGACGTCAACCTGCCGTGAAGTTATCCACAGATCTTCAGACCTTTTCCCCTGCTGTGGAAACGCCTGTGGATAACTCCCGGGGTGGCCTCCGGGTCACGGCCGTGACGGAGTGGTCTCCGTCACTTCCACTGCGTGGAGAAGCCGAACCCCGCCGCGATGAATCCGAAGCCCACCGCGATGTTCCAGCTGCCGAGCGCGTCGACCGGGAGGTCGCCGCCGGTCACGTAGTAGAGGACGATCCAGGCCAGCCCGACCAGGAACATCGCCAGCATGACGGGCGCCACCCAGTTGCGGTTGGACAGCCTGATGTCCGTCGCGCCCCTGGCGGCGGGCGGCGGCGTGAAATCTGCCTTCTTGCGGATCCGGGACTTCGGCACGAGGAACTCTCCTGTCGATGTGCTGCGTGACCGCGCAGGGGACTGTACGGCCGGCGGGCCGTGGACCGGGGGGACGGAGCGACCCGTCCAGGCGCTCCGTTAGCGTAGTGCTTCCGTGGCGCCCAAGGAGATAAGGGTACGTTGAGCAATTCCGGCCCAGGCCCCCGAGTCCCGGACCAGCGCGTGCCGCCTGCCGCGCCGGCCCGCCGGGCCAGGCCCGTGCGCCTGCTCACCCTGGCCGTGTTCGCGCTGGCCGGGCTCCTCTTCGTCACGAGCTTCAACACGGCCAAGGGGACGGACATCCGCACCGACACGTCCCTGCTGAAGCTGTCCGACCTGATCCAGGAGCGCAGCGCGAAGAACGCCGGCCTGGACCGCTCCGCCGCCGCCGTGCGCGGCGACGTGGACGCGCTCGCCCGGCGCGACGACGGCTCCACCGCCGCCGAGGACGCGAACCTGCGGTCCCTGGAGGACCGTGCGGGCACCCGGCCGCTGAGCGGGGACGCCGTCACGGTCACCTTGAACGACGCGCCGACGAACGCCACGGCCGCGCCCGGCTATCCGCAGCCCCAGCCCAACGACCTGGTCATCCACCAGCAGGACCTCCAGGCCGTGGTCAACGCCCTGTGGAACGGCGGGGCGCGCGGCATCCGGGTCATGGACCAGCGGCTCATCGCGACGAGCGCCGTGCGGTGCGTCGGCAACACGCTGATCCTCCAGGGCCGCGTGTACTCGCCGCCCTACCGGATCACCGCGGTCGGCGACCCGGACGCACTGCGCAAGGCCCTCGACGCGGCGCCGTCCATCCAGAACTACCTGCTGTACGTGCAGGCGTACGGCCTCGGCTGGAGCGTCCACGACGACGGACCCACGAAGCTCCCCGGCTACACGGGCACCACGGACCTGCGCTACGCGAAGCCTGTGAACTGACTGAGTGCGCGGCCCGCGCGCCGCTGCGATCATTGTGACGAAGCACAAAGGCAATCGCCCGGGCAGCTCGGCCATGCGCTGCGCACGGGCCGCCGCCGCCGTTTAGTCTGGTGCGAGCGGAACGCGGGCGCTACGCCCGGGGCGGCAGGGACCGAAGGGGCGGCGAGCGCGGCATGTACGGGTGGTTCTGGCGGCATCTGCCGGGCAACGCGTGGGTGCGTGCGGCCATTTCGATCGTTCTCGGGCTGATCGTCGTCTATCTGCTGTTCCAGTACGTCTTCCCGTGGGCGGAGCCCCTGTTGCCCTTCAACGACGTCACCGTCGACGGCGGAGGTGCCGCCGGATGAGCGCGCGCATCCTGGTCGTCGACAACTACGACAGCTTCGTCTTCAACCTCGTCCAGTACCTGTACCAGCTGGGTGCCGAGTGCGAGGTGGTGCGCAACGACGAGGTGACGACGGCCCACGCGCAGGACGGCTTCGACGGCGTGCTGCTCTCGCCCGGGCCGGGCACCCCCGAACAGGCGGGCGTCTGCGTCGACATGGTCCACCACTGCGCGGCGACGGGCGTGCCCGTCTTCGGCGTCTGCCTCGGCATGCAGTCGATGGCCGTGGCGTACGGCGGGGTCGTGGACCGCGCCCCCGAACTGCTGCACGGCAAGACGTCGCCGGTCGAGCACGGCGGGCAGGGCGTCTTCGCCGGCCTGCCCTCGCCGTTCACCGCGACGCGCTACCACTCGCTGGCCGCCGAGCCCGCGACGATCCCGCCGGAACTCGAGGTCACGGCCCGCACGGCCGACGGCATCGTGATGGGGCTGCGCCACCGGGAACACCCCGTGGAGGGCGTCCAGTTCCACCCCGAGTCCGTCCTCACGGAACACGGCCACCTGATGCTCGCCAACTGGCTGGCCCGGTGCGGCGACCCGGACGCGGTGGCGCGGTCGGCGGGGCTGGCGCCGGTGGTGGGGAAGGCAGTCGCAGCGTGACCACACTCCGCCCCGAGCACGACGGCGAGTTCGGTGCCCCGTACGAGCCGCACGAGGACCCTCGGGACGACGGCGCGTTCGAGGCGGTCGTCGGCGGCCTCGCCGACCCGCTGACGGACCCGATCCCCGGCACCGCGCGTCCCGGCGGACCGGCCCCCGCCTCCGCGCGGCACGGAGCGCCGGCCCCCGAGGGCGACGGGCCGCCGGCGGGGCCCCGGCCGGCGAACGCCGATCGGGCGGGCCCCGGAAGGGACGTGCCGGGCTCCCCGGGTTCCGGCCCGGGGGACACCGGCGGGGCCGCCCCCGCGTCGGGTGCTCCCTCCGCCGCCCCG
>NZ_JAKGCV010000193.1 GCF_021556455.1 Streptomyces fuscigenes | reverse complement strand
CACCGCGGCGCCCGACGGACGCGGCCGCCCGGTCCGCGCGCGGCCCGCCGCGCCGCCCGGGAACGGGTCAGCCGCCCGCCGCACGCACCAGGTCCGCCATCACACGGAGGTCGTCCGCCATCTCGGGATGCCACTGGACCCCGAGGACCCAGCGCCTGCCCGCCAGCTCGACCGCCTCGACCGTGCCGTCGGCGGCCACCGCGCTGACCGTCAGGTCCCGGCCGATCCGGTCCACCGACTGGTGGTGCTGGCTCGGCACGCCGAACTCACCCGGCACTAGGCCCGCATAGCGGGTGCCCGGCACCGCCGTCACGGTGTGCGCCCCGAACTGCCCCGCGACGGAGCCGACATGGCCCTCGACGTGCTGGACGAGCGTGCCGCCGAGCGCGACGTTCAGCAGCTGCATGCCCCGGCAGATGCCGAGGAGCGGCTTGTCCGAGGCGAGAGCCGCCTCGATCAGGGCGAGTTCCCAGGCGTCGCGCTCCGGCGCGGGCGGGCCGGTGCGCGGGTGCGGCCTGGCCCCGTAGCGCCGGGGCTCCACGTCCGGGCCGCCCGCGATCACCACGCCGTCGAGCCGCGCCACCACGTCGGGCGCGGTCGCCGGGTCGCCGGGCGGCAGCATGGCCGCGAGACCGCCGGCCCGCTGGACGAGCGAGGGGTAGCCGAGCGGCAGGAGGGCCGCGGGCAGCCGCCAGGCGCCCCAGGCGGCCGAGTCCTCCCGGTAGGTACTGATGCCGATCAGCGGCGTCATCGCTTCTCCTCCTGGGCCCGCTCCCGGTCAAAGGTCTTCATTCGTACCATCCCGGGGCGGCTCGTCCCGCGTCCTGGGGCCGGCGGCCAGGAAGCCGCGCAGGAGTGCCGCCGTGCCGGCGCAGTGCTCGCGCGCGACGGCGCGCGCCGCCGCCGCGTCCCCTTCGAGGATCGCGCCGACGAGCGCGGTGTGCTGGTGCTGCGAGTGCTCCAGGTTGCGCACCAGCAGCGGGATGGAGTCCAGCAGGTCGTTGAGGCGCGAGCGCACCGACGCGTAACCCTCCGCGAGGCTCGGCGACCCGGCGAGAGCGACCACCGTCAGATGCAGCAGCGTGTCGCGCCTGCGGTACTCGCCGAGCGGGGCGTCGCGGGTCGCGGCGAGCGCGGCACGCAGGCGCCGCGTACCGTCCCGCGGCAGGCCCTCGGCGGCGCACAGCCCGGCGGCGCCCTCCTCCAGCACCTCCCGGAAGCGCAGCACGTCCTCCAGGTCGGTGTCCGCCGCCCGCCTCCGCAGCTCCTCGGCGCCCCCGCCCCCGGCCGCGGCGTCCGCCGCCGGGCGCCGGCGCACGAACGTCCCGCCGTGGCGCCCCCGCCGGCTCTCCACGAGCCCCTGCTCGGCCAGGACCCTCAGTGCCTCCCGCAGCGTGACGCGGCTGACGCCGAGCCGCCCGGCCAGGTCCCGCTCGGCGGGCAGCCGCCCGCCCGGCGCGACGAGCCCGAGCCGCACGACCCGCAGGATCTGCTCCAGCGCCTCCTCGAACCCGTTGCCGCCCCGCACCGGCCGCAGCACCGGGAACGGGTCCGCGTCCGCCCCCTCACCCTCCGCCACGCTGGTTCCCCTCTTCCCCGCCAAAGGTTTTCACCTATACCTTAAGTTTCCGGCCGACCGAAGGAGGAAGCACCCCGTGGCAGACCGCACACCCCCGCTCTCCACCGCCGAACTCGCCGCACTGATCGGATCGGGCGAGGTCGACACCGTCGTCCTCGCCTTCCCCGACATGCAGGGCCGGCTCCAGGGCAAGCGCTTCGCCGCGCCGTTCTTCCTCTCCGACGTCCTCGACGGGGGAGCCGAGGGCTGCAACTACCTGCTCGCCGTCGACACCGAGATGAACACCGTCGGCGGCTACGCGATGTCGTCCTGGGACAACGGCTACGGGGACTTCGCCCTGCGCCCCGACCCGGCCAGCCTGCGCCGCGTCCCGTGGCACCCCGGCACCGCGCTCCTGCTCGCCGACCTCGCCTGGAGCGACGGCTCCCCGGTCGTGGCGGCGCCCCGGCAGATCCTGCGGCGCCAGCTCGACCGCCTCGCCGAGCGGGGCCTGAGCGCCCACGCGGGCACCGAACTCGAGTTCATCGTCTTCCGCGACACCTACGAGCGTGCCTGGGACGCCCGCTACCGGGACCTGACGCCCGCGAACCGCTACAACGTCGACTACTCCGTGCTCGGCACCGGCCGCGTCGAGCCGCTGCTGCGCCGCATCCGCAACGAGATGGCGGGCGCGGGCCTGAGCGTCGAGTCGGCGAAGGGGGAGTGCAACCCCGGCCAGCACGAGATCGCGTTCCGCTACGACGAGGCCCTCACCACCTGCGACCACCACGTCGTCTACAAGACCGGCGCCAAGGAGATCGCGGCGCAGGAGGGCGTCTCGCTCACGTTCATGGCCAAGTACGACGAGCGCGAGGGCAACTCGTGCCACATCCACCTCTCCCTGCGGGACGCGGCGGGACGGCCCGCCATGGCGGGTGACGGCCCGGACGGCATGTCGCCGCTCATGCGCCACTTCCTCGCCGGCCAGCTGGCCGCGCTGCGCGACTTCGCCCTGCTGTACGCGCCGAACATCAACTCCTACAAGCGCTACCAGCCCGGTTCGTTCGCGCCGACCGCCGTCGCCTGGGGCCACGACAACCGCAGCTGCGCGCTGCGGGTCGTGGGCCACGGCGACTCGCTGCGCTTCGAGAACCGCGTGCCGGGCGGGGACGTCAACCCCTACCTGGCCGTCGCGGGCCTGGTGGCCGCCGGCCTGTACGGCGTCGAGCACGAGCTCGAACTGCCCCCGGCCTGCCCCGGCAACGCGTACGAGGGCGACTACTCGCAGGTGCCCGCCACGCTGCGCGAGGCCGCCGAGGTGTGGAGCGGCAGCGCCCTCGCGCGGGCCGCCTTCGGGGACGAGGTGGTCGAGCACTACGCCAACATGGCGCGCGTCGAACTCGCGGCCTTCGACGCCGCCGTCACCGACTGGGAGCTGCGCCGCTCCTTCGAACGCCACTGAACCTTGTCCGCGGGAAGGCGTCCGGCACCCGCCGCCGTCCGGCGGCACGCGCCGCCCGGCCCCGTACCCCGCCACCGCCGTGGCGCGGTCGGGCCCCGCGTGTCCCGCACCCGGGCGTCCCGCCCTCCGCACGTCCCGCCCTCCGCACGTTCCGCGCCCGCCGGCATCCGCCCGTAAGGAGCACACCACGCCCATGCCCCGGCACCACCACACCACCGGCGCGCCCGAGCCCGCCGCACACGACGTCCTCGACCCGGCCACCGGCCGCACCGTCGCCACCGTCCCCGCCACCACCCCCGCCGAGGTCGACGAGGCCGTGCGCCGCGCCGCCGACGCGCAGCGCGGCTGGGCCGCCGCCGCGCCCGGCGACCGGGCCCGGCTGCTGCGGCGCTTCGCGGCCCTCGTCGACGGGCACAACGAGGAACTCGCCCGGCTCGAAGTGCGCGAGGCCGGACACACCATCGGCAACGCCCGCTGGGAGGCGGGCAACTTCCGCGACGTCCTCGACTACACGGCCGGGGGAGTCGAGCGCCTGACCGGCGAGCAGATCCCCGTGCCCGGCGGCCTCGACGTCACCTTCCTCGAACCCCTCGGCGTGGTCGGCGTGATCGCCCCGTGGAACTTCCCCATGCCCATCGCCGGCTGGAGCTGCGGGCCCGCGCTCGCCGCGGGCAACGCCGTCCTGCTCAAACCCGCCGAGGCCACCCCGCTCACCGCCCTGCGGCTCGCCGAACTCGCCCTGGAGGCGGGCCTGCCCGAGCACCTCTTCCAGGTCCTGCCCGGCGCGGGAGCGGTCACCGGCGACGCGCTCGTCACCCACCCCGGCGTCGCGAAGATCGCGTTCACCGGGTCGAGCGCGGTCGGCACGTCCGTCATGGCCAAGTGCGCCGCCTCGGTGAAGCGGGTGACCCTCGAACTCGGCGGCAAGAGCCCCAACATCGTCTTCGCGGACGCCGACCTCGAACGGGCCGCGGCCACCGCCCCGATGTCCTTCCTCGACAACGCCGGCCAGGACTGCTGCGCGCGCACCCGCATCCTGGTCCAGCGCGAGGTGTACGACCTGTTCCTCGACCTGCTCGCCCCCGCCATCGCCGCCGTGCGGGTCGGCGACCCGTCCGACGCCGCCACCGAGATGGGACCGCTGATCTCCGCGGCCCAGCGGGAACGCGTCCGCTCGTACGTCCCGGACGGCGCGGCCGGCATACGGGGCAGCGCGCCCGAGGGCCCCGGCTTCTTCTTCCCGCCGACCGTGCTCACCGGACTCGGGCCCGACGCCCCGGCGGCCACCGAGGAGGTCTTCGGGCCCGTCGCCGTCGTGCTGCCGTTCACCGACGAGCAGGACGCCGTGCGGCTCGCCAACGCGACCCCCTACGGCCTGTCCGGGTCCCTGTGGACCCGGGACGTGGGCCGCGCCCTGCGCGTGTCGCGGGCCGTCGCGGCGGGGAACCTGTCCGTCAACTCGCACAGCAGCGTGCGGTACTGGACCCCCTTCGGCGGCTACAAGCGCTCCGGAATCGGGCGCGAGCTCGGCCCGGGCGCGCTCGCGGCCTTCACCGAGACCAAGAACGTCTTCATCAGCACGGAGGACTGAACGCGATGACGAACATCCCGACCCCCGCCCCCGGCGCCGCCGCCGGCGCGTCCGTCTGCCGGCGCCTCGTCGGCCGCACCGCCGTCGTCACCGGCGCGGGCAGCGGCATCGGCCTCGCCGCGGTGCGCCGCCTCGCCTCCGAGGGCGCCCGCGTGGTCTGCGCCGACATCGACGCGGCCACCGGCAAGGCGGCGGCCGACGAGGTCGACGGCCTCTTCGTACGGACGGACGTCACCGACCCCGAACAGGTCGAGGCGCTGTTCCGGGCGGCGTTCGACACGTACGGCAGCGTCGACGTGGCCTTCAACAACGCCGGCATCTCGCCGCCCGACGACGACTCGATCCTCGACACCGGACTCGACGCCTGGCGCCGCGTGCAGGAGGTCAACCTCACCTCCGTCTACCTGTGCTGCAAGGCCGCCCTCCCGTACATGCGGCGCCAGGGCCGGGGCTCCATCATCAACACGGCGTCCTTCGTCGCCCGGATGGGCGCGGCCACCTCGCAGATCTCCTACACCGCCTCCAAGGGCGGCGTGCTCGCGCTCTCGCGCGAACTCGGCGTCCAGTTCGCGCGCGAGGGCATCCGCGTCAACGCGCTGTGCCCCGGCCCCGTCAACACCCCGCTGCTGCGGGAGCTGTTCGCCAAGGACCCCGAGCGGGCCCAGCGGCGGCTGGTGCACATCCCGCTCGGCCGGTTCGCCGAGGCCGACGAGATCGCCGCCGCCGTCGCCTTCCTCGCCAGCGACGACGCGTCCTTCGTCAACGCGAGCGACTTCCTGGTGGACGGCGGGATCTCGGGCGCCTACGTGACACCGCTCTAGTGACCTGAGTCGGAGATTCGTCGGCAATAGGCGGCGACTTTGTCGAGGATCTCGTCTGCGGTTTTGGTCCAGATGAAGGGCCGGGGTTGCTCGTTCCAGTCGGCGAGCCAACTGCGGATGTCTCGTTCGAGGCCCTGGACGGAGCGGTGGACACCTCGCTTGAGTTTCTTCTGTGTGAGCTCGGCGAACCACCGCTCCACCAGGTTCAGCCAGGACGAACTCGTGGGCGTGAAGTGCAGGTGGAAGCGTGGGTGCGCCAGCAGCCACTGCTTGACGGCAGGCGCTTTGTGGGTGGCATAGTTGTCGCAGATCAGGTGCACGTCCAGGTCCGCGGGCACGTGTTTGTCGAGCTTGGCCAGGAACTTCTTGAACTCCACCGTGCGGTGTCGGCGGTGCAGGGAGCCGATCACTTTGCCGGTGGCAACCTCCAGGGCGGCGAACAGTGTGGTGGTGCCGGCGCGGACGTAGTCGTGGCTGCGTCGCTCGGGGATGCCAGGGATCATCGGCAGGACCGGCTGAGATCGGTCCAGGGCCTGGATCTGGGACTTCTCGTCCACGCACAGGACCAGGGCCTTTTCCGGCGGGTCGAGATACAGGCCCACCACGTCACGGACCTTGTCGATGAAGAACGGGTCCGTGGACAGTTTGAACGTCTGCGAGCGGTGCGGGGCCAGCGCGAACGCCCGCCAGATCCGAGAGATCGCCGACTGCGACATACCGGTGGCTGCAGCCATTGACCGGGTCGACCAATGGGTGGCGTTCTTCGGCGTCTCCTCCAGCGTTTTGACGATGACCCGCTCGACATCGGCATCGGTGATCTTCCGGGGAGCCCCAGGCCTCGGCTCGTCGGCGAGGCCGTCCAGGCCACGTTCGAGGAACCTCCGTCGCCAGGTGCGGACCGTGTCGGCAGTGATCCCCAACCGGCGGGACACCTCCATGATCGAGTGACCCTCGGCGCACTCCAAGACGATCCGCGACCGCAATGCCAAGGCCTGGGCCGTCGTTCGGCGACGCACCCAGCCCTCCAGCACACCTCGTTGGGCATCAGTCACGGACAACGGCGGAATCTTCGGACCTGGACGACTCACACCCCAACCAACGACCAAACTCCGACTCAGGTCACTAGGCCGTGTCTGACAAATCCCGCCTGGCCTGCGACGCCTGGCACGCACTCTCGCTGCGTTGTCGGAGTCGTCCTGGTACGTCCAGTACAAGGACGATCCTCCGCCTTGCGACAGCACGCACCAGACGCCGCAAGCCCGCCCTTCGGGCGGACGGCGCCATTTGTCAGACACGGCCTAGTGACCTGAGTCGGAGATTCGTCGGCAATAGGCGGCGACTTTGTCGAGGATCTCGTCTGCGGTTTTGGTCCAGATGAAGGGCCGGGGTTGCTCGTTCCAGTCGGCGAGCCAACTGCGGATGTCTCGTTCGAGGCCCTGGACGGAGCGGTGGACACCTCGCTTGAGTTTCTTCTGTGTGAGCTCGGCGAACCACCGCTCCACCAGGTTCAGCCAGGACGAACTCGTGGGCGTGAAGTGCAGGTGGAAGCGTGGGTGCGCCAGCAGCCACTGCTTGACGGCAGGCGCTTTGTGGGTGGCATAGTTGTCGCAGATCAGGTGCACGTCCAGGTCCGCGGGCACGTGTTTGTCGAGCTTGGCCAGGAACTTCTTGAACTCCACCGTGCGGTGTCGGCGGTGCAGGGAGCCGATCACTTTGCCGGTGGCAACCTCCAGGGCGGCGAACAGTGTGGTGGTGCCGGCGCGGACGTAGTCGTGGCTGCGTCGCTCGGGGATGCCAGGGATCATCGGCAGGACCGGCTGAGATCGGTCCAGGGCCTGGATCTGGGACTTCTCGTCCACGCACAGGACCAGGGCCTTTTCCGGCGGGTCGAGATACAGGCCCACCACGTCACGGACCTTGTCGATGAAGAACGGGTCCGTGGACAGTTTGAACGTCTGCGAGCGGTGCGGGGCCAGCGCGAACGCCCGCCAGATCCGAGAGATCGCCGACTGCGACATACCGGTGGCTGCAGCCATTGACCGGGTCGACCAATGGGTGGCGTTCTTCGGCGTCTCCTCCAGCGTTTTGACGATGACCCGCTCGACATCGGCATCGGTGATCTTCCGGGGAGCCCCAGGCCTCGGCTCGTCGGCGAGGCCGTCCAGGCCACGTTCGAGGAACCTCCGTCGCCAGGTGCGGACCGTGTCGGCAGTGATCCCCAACCGGCGGGACACCTCCATGATCGAGTGACCCTCGGCGCACTCCAAGACGATCCGCGACCGCAATGCCAAGGCCTGGGCCGTCGTTCGGCGACGCACCCAGCCCTCCAGCACACCTCGTTGGGCATCAGTCACGGACAACGGCGGAATCTTCGGACCTGGACGACTCACACCCCAACCAACGACCAAACTCCGACTCAGGTCACTAGCGGCCCGGGCGCGGCCCCGGGAAGCGGCGGCCGACCGGGCCCGCCGCTTCCCGGGGCGCGATCGCCTCAGCGCACGCGTCCCACCCCGGAGTACCCGGCGTCCGCGCCCGGCAGCCCGGCGTCCTCCGGCTCCGGCGTGTCCTTGAACCAGATCGGCACCAGCCCCGGCGGCACGAGGTCGAGCCCGTCGAAGAACCGCAGGACCTCCTCGCGGGTGCGCGGCCGCAGGTCGATGCCGGCCGAACGGTACTCGTCCGTCCTGTCCTGCTCGGCGGAGAGCCGGTCCAGGCTGAGGTGGGAGAGGATCAGGCAGCTGCCCGGGGCGAGCGGCTCGATCAGCTTGCGCACGATCCCGTACGGGTCGCGGGCGTCGGGCACGAAGTGCAGGAGCGCGATCAGGGAGAGCGCGATCGGCCGGTCGAAGTCGAGTGTGCGGTGGGCGCGTTCGAGGATGGCCTCCGGGTCCAGCACGTCGGCCTGCACGTAGTCGGTGCTGCCCTCGGGGGAGCTGACGAGCAGTGCCTCCGCGTGCCGCAGCACGATCGGGTCGTTGTCGACGTAGACCACCCGGCAGGAGGGGTCGGCGTCCTGGGCGATCTGGTGGAGGTTCGGCTCGGTGGGGATGCCCGTGCCCACGTCGAGGAGTCGAGGAACTGCCGCATGCCACTGGCGGCCGCCCAGGCGATGACCCGGCGCATGAAGGCCCGGTTGGCCCGCGCTCCGTTGCGCGCCTCGACCGGCAGCCGCTCGGCCACGGCCTGGTCCACGGGGTAGTTGTCCTTCCCGCCGAGCAGGAAGTCGTAGATGCGCGCGGGGTGCGGCCTGCTCGTGTCGATCAGCGGCCGGGGTGTGCCCGATGTCATGGGAGGCCTCCTGGGTGTCCGGCCGTCCCACCTCGCCGTACGGCCGCCGTAGGCAGGGACCCTGCCACACGCGGGGCGGGGGCGACACCCGGCCCCCCGGAACCCCGTGCTCCGCCATCGAGCGCCGCACACGCGGCAGTTGGTGCCCGCAGCCGGTGCGCGCCGGGGCCCGGGAGGGGCCGGGCCACGTGGGGTGGACGCGCGGCGGGACGCCGGCGGGCGCCCGCCGGGGGCGGGTTTCCGCGCGCGGCGGCGGACCGGGTCCTCGCGCGCGGCGGCGGGCGGGGCCGCCTACAGGAACGTCCTGCCCTCGCCCCGGTACGTCGGCACCGTGGCCGTCACGCGGTCGCCCTCGATCAGGTGCAGCTCGGCGAACCGCTCGCACAGCTCGCCCGCCTTCGCGTGCCGGAACCACACCGTGTCGCCGACCAGCAGGTCGTCCGCGGCCGAACCCAGCAGCGGGGTCTGGACCTCGCCGGGGCCCTCCTGGGCGTCGTAGCGCAGCCCCTCGGGCAGGTACGGCACCGGCAGCCGGTCCCGCCCCGCCGCGCCGGACGCCGGGTAGCCGCCGCCGAGCACCGTCACGACCCCCACCCCGGGCCGGCGCACGACCGGCTGCCCGAACAGCGCGGCCGGACGGCCCGAGAACGCCCGGTAGTTGTCGAACAGGCGCGGCTGGTACAGCCCGGAGCCCGCGGCGATCTCCGTGACCGCGTCCTCCGCCGCCGTGTGCTGCACGCTGCCCGTGCCGCCGCCGTTGACGAACTCCAGATCCGGCGCCACCGCCCGCACCGCGCGCACCACCTCGGCGCGCCGCCGCGCCAGCTCCCGGCGCGCCGCCGTCTGCATCAGCCGGATCGCCCCCGAGCGCAGGGGGCGGCCCGCCACCGCGTCGCCCACGCCCGCCACATGCCCCTCGTAGGCCATCAGCCCGACCAGCCGGAACCCCGGCCGGCGGGCCACCGAGCGGGCCAGCTCCGCCAACTGGGCCGGCTCGCGCAGCGGCGAGCGCAGCGCGCCGACGCGCACCCGGCCGCCCAGCAGCCGCAGGGAGGTGTCCAGTTCGAGGCAGACCCGGATCTCCTCGCGGCCGCCGGCCCGCGCGCTGTCGACGAGGTCCAGGTGCGCCGGGTCGTCGACCATGACCGTGACGGACCCGGCCAGCTTCGGGTCGGCCGCCAGCTCCGCGTACCCGGCGCGGTCCGCCGACGGGTACGCGAGCAGCACGTCCTCGAAGCCCGCCCGCGCCAGCCACAGCGACTCGGGCAGCGTGAAGGACATCAGGCCCGCGAAGCCCTCGCGCGCCAGGACCCGTTCCAGCAGGGCCCGGCAGCGCACCGACTTGCTGGCCACCCGGATCGGCTTGCCGCCCGCGCGCCGGACGAGGCCGTCCGCGTTCGCGTCGAAGGCGTCCAGATCGACGACCGCCAGCGGCGCGTCCATGTGCGCGGTGGCCCGGTCGTAGCGGGCCCGGTCGGAGGCGAAGGGAGTCATGGCCCGAGCTTGCCAGAGCCGATTACCGGGCGGTAGACGTCGGCCGGCCACCGACGGCAGCGGGCCGCCGGGCCCCCGCGCCCGGACGCGGGGGCGCGCGGCGCGGCCC
>NZ_JAKGCV010000192.1 GCF_021556455.1 Streptomyces fuscigenes | reverse complement strand
CCCGGTTCCCCCGGTCGGCCGTGCCGCCCGGCCGGTTTTTCGCCGCCGGGCCGGGACCGGCGGGCCCTGCCCACCGCGTCGTACGGGCAGCCGGCGGCCGCGGTCCGGTCGCCCCGCCGCCCGGCCCCAGGAGGCCCGGGCACGGCACGACCTTCGGGGCCGCCGCGGCCACCGCCGTTGTGAGACGCGTCCCGCGGGGAACACATCGGCGCGACCCCGACGCTGACGGTTGCAGGAGGTAGGACCGCATGACGAACGAGCAGACCGAGCAGAACCCGCACGACCCGCACTTCCCCCTCGACCCGGCCGCCCCGCACGTCCCCGCCGCCCCCGGCGGCACGGACGGCGCCGGATACCGCACCGAGCACGACTCGATGGGCGAGGTGCGGGTGCCCGCGCACGCCAAGTGGCGGGCCCAGACGCAGCGTGCCGTGGAGAACTTCCCCGTCTCCGGGCAGCACCTGGAGCGCGCGCACATCCGGGCCCTGGCGCAGATCAAGGCGGCGGCCGCCAAGGTCAACGCCGAACTGGGGGTCGTCGACCCGGACATCGCGGAGGCCGTGCGCTCGGCCGCGGAGGAGGTCGCCGAGGGCCGGTGGGACGAGCACTTCCCGATCGACGTGTTCCAGACGGGCTCCGGTACCTCCTCGAACATGAACACCAACGAGGTGCTCGCGACGCTCGCCTCCGAGCGCCTCGGCCGTCCCGTCCACCCGAACGACCACGTGAACGCCTCCCAGTCGTCGAACGACGTCTTCCCGTCGTCGATCCACGTGGCGGCGACGGCGGCCGTGACCCGGGACCTGGTCCCCGCGCTGGAGCATCTGGCCGCCTCGCTGGAGCGCAAGAGCGCCGAGTTCGCGGAGGTCGTGAAGTCGGGCCGTACGCACCTGATGGACGCGACGCCCGTGACCCTCGGACAGGAGTTCGGCGGGTACGCCGCACAGGTGCGATACGCGGTCGAACGGCTGAACGCCTCGCTCCCCCGGCTCGCCGAACTGCCGCTCGGCGGCACGGCCGTCGGCACGGGCATCAACACGCCCCCCGGGTTCTCCGCCGCGGTGATCGCCGAGGTCGCCCGGGTGACGGGACTGCCGCTGACCGAGGCCCGCGACCACTTCGAGGCGCAGGGCGCGCGGGACGGGCTGGTGGAGACGTCGGGCCAGCTGCGCACGCTCGCCGTGTCGCTCACGAAGATCGCCAACGACCTGCGCTGGATGTCGTCCGGGCCGCGCACGGGCCTCGCCGAGATCCGCCTGCCCGACCTCCAGCCGGGGTCCTCGATCATGCCGGGGAAGGTCAACCCGGTCGTCCCGGAGGCCGTCCTCCAGGTGGCCGCGCAGGTGGTGGGCAACGACGCGACGGTCGCGACGGCCGGCGCTGCGGGCAACTTCGAACTGAACGTGATGCTGCCGGTGATGGCGAAGAACCTGCTGGAGTCGGTGCGGCTCCTGGCGAACGTGACGCGGCTGCTGGCCGACCGCACGGTCGACGGGATCGAGGCCAACGCCGAACGCGCCCGCGCCTACGCGGAGTCGTCGCCGTCCGTGGTCACGCCGCTGAACAAGTACATCGGCTACGAGGAGGCCGCGAAGGTCGCCAAGAAGTCGCTGGCCGAGGAGAAGACCATCCGCGAGGTCGTCCTGGAGTCGGGCTACGTGGAGCGCGGCGACCTGACGCTGGAACAGCTGGACGAGGCGCTCGACGTCCTGCGCATGACCCGCCCGTAGGATCTGCTCATGACGGACAGGGACATCGCACCGCACGAGGAGCCCCGCTGGGCCCCCGGTACGCAGATCCTGTGGCGGTACCGGGAGAACGGGCAGGACCACATCCACATCTGCCGGCCGGTGACGGTCGTGCGCGACGACGCGGAGCTGCTGGCGCTGTGGCTGGCCTCCGGCACGACGTGCGTGCGTCCGGTCCTCGCGGACGGCCGGCTGCCGTACGAGGAGCCGCTCGCGACGCGCTACACCGCTCCGCGCGCGGTGCGCCTGTCCCCCTGGTCGGGGCCGGGGATCCTGATGCTGGCGCGGCCCGGCCAGCCGTGGTCCGTCTGGTTGTGGTGGGACGAGAGCTGGCGCTTCAAGAGCTGGTACGTCAATCTGGAGAGCCCTCACTCACGCTGGGAGGGCGGGATCGACTCCGAGGACCACTTCCTCGACATCGACGTCCGTCCCGACCGCTCCTGGGAGTGGCGGGACGAGGACGAGTTCGCGCAGGCTCAGCAGGACGGACTGATGGATGCGGACCAGGCCCGAGCGGTTTCGGCGGCGGGCCGTGACGCCCTCGCCTCGGTCGTGGCCTGGGGCTCGCCGTTCTCGGACGGCTGGGAGAACTGGCGGCCGGATCCGGCCTGGACCGTGCCCGATCTCCCGGCGGACTGGGACCGGACCGGGTCGGCGCGCCGAGTGCCCTCGGCGTGAGACCCTGGGCCGTGTCACAGGGTTGAAACGTAGGATCGTCGTCCGGACCAGGGCGCCCCAACGGGCCGTCCCGGCGTACGACCTGACCGTAAGTCATACGCAGCGGACGTGAGAAAGCCGAGTACCACAGGAGGGGGGCGGCGGACATGCTGAGCAGTGGACGCACCCTCTCCGCGTCAGGCCCCGCCCACCCGGCGGCGCCCTCGCACCATCGGCCCGGACGGACGGAATTCCACGCGTGACGGAGCACCCCACCTCCCACGAAGGCCGGCAGCCACTCGCAGCCAGGCCGCAGGAACGCACGAGGCCACGGCCCGGCGCACAGGGCGAGAGCGCCCCCGCGCCCGCCGTGGCGCCCCAGCGCCCCGGCCTCGACCCCGCGGTCGGGGCCCGGCGCGAGGGCGACATGCTGCGGTTCGTGGGTGCCGCGACGCGCAGAATCGCGCGCGGCATGGACCTCGACGAGATCGTGCTCGGCCTGTGCCGGGCGACGGTGCCGACGTTCGCCGACGCGATACTCGTCTACCTGCGCGACCCGCTGCCCGTGGGCGACGAGCGGCCGGTGTCGCCGTTCGTGCTGCGGCTGCGGCGCACGGACCGGCTGAGGCTGTCGGGCGAGGACGTCGAGGCGCTCAACGGCCTCCCCTCGCAACTGTCCGACATGGGCGAGTTGTCGGGCGTGCCGGCCACGAGCACCCTGCTGCTCGACCCGGCGAGCGACGTGCTGCCCGCGGCCGAGCTGTGCGAGGTCCGGATGGGCGGCGCGCTGGGCGAGGTGCTGCGCGGCGTGCGGCCCGTCTTCGGCGACTCCGGCACGGCGCGCGCGGCCCTGCCCGAACTCCTCGGCGAGGACCGCCTGCTGCCCAGCGGCCACCGGGTGGTGCTGGCGCCGCTGCGCGGGCGGCGGCGGGTGATCGGCGCGGCCGTCTTCCTGCGGCGGGCGGAGCGTGCCGCGTTCGACCCGAACGACCTGCTGGTGGCGGGGCAGCTCGCCACGCACACGGCGCTCGGCATCGACAAGGCGATGCTGTACGGCCGCGAGGCGTACATCGCGGACGAGCTGCAGCGCACGATGCTGCCGGAGAACCTGCCGCAGCCCACCGGCGTGCGGCTGGCGTCGCGCTACCTGCCGGCGGCCGAGACGGCCCGCGTCGGCGGCGACTGGTACGACGCGATCCCGCTGCCCGGCAGCCGGGTCGCGCTCGTAGTCGGCGACGTGATGGGCCACTCGATGACGTCGGCGGCCGTGATGGGCCAGTTCCGCACGACGGCCCAGACCCTCGCGGGGCTCGACCTGCCGCCGCAGGAGGTCCTGCACCACCTCGACGAGCAGGCGCTGCGGCTCGGCACCGACCGCATCGCGACCTGCATGTACGTGGTGTACGACCCGGTGTCGCACCGGATCACCATCGCGAACGCGGGGCACCCGCCGCCCATACTGCTCCACATGGGCGGGCGCGCGGAGGTCCTGAAGGTGCCGCCGGGCGCGCCGATCGGCGTCGGCGGGGTCGACTTCGAGGCGGTGGAGCTGGACGCGCCGTCGGGCGCGACGCTGCTGCTGTACACGGACGGCCTGGTCGAGTCGCGCCTGCGGGACGTGTGGACGGGCATCGAGCAGCTGCGGGAGCGCCTGGAGGCGACCTCGCGGCTGACCGGTCCTGACCACGCGCCGCCGCTGGAGGCGCTCTGCGACGACGTGCTGGACGTCCTCGGCCCCGGCGACCGGGACGACGACATCGCGCTGCTCGCGGCCCGCTTCGACGGGATCGCGCCGAGCGACGTCGCGTACTGGTTCCTGGAGCCGGAGCACGCGGCGCCGGGCCGGGCGCGGCGGCTGGCCCGCAAGGCGCTGTCGCGCTGGGGGCTGGAGGAGCTGAGCGACGCGGTCGAGCTGCTGATCAGCGAGGTCGTGACGAACGCGGTGCGCTACGCGGAGCGGCCGGTGACGCTGCGGCTGCTGCGCACGGACGTGCTGCGCTGCGAGGTCGGCGACGACTCGCCGCAGCTGCCGAGGCAGCGGCGGGCCCGGGACACGGACGAGGGCGGCCGCGGGCTGTTCCTCGTCAACCGTCTGGCACGGCGCTGGGGTGCGACCCGGCTGTCCACCGGCAAGGTCGTCTGGTTCGAGATCGCGACGGGGGCCTGAGGGCCTCCCCGGGCCCGCGGCGTCACCCGGCCGGGTGAGGCCGCGGGCACCCGCTCCCTCCGCGCGTACGCGGCGCGCATCCCCGTGCACGGCGGGTGCCGCGCGCCCGCGCCCGGCTCCCGAGCCCCCCGGGCCCGGACGGGCCCCAGGGCTGGACGGCGTCCAAGTGTTGCCGGAGGGGTGTACTGGAGGTTCACTGGGGCAGGCGGGTCCCGTGCCCGCCCGGGGACGCGCATCGCGAGCCCCGTGGGCGGACCGGTTCCGCAGCCATTGCCGGGGGCGGTCCCCGGACCCCCCGGGCCTTCTCGCACATGGGAGGCCACAAAGTGACAGAGTCACCCCCGAAGGCGCCGTTCACCACGAACAACGTCGGCATTCCGGTGGAGAGTGACGAGCACTCCCTCACCCTGGGCCCCGACGGTCCGATCCTGCTCCAGGACCACTACACCATCGAGAAGATGGCCCAGTTCAACCGTGAACGGGTGCCCGAACGCGTGGTCCACGCGAAGGGGTCCGGCGCGTACGGCTTCTTCGAGGTCACCAACGACGTCAGCCAGTTCACGAAGGCGGACCTCTTCCAGCCGGGCCGCCGCACGGAGATGCTGGCGCGGTTCTCCACGGTCGCGGGCGAGCAGGGCTCCCCCGACACGTGGCGCGACCCGCGCGGCTTCGCGCTGAAGTTCTACACCGACCACGGCAACTACGACCTGGTCGGCAACAACACGCCCGTCTTCTTCGTGCGCGACACGATCAAGTTCCAGGACTTCATCCACAGCCAGAAGCGGCACCCGGCGACCGGGCTGCGCAGCAACGACATGCAGTGGGACTTCTGGACGCTGTCGCCCGAGTCGGCCCACCAGGTCACCTGGCTGATGGGCGACCGCGGCATCCCGAGGACGTACCGGCACATGAACGGCTACGGCTCCCACACGTACATGTGGATCAACGGGGCCGGCGAGCGCTTCTGGGTCAAGTACCACTTCAAGACGGACCAGGGCATCGACTACCTGCCCCAGGCCGAGGCGGACGAGCTGGCGGGCCACGACGCCGACAAGCACCGGCGCGACCTGCACGAGTCGATCGCGTCGGGCAACGCGCCGAGCTGGTCGCTCAAGGTCCAGATCATGCCGTTCGACGACGCGGCGGACTACCGGTTCAACCCGTTCGACCTCACCAAGGTGTGGCCGCACGGCGACTACCCGCTGATCGACGTGGGCCGCATGGTGCTGGACCGCAACCCCGAGGACTTCTTCGTCCACATCGAGCAGGCCGCGTTCGAGCCGTCGAACATGGTGCCGGGCATCGGGCCTTCGCCGGACAAGATGCTGCTCGGGCGGCTGTTCTCGTACCCGGACACCCACCGGTACCGGATCGGCGCCAACTACACGCAGCTGCCGCCGAACCGGCCGCACGCGCCGGTGAACTCGTACAGCAGGGACGGGTCGATGCGGTACACGCCGTCGAACGCGTCGATGCCGTACGCCCCGAACTCCTACGGCGGCCCGGCCGCGGACTTCGGGAACCGTTTCGGCGACCCGGCGGGCTGGGCCGCGGCGGGCGAGATGGTGCGCGAGGCGTACACCCCGCACCGCGAGGACGACGACTTCGGCCAGCCCGGCACGATGGTCCGCGAAGTGCTCGACGACGCGCAGCGCGACCGGCTCGTCTCCAACGTGTCCGGCCATCTGCTCCAGGGCGTCACCAAGCCGGTGCTGGAGCGTGCGATCCAGTACTGGCGGAACATCGACGCGGGCGTCGGCGACCGAATCGCCAAGAAGGTCAACGGGGGCTGACGCCTCCTCCCCCGCGCCCGCGGTACGGGTGCGGCACGAGGGCCCCGGACGGCGCGCGTACGCGCCGTCCGGGGCCCTCGTCCGTCCGGTGCGGCCCGGTGCGGCCCGCCGGGCTCAGCGGTCCAGCAGCCCGTTGTTCTGCTCCTCCTGGCCGTTGTTGCCGTCCCCGGTGCCGGCGTCGCTGCCGGGCGGGAGGATCGGCGAGACCGGCGGGGACGGCGGCGTGGAGCCGGTCGGGGGCTCGCTCGCCGGCGGCGAGGACTGCCCGTCTCCGGGCGTCGTCTCCGGGGGCGGCGCGGGTTCGCTGTGCGTGGGCGACGGCGGCGGGCTGTCCGACGTCGAGGGCGAGTCCGAGACGCTCGGCGAGGAGCTGTCCGACGGGGAGAGCGTCGGGGACGGCGGCGGCGCCACGGCGGCACCCTGGTCGGTGTCCAGGTCGAACTTGCCCTGCGCGCCGTGGACCTTGTCCGCGTCGCCCATGTACTCGCCCCAGATCTGGGCCGGGTATCCGCCGCCGTTGACGCGTCCGCCCTGGGCGGTCAGGCCGCCGCTGCCGGTCAGCGGCACGTGTCCGTACTGCGGGAACTTCTTGCCCTCGACGCTCTCCGCCTTGGCGGCCTCGCCGAAGAGGCCCACGGAGGTGACCATGTCCGGGGTGAAGCCGGTGAACCAGGCCGACACGTCGTCGTCCGAGGTGCCGGTCTTGCCCGCGACCTGGAAGTTCTTGTTCTTCACGATGGAGCCCGTGCCCTGGTCGACCACGCCGGTCAGCACCGAGGTGACGGAGTCCGCGGTGTTGCGGGTGAGCACCTGCTGCCCGATCGGGTTCGGCAGGGCCACCTTCTCGCCCTGGTGCTCGGCGGATTTGAGGATGGTGGGCGTGACGAGCCTGCCGTGGTTGTCGAAGGTCGCGTACACGCCGGCCATCTGCATCGGGCTCGCGCCCATCGTGCCGAGCGTCTGGGACGGGTACGGCTTCTGGTCCTCCATGTCCATGCCCAGCTTGCCGCCGGTCTTGAGCACGTCCGACATGCCGACGTCGACGCCCATCTGCGCGAAGACCGAGTTGACCGAGTCGTCCATGGCCTTCTGGACGGTGATCGGGCCGTAGTTCGTGTGGTCCTCGTTCGTCGGCGCGAAGGCGATGTCGCTGCCCTTCACGGGCCGGCCGCTCGTGCCGTCGTAGACGGTGTTCGCGTCGATCGGCTTGCCGTCCTGGGTCTTTGCCGCGTTCTCCAGGGCGGTGGCGAAGATGACCGGCTTGAACGTGGACGCGGGCTGGTAGTCCTCGCGCGTCGCGTTGCTCGTCGCGTGCGTCATGTAGTCCTTGCCGCCGTACAGGGCGAGGATCCTGCCGGTCTTCGGGTCGACGGAGACGGCGCCCGCCTGGGCGTCCGCGTCGCGGGGCCGGTCCTTCGGCTCCAGCTTGGAGGTCAGCTGGTGCTTGACCGCGCTCTCCAGCTGGGCCTCCTTGGCCCGGTCGACGTTCAGCGTGATCGTCCAGCCGCCGGCGGCGACCCGGGCCTGCGCGTCGGAGGCCGACTCGCCCTGCCCCTCCAGGCGCTTCTCCAGCTCCTTGTTCGCCGCGTCGACGAGGTAGCCGGTCTGGCCGCCGAGGCCGGCCTGCGGCCGGGGCTTGATCGGCACGGGGAACTTCATGCCGGCGCGGTCCTGGGCGGACAGCCAGTGCATGGAGACCATGTTCTTCAGGACGTTGTTCCAGCGCGCCTTGACCAGCGCCTTGCCGGTGGGCGTCGCGACGGCCCAGTCGTACTGGCTCGGCGCCTGGAGCAGCGCGGCGAGGTACGCGCCCTGGTTGACGCTGAGCTGCGAGGCGTCGACGCCGTAGTAGGCCTGCGCCGCGGCCTGGATGCCGTACGCGTTGCGGCCGTAGTAGCTGGTGTTCATGTACCCGGCCAGGATGTCGCCCTTGGACTTGTTGCGGTCCACCTTGAGCGAGATGACCAGTTCCTTGAGCTTGCGGCTCGCCGTCTGGTCCTGGTTCAGGTAGTAGTTCTTCACGTACTGCTGGGTGATCGTCGAGCCGCCCTGCTTGCCGTGGCCGGTGACCGTGCTGAGGAGGGCGCGGGCGGTGCCTTTGAAGTCGACGCCGGAGTCCTGGTAGAAGGTCTTGTTCTCCAGCGCGACGAACGTGTGCTGGACGCCCTTGGGCACCTGGTCGAGCCCGACTATCTCGCGGTTGATCGCGCCGGTCCTGGCGAGGACCTTGCCGTCGCCGTACTCGTAGACGTTGCTCTGGCGCTCGGCGTCGGCGTTGGCCGCGGGCACCGACACGGACATGTACGCGAAGACGAAGCCCCCGATCACGATCACGGCGAGGCCGAGGAACGTTCCGAGGATCTTCTTCCAGGTGAAAAGGCGGCGTATGCCGCGTTTGGGGTTGCCGCCCGCGCGCCCGCCGCGGCCGGCCCGCCGCGCCGCCTGCTGCCGGGCGCGCCGCTCATCAGCTCGGCCCATCGGTGTGTCGCTCCGCTCTCAGGTCTCCGTACCGGTGCTTCGCGTCGAGGCCCCCGTCGCCGGAATCGGGTTGAACTTTGTGCAAATCAGCTCAGAAAACTAACACCGTGCCCTATGCCGCATGGGGGCCGATCCGGCTTCGGAGGGCGTGAGAAGAACCACCCCTCTCCACTGGAACCGACTCCGCGCAAGGACGAACGGTTGCCGGATGCGTTAATCTGATATCAGATTGCTAGACGACGGCGGGGGGCACGGCCCGGACGTGCCGGGGCCGCCCACGAAGGAAGACGGGGCAGCGAGATGGCTTCCAGCAGCGGAGATCCGGAGAACGGCCAGGGGCGCGAGCCGGAGCGGCCCGGTGACGGCCGGGCGTCCGGCCCGATGTCCGGCACGAGTGCGGCCCCCCGGGCGGCCGACGCGGGGAGCGGGCCGCAGGGCACCGCGCCCGACGTGCCGCAGATGCCGCACGCCCACGTCAGGGAGGTCACCGCGCACAGCATCAGCGGGGGCCTCGCGCTCCTGCTCGGGCTCCTCGGGCTGGTCGTCGGCGTGGCGCTGCTCGCCGTGGCCGCCGCGAGTGACGACACGGCCGTCAAGGGCGCGATGATCCCGGCCGGGATCGTGGTGATCATCGCGGCGTTCCTCGCGATGCGCGGGCTGAACATGGTGGCGCCCGGCGAGGCGCGGGTGGTGCAGCTGTTCGGCCGCTACCGCGGGACCATCCGCACCGACGGGCTGCGCTGGGTGAACCCGCTGACCACGCGGCGCCGCGTCTCCACCCGCGTGCGCAACAACGAGACGCCGGTGCTCAAGGTCAACGACGCCTACGGCAACCCGATCGAGCTTGCGGCCGTCGTGGTCTGGAAGGTGCGGGACACCGCGCAGGCGACGTTCGAGGTGGACGACTTCCAGGAGTTCGTCGCGACGCAGACCGAGGCCGCGGTGCGGCACATCGCGATCGAGTACCCGTACGACGCCCACGAGGTGGACGACCTGTCGCTGCGCGGCAACGCCGAGGAGATCACCGAGAAGCTCGTCGCGGAGCTCGCCGCCCGCGTGGACGCGGCGGGCGTGCAGGTCGTCGAGTCGCGCTTCACGCATCTGGCGTACGCCCCGGAGATCGCGTCCGCGATGCTCCAGCGGCAGCAGGCCGGCGCGGTCGTGGCGGCCCGGCGGGAGATCGTGGACGGCGCCGTCGGCATGGTCGAGGCCGCGCTGCGGCGGCTGCGCCAGGAGGACATCGTCACGCTCGACGAGGAGCGGCAGGCGGCGATGGTGTCGAACCTGCTCGTCGTGCTGTGCGGGGACCGCGCCGCCCAGCCCATCGTCAATACGGGCACCCTGTACCAGTGACGGACGGCAGCCCCCGCCGGGGCGCGGAGCGCAAACAGGTGCTGCTGCGCCTCGACCCGGCGGTGTACGACGCGCTGGCCCGCTGGGCCTCGGACGAGTTGCGCAGCGCCAACGCCCAGATCGAGTACCTGCTGCGGCGCGCCCTCGCCGACGCGGGCCGGCTCCCCGGGGCGGCGCGCCCGATCCCGCCCCGGGGCCGGCCCCGGCGCCGCTCG
>NZ_JAKGCV010000191.1 GCF_021556455.1 Streptomyces fuscigenes | reverse complement strand
CGGTCGCGCGGCCTGCGCGGTGCGGGACGGCGGGCGCCCCGGGCCGCGCCGGGCGCCCGCCGTCCGCGACAATGAGGCGGTGAGCGAACCGACCGAGCCGGTACCCGTGACGCGCGCCGTCGACTCCGGCACCGCCCGCCTGCTGCCCGACCTGGACGGCGAGCGGGCCTGGCTGCTGACGGTCGACGGCGCGCCCCAGTCGCACGTCGACCTCGACGACCCCGAGCACCTGGAGTTCGAGTACGTGCGGCGCATCGCGCACGTGGTGGACACCGCGGCGCGGCCGGGCGGGCCGCTCGCCGTCGTGCACCTCGGCGGCGGCGCGCTCACCCTGCCGCGCTACGTCGCCGCCACCCGGCCCGGCTCCGCGCAGGACGTCGTCGAGTACGACGGGGGCCTCGCCGACCTGGTCGCCGAAGTGCTGCCGGTGCCGTCCGGCAGCGGGATCACCGTGCACCGGGCCGACGCCCGCCGGTGGCTGTCGGCCGCGCCCGCGGCCTCGGCCGACGTGATCGTGGGCGACGTGTTCGGCGGCTCCCGCATCCCCGCTCACGTGACGTCGGTCGAGTACGCGCGCGAGGCGGCTCGGGTCCTGCGCCCCGCCGGCGTCTACACGGCCAACCTGGCCGACGGCGCTCCCTTCGCGTTCCTGCGGGCCCAGCTGGCCACCTTCGCGGCCGTGTTCGAGGAGATCGCGCTGATCGCCGAGCCCGCGGTGCTGCGCGGCAGGCGGTTCGGCAACGCGGTGCTCGTGGCGTCCCGCGGGCCCCTGGACACCGCGGCGCTCGCCCGGCGCACCGCGGGGGACGCGTTCCCCGCGCGGGTAGAGGAGGGCGAGGCCCTCGGGCGCCTCGTCGCCGGGGCGCGGCCCGTGCGGGACGAGGACGCCGTTTCATCGCCCCGCCCGCCGGACGGGGCCTTCAGCATCGGCTGACCGGCCGCGCGGCAGCGCCCGTTCACACCCGGAGCCGGAGCCGGAGCCGGAGCGGGAGCCGGAGCCGGAGCCGGAGCCGGGGCCGCCGTCAGACGGAGTCCGCCGCGGTCGCCGCCGGCCCGTCGGCCCCGCTCGCGGCCGCCTTCGCCGCGTCCACCGGGCTCGCGGGCTCGCGCCGGCGGATCGTGCGCACGTCGCCGACGAACAGCACCGCCACCGTCAGCAGCACGGCCAGGGCCGCGGCACCCCACAGCGAGGCGCTACGGCCGAACGCCCCCTGTGCCGGGCCCGCGAGCGCGGTCGCCACCGGCACCAGGGCCATGGAACCGAGCCAGTCGTACGACGAGACCCGCGACAGCTTCTCCTCCGGGATCTCCTGGTGCATCGCCGTCATCCAGCCCACGCCGAAGACCTCGACCGACGCGCCCGCCACGAACATCGCGGCCGTCAGAAGGGCCGCCGACACCGGCACGGCGAGCGCCGCCAGCGGCAGCGCGAACGGGAAGATCCCGAGCGTCCCCGCCAGGAGCATGCGCCGGGGCTGCCACCGCGTCATCACGAAGGCGCCGAGCAGCGTGCCCGCGCCGAACGCGGCGTTCGCCACGCCCCAGGGCCCCGCACCGCCGTAGTGGTCGCGCGCGACCAGCGGCCCGTACACCGCCTCGCCCGCCACCATCACCGCGTTGACCACGGAGAACTGCGCGACGATCGCCCACAGCCAGGGCCGCGAGACGAACTCGCGCCAGCCGTCGCGCAGATCGGCCAGCACCCCGGCGCCGGGCGCGCGCGCCGGCACATGGCTCAGATCCAGGAACGACCGCAGGGCCCCCGACACGAGGAACGTCCCGGCGTCCACGACCAGCACCCAGCCGGGGCCGAGCCAGGCCACCAGCGCGCCGCCGGCCGCGGCGCCGCCGATCGTCGCGCCGTTCACGGCCATCCGGTACACCGCGAACGCACGGCCCGCGCGCGCCGGATCCACGCTGGAGAGCAGCAGGCCCTCGTTGGCCGGGCCGAACAGGGCCTGCCCCGTCCCGCCGAGCGCCGAGAGGGCCGCCATCTGCCACAGCGGGGCGTGGCCGAGCAGCACCAGCGCCCCGAACGTCCCCTGCGAAGCGAAGTTCAGCGCGTTCGCCGCCACCATCACCCGGTGGCGCGGGATTCGGTCCGCCAGGGCGCCGCCGACCAGTACGAACAGCACCATCGGCACCGTGCGCGCGGTGGCCACGAGGCCCACGTCACCGGCTGTGCCGCCCGTGGAGAGCACGGCGAAGGCCGAGGCGATCAGAGCACCCTGCGAACCGAGCTGCGAGATCACGGCGGCTGCCGAGAGCAGGGGGTAGTTGCGGGAGCGGAGGCGGGACACCCTGGGACTGTGATCGAGCGGGAGCGCCGGCGCAACGGTTTTTTGCCGCCGGGCCCCCCGGCCGCCGGGGCGGGTGTCAGCCGTCGACGCCGTGCGTCACGGCCGACCAGTCGTCGAGGTCCTTGATCCGGGCGTTGAGCGCGGCACGCATCCCGCTCTCGGCCTGCCTGCCGAGGGCGAGCCGCAGCGGCGGGCGGTCGGAGTCGACGGCGGCGAGGATCGCCTGCGCGGTGCGGGCGGCCGAGGCGTAGGCCTCGGGCCCCGCCTCACCCAGTGCCTTCTGCACCGCCCGCACGGTCCGGTCGTAGTCGTCCTCGTGGCCGGCGAAGGCCAGATTGGCGCCGAAGGACGTGGCCGTGGGACTGGGCTGCACGAGCGTGACCTTGATTCCCAGCGGCTCGACCTCTGCCGCGAGCGCGTCGGACAGGCCCTCCACGGCGTACTTGGTGGCCGCGAGCATGCCGAGGCCGGGCAGGGCGAACTGGCCGTACAGCGACGAACCCTGAAGGATGTGCCCCGACCTCTGGGCGCGCAGGACCGGCAGGACCGCGCGCAGCACGTTGAGCACGCCGAAGACGTTGGTGTCGAAGACGGCCCGCGCCTCGGTGTCCGAGGCTTCCTCCACCGCGCCGAAGAGACCGTAGCCGGCGTTGTTCGCGACGACGTCGATGCCGCCGAACGCCGTGACCGTGCGGCTGACGGCGTCGCGCAGCGCCGGCTCGTCCCGGACGTCGGCGGCGAAGACGGCGAGCGTGTCCGGATACGCGCCCGCCAGGTCGGTGAGCGACGTGACGGTGCGGGCGACCGCCGCGACGAAGTCGCCGCGCGCGAGCGCGGCCGCGGTGAGTTCGTGACCGATGCCGGAGGAGGCTCCGGTGATGAACCAGGTCCTCGCGGAGCCGTTCTGGGTGTTTGTCGCCATGTATGCAACGGTAAATACCGGTCTGCCCGAGGGCAACGCGCGGGCGGCGGCGCCGGGACGCCGGCGGGCGGGCACCGCGCGGCCGTATCGACAGAGCGACATGCCGACGAGCAGCCGCACCGCCGCGCTCCTGCACCGCCGCGCTCCTGCACCGCCGCGCTCCTGCACCGACCGCGGGCGTGCCGCGGCGAGGCGGGCGCCGGAGCGGGCGGGGTCAGTGGGAGGGCGCCGCCTCGTCGAAGGCCGCCCGGTTCGCGCTGATCTCGCCGTGATGGGTGCCCGCCCAGTCGACCAGGATCGTGACGGCGTCGAGCAGCGTGGCGCCCAGCGGCGTCAGCGCGTACTCCACCCTCGGGGGCACCTCGGGATACGCGGTGCGGCTGACGAGGCCGTCACGGCGCAGTTGGCGCAGGGTGTGCGTGAGCATGCGCTGGGAGATCCCCGGAACCGAGCGCTGCAGGTCGGTGTAGCGCAGGCAGCCGTGCTCCAGCGCGCCGATCACGAGCACGGTCCACTTGTCGCCGGCCCGGTCGACGATCCGGCGGATGTCCTCGCCCTTCTCCACGGGCCAGCGGGCGCACGGCCCCCCGGTCACCACGGCCCGCCCGTCCGCCGCGCCTTCGTGCATGACGCACCCGCCCTTCCTGTTGCGCACACGCCTGTGCCTTTTGTAGCGCCGTCCACGCTGACTCATCATGGGGTTACGCACCCATCGTAAGAAACCACGTCACGGGCGTACAGCCGGTGTGTGCCCGGCGGCGTCGACGACCGGCAACCGGCCGGCGTCAGGCGTCCGGCGCCGCGTCCCGGCGGGGCCCGGCCGTTGCCGGTGTGCGTGTCCCCGCCACCGTCGCCACCCCCGTCCCCACCCCCGCGGCGGGACCGCCGCCCTTCACCTCCGGCGGCGCCCCGGCCCGCCCCCGTCCCTGTGCAGAAGGAAGACCATGCCCATGCGTGCTGCGACCGTCACCCGCTTCGGCGGCCCCGAGGCAGTGGAGATCACCGAACACCCGACACCCGTGCCCGGCCCCGGGCAGGTGCGCATCAGGGTGGGCGCCGCCGCGCTGAACCCCGTGGACGCCGCCATGCGGTCCGGGGTCTTCGGCGGTGAGGGCCCCGTCGGCCTGGGCTTCGACGTGGCCGGAACCGTCGACGCCGCCGGCGCCGGCACCCGCTGGACCACGGGCGAGCGCGTCATCGCCCTGGCCACGGGCCACCACAAGCCGCTGGGCACCCACGCCGACCACATCGTCCTGGACGACGCGGTGCTCGCGCCGGCCCCGCGCACCCTCGACGACATCCACGCGGCGACGCTCCCGCTGAACACGACGACCGCGTCCCAGGCGCTGCGCCTGCTCTCCCTGTCCCCCGGGCAGAGCCTGCTGGTCACCGGGGCGGCGGGAGGCGTCGGCGCCCACACCGTGGAACTCGCCCACCGCCAGGGCCTGAAGGTCACCGGGCTCGACGCGGACGTCCACGAGGAGTTCCTGCTGTCCCGCGGCGCCGACCACTTCCTCGCCCGCGGGCAACAGCCCTCCGCAGGCGGATTCGACGGCGTGCTCGACGCGGCGCGGCTGGGGGCCGACGCGCTCGCGGCCGTCCGGGACGGCGGTGCCTACGCCGGCCTGTGGCCGGGCCAGGAGCCCCGCTCCGAGCGCGGCATCCGCGTCGAGGCCCTGGCCGTACGGGCCGACGGCGCCCTGCTCGCCGAGCTGTCCCGGCTCGCCGACCTGGGCGTGCTGCGGGCACGCGTCGAGCGAACGTATCCCCTCCGCGACGCCGCCGAGGCACATGCGCGACTGGCGGAGGGCGGTCTGCGCGGGCGCATCGTGCTCGTGCCCTGACCCGGCCGCGGTGGTGGGCCCGGTGGGCACACGGCGTGGTCCTCCGCTCCCGGCGACCGTGCCGCGCGGCACGGGGCCGGCCCCCGGCCCGTGCTCACCTCGGCGGGTGGGCGGGCGGTCGCCGGCGATCACCTCGTCCGGTCCGCCGGCCGCTGCCCGCGGCGCTCACTCCACCGAGCCGGCGGGCAGCCGCACCGTGCTCAGGATCTGCATGATCGTTTTGTCCGGCAGCTCGCCCTTGACGCCGTGCGCCGCGTAGAGCACCCACGTCGTGTAGTCGCCCTTGCCGTTGATGAAGGTGAACGCGATCGTCTTGCCGTCGCTGTCGCACTTCTCGTGCTTGGTCAGGCCCTTCGTCGTGGCGATCGCGTAGCTCCCCTTGACCCCGGACTTCGTGGTGTAGGGGACGGCCTTGCCGACCTTGATCTTCTGGTGGACGGTCTTGGCCGGCTCGTGCTGCCCGTACGCGGCGAACGCCCAGGTGCCGGCCTCCGCGACGGCCGCGCTGCCGGTGTCCTTGGCGCCCTTGCCGCCCTTCGTTCCCGCGGCGGCGAGCGCGGTGTCGTCGGTGCCTCCGCCGGACGACTTCGCCTCGCACCACTTCGGCTGGAGCTCGGCCGGCGAGGAGAACAGGGCGAGCGCCGAGCCGTCCCCCTTCTTCTCGTTGTCGAAGCCCTGGAACGTGCTGGGGGACTCGACGTTCCAGCTGGGCGGAACGTCGAACTCCGTCGCGTGCGTCGGATTCGAGACGACCTTCCAGCCCGCGACCGTCGGCTTGGCGCCCGCCGAGCCGCCGCGCGGGTTGTCCGCGGGGCTCGACGCGGGCGCCGGGGGCGCCGGGAGGGGGGACTTGCTGGGAGCCGCGGAGACCGTGTCCGCCTGCGAGTCCTTCTTGTTCACCACCAGGTAGCCGCTCACGCCCGCCGCCGCGAGGACGGCCACGGCGCAGCAGACCGCGATCACCGTCGTGCGGCGCCCGCCGCGCCCCGGCTTCTGCGGCCCCTGGCCGCCCGGCCCGCCGTACAGCGGCACCGTCGGCTGCTGGTACGGGTTCGGCTGGGGCGGGTACCCCTGCTGCGGGTAGCCCGGCTGCTGGTACGGCTGCTGCGCGTACGGGCCCTGCTGCCCGGCAGGGCCGAAACCTGGCTGCTGGTACCCCGGCTGCTGGTACGGGTTCTGGTTTCCTGCGTTCTGCTCGCCCCCGGGCGGCTGCTGTCCTGGCCACATGACGGGTAACGATAGATGCGGGCGGGCCTCGTTGGAGTCGCCGTGCTGTCACGGTCCTGTCGCAGCCCGTGTCAAGGGCGGGCCGGGGGTGAATTCCGGCCACGTCGGAGGGCCTGCCGCAACCAGGTAGGCTGATCCGACCAGGGCACGGGGGACATGAGCGGGAGGGACCTGCGTTGGACGTCCAGGGGTGGCTCGAGACCGTTCCTGCGGTGAGCATCTACCTGCTGGTGGCGGTCGTCATCGGGGTCGAGAGCCTCGGCATTCCGCTGCCGGGCGAGATCGTCCTCGTCGCGGCGGCACTGCTCGCCTCGCAGCACGGCCACATCGATCCGTACGTGCTCGCCGCCTGCGCCTCCATCGGCGCCGTCGCCGGCGACTCCACCGGTTACGCGATCGGCCGCAAGGGCGGCAGGCCGCTGCTGGCCTGGCTGGCCAGGAAGTTCCCCAAGCACTTCGGCGAATCCCATGTCGCCGTCGCGGAGCGGTCGTTCGAGAAGTGGGGCATGTGGGCGGTCTTCTTCGGCCGCTTCATCGCCCTCCTGCGCATCTTCGCCGGGCCGCTCGCCGGCGTGCTGAAGATGCCGTACTGGAAGTTCCTGATCGCGAACCTCCTCGGCGGGGTCGTCTGGGCCGGCGGCACCACACTCGTCGTCTACGAGGTGGGCAAGGTCGCCGAGGACTGGCTGAAGCGGTTCTCGTACGCCGGCCTCGGCGTGGCCGTGGTGGTCGCCGTCGCGTCGATGCTCGTCGTCAAGCAGCGGACGAAGAAGGCCGCGGCGAAGGCGGAGGCCGCCAAGGCGGCCGAGCAGGCCGACGCCGCCCCCGTCGCCTCCACCCTGGGCGACTGACCTCCACGGGGACGTTCTCCGCCGCGGCGGGGCCCGGGCGCATGCCGACCGGGCCCCGCCGTTTCGTGCGGTCCATGCACCCACGCGTGCGAGATGTCGCCTCAACTGGCCAGGAGTCGGCTGTCACCGGTCAGTTACGGTCAATAGCCTGTGCCTCGCCGACCGCTACCGGTCACCAGACGCGAGGGGCAGCCACCATGGTCACCGCACAGCCGATCCCCGACATCCTGTCGCCCGAGTTCGCCGCGAACCCGTATCCGGCCTACCGGATGATGCGGGAGAGCGCCCCGCTGATCTGGCACGAGCCGACCAAGAGCTACCTGATCTCCCGCTACGACGACGTCGAGCGCGCCTTCAAGGACAGGGACTCCGCGTTCACCACGGACAACTACAACTGGCAGATCGAGCCCGTGCACGGCAAGACGATCCTGCAGCTCAGCGGGCGTGAGCACGCGGTGCGGCGCGCACTCGTCGCCCCCGCGTTCCGCGGCTCCGAGCTGGAGCAGAAATTCCTCCCCGTGATCGGCAGGAACGCGCGCGAGCTGATCGACGGCTTCCGGGGCACCGGCTCCGCCGACCTGGTGGACGACTTCGCGACCCGCTTCCCGGTCAACGTGATCGCGGACATGCTCGGACTGGACAAGTCCGATCATGCGCGCTTCCACCGCTGGTACACGGCGGTCATCGCCTTCCTCGGCAACCTCTCGGGCGACCAGGACGTCATCGCGGCGGGCGAGCGCACGCGCGTCGAGTTCGCCGAGTACATGGTCCCGATCATCCGGGCCCGGCGCGACCGGCTCGGCGACGACCTCCTGTCCACGCTGTGCCGCGCGGAGGTCGACGGCGTGCGCATGAGCGACGAGGACATCAAGGCCTTCTGCAGCCTCCTGCTCGCCGCCGGCGGCGAGACCACGGACAAGGCGATCGCGTCGATCTTCGCGAACCTGCTGCTCCACCCCGACCAGCTGGCCGCCGTGCGGGCCGACCGGAGCCTCATCGCCCGGGCGTTCGCGGAGACGCTGCGCTTCACCCCGCCGGTCCACATGATCATGCGGCAGGCGGCGAGGGACGTCGAGGTCAGCGGCGGCACGATCCCCGCCGGAGCGACCGTGACCTGCCTCATCGGGGCGGCCAACCGGGACACCGACCACTACCGCGACCCCGACACCTTCGACATCTTCCGCGACGACCTCACCACCACCACCGCGTTCTCCGCGGCCGCCGACCATCTCGCCTTCGCCCTCGGCCGCCACTTCTGCGTGGGCGCGCTCCTCGCCAAGGCCGAGGTGGAGACCGGAGTCGACCAGTTGCTCGACGCGATGCCGGACGTCCGGCTCGCCGACGGCTACGACCCGGTCGAGCAGGGTGTCTTCACCCGCGGCCCGAAGTCGCTCCCGGTCGTTTTCACCCCGGTGTCCTGAGCGGGACGGCGGGCCGGCCCGGTGCGCCGGACCGGCCCACCGCGCACGCCCTTCCCGCGGCCCCCCGCGTCCTGGGCCGTGCGGGCGCCTGACGCCGCGTCCGGGGCGACGGCGCCCGCCGCCGTGCCGCCCGAGGACGACCAGGAGACCCCCGGCGGGCCCCGGAGCCCGGAGGGCACCGGTGCCGACGGCGGCCGCGGTGCCCCCGGGCGGCCCGGTGACGACACGGCGGACGCCTCGGGGGACGACACGGCGGACGCCGCGGCCGCCGAGGCGGACGACGGGCGCTTCACCGTGCGGCTCGTCAACTTCGAGGGCCCCTTCGACCTGCTCCTCCAGCTCATCTCGAAGCACAAGCTCGACGTCACCGAGGTCGCGCTGTCCAAGGTCACCGACGAGTTCATGGCCCACATCCGCGCCATGGGCCCGGACTGGGACCTCGACCAGACCACCGAGTTCCTGGTCGTCGCCGCGACGCTGCTCGACCTGAAGGCGGCCCGGCTGCTGCCCGCCGCGGAGGTCGAGGACGAGGCCGACCTCGCGCTCCTGGAGGCGCGCGACCTGCTGTTCGCCCGCCTCCTGCAGTACCGCGCCTACAAGGAGGTCGCCGCGATCTTCGCGGCGCGCCTCGACGACGAGGGCCGCCGCTACCCGCGCACGGTGGGCCTGGAGCCCGGCCTCGCGGACCTGCTGCCCGACGTGGTGATCCGCATCGGCCCGGAGGGCTTCGCGAAGCTCGCCGTCAAGGCGATGCAGCCCAGGCCCGAGCCGCAGGTCTACGTCGACCACATCCACGCGCCGCTCGTCTCCGTGCAGGAGCAGGCCGGGATCGTCGTCGGGCTGCTGCGCGAGCGCGGCCGGGCAACCTTCGAGGAGCTGACCGCCGACACCGACGACACCCTCACGGTCGTCGCCCGCTTCCTCGCCCTGCTGGAGCTGTACCGGGCCCGCGCGGTCGGGCTCGACCAGGAGGAGGCGCTCGGCCTCCTCGTCGTCCACTGGAGCGGACCGCAGGACGGGGCGGAGATCAGCGTGGGTGAGTTCGATCTCGTTTCCGGGACCGTCGAGCAGGAGCAGGAGGCAACCGCGTGAACGAGCCGCAGGCCGCAGGGCCCGTCCAGGAGCTGCCGCTCGGCCCCGCCCTGGAGGCCGTCTTGATGGTCGTGGACGAGCCGGCCACCGAGGAGCACCTCGCCAAGGTCCTCGGGCGCCCCCCGCGGGCCGTCGCGGACGCGCTGCGCGCCCTCGCCGACGAATACACCGCCACCGGGCGCGGCTTCGAGCTGCGGCTGGTCGCCGGGGGCTGGCGCTTCTACTCCCGCGCCGCCTACGCGGCGGCCGTGGAGGGCTTCGTCCTGGACGGCCAGCACGCCCGGCTGACGCAGGCCGCGCTGGAGACTCTCGCCGTCGTCGCCTACCGCCAGCCGGTCAGCCGCTCGCGGGTCTCGGCGGTGCGCGGAGTGAACTGCGACGGCGTGATGCGCACCCTGCTCCAGCGCGGTCTGGTGGAGGAGGCGGGCGCGGAGGCCGAGACAGGTGCGATCCTGTACAGGACGACGAATTACTTCCTGGAGCGCATGGGCCTGCGCGGCCTCGGTGAACTGCCCGAACTCGCGCCCTTCCTCCCCGAGGCGGACGCGGTCGAGGCCGAGTCGCTGGAAGGGGTTCCGTCGTTCGATCCGGACGCTCCGGATACAGCGAACACCCATGCAGGCGACGAGACGACGACGGATATCTGATGCGAAGCAGCGGCAGCGGCAGGAACGACCGGAACTCCCGGGGCGCGGGCAACCTCGCCGACCTGGCCTCCGCGGGCGGCCTGCCCGGCAAGCGCCTGGTCGCGGGAGTGGTCGACGGGCGCAATGTCTGGATCAACGACCTGGGGGCGTCCCTCGCCACGCTCGGC
>NZ_JAKGCV010000190.1 GCF_021556455.1 Streptomyces fuscigenes | reverse complement strand
GCCGCGGCCAGTGCGGCGCGGGGCCCGTCCACGGCGCGCACCCCCAGCCGCTCGCCGCCCACGCACAGCACCGCCGTCGCGTCGCCCGCCACCCCTGGCGCGGCCGTGTCCTGCCCGGCGTGCGGCGGTTGTGCGAGCAACGTCACATCCGCGCCGAGCGCGGCCACGTCGCCGCGTCCGTCGTCCAGCGCGAACAGGAAGCGGCCCGACAGCCCGGCCGCGGCGTCGCTCGCGCACAGCAGCGCGTCCAGTTCGCGCACCCACAACCGCACGTCGGCGAAGGGGTGTTCGTCCTCGCCCGCGAGGGGCGAGGCGACGATGTTGCGGGCCCGTTCGTGGCGCTCCGAGGGCAGCAGGCCGGCGTCGTACAGGGTCTCGGCCAGCGGCCCCGCGCAGGCCTCGGGGAGGCCCCGCAGCTGAACGTTTCCCCGCGAGGTGATGTCCAGGTGCCCGTCGCCCAGCCGCTCCGCCACCGACGCCAGGATCTCGGCCTGACGCACCGTCAGGAGCCCGCCGGGCAGCCGCAACCGGGCGAGGCGGCCGTCGTCCGCCGCGTGCAGCCGCAGCGCTCCGGGGCACGCGTCGCCGCGGTCGCGTACGCGCGGTTCGTCCCGGAAGGCGCCGGTCGGCGGGGTGGGTGAGGGCATGGCGGCGAGCATACCCACGTGCGCGCCCCCGCCCCCCGGCCCCGGACGGCGGCCCCGCCCCGCCCGGCCACCCGCGCTCCCGGCCCCCGCCCGCCCGGGGCACGCCCGCCCCGGGACGCGCCGCCGCCCGCACCGCCATGCGCCCTCCCCACCCGTGACCAGCACCGCCTACTATCGACAGGACCAGACGGCGTCTGGGAGGAAGCCCGGTGCGAATCCGGCGCGGTCCCGCCACTGTGAACCCGGCACTCCTGCCGGGTGAGTCAGGAACTCCCGCCGTCCTCCCACCGCCCGGGGCGCGGACCCCGAGGAAGGCAAGACGCCGCATGCTGCTGCTCCTGTCGACGTCCGACACCGATCTGCTCTCCGCCCGCGCGGCGAACGCGGCGGGCGCCGTCGTGCCCTACCGCCACGCCAACCCCGCGCGCCTGCCGCTGGGCGACCTTCCCGGCCTGCTCGACGGCGCCGACCTCGTCGTGGTGCGCCTCCTCGGCGGGCTGCGCGCCTGGCAGGAGGGGATCGACGCGCTGCGGGAGAGCGGCGTCCCGACGGTCGTCCTCACCGGCGAGCAGGCCCCGGACGCCCAGCTCATGGAGGCCTCCACGGTCCCCATCGGCATCGCCGCCGAGGCACACGCCTACCTCGCGCACGGCGGCCCGGCCAACCTCGACCAGCTGGCGCGCTTCCTGTCCGACACCGTCCTGCTGACCGGCCACGGCTTCGAGCCCCCGGCGGCGGCGCCCGCCTGGGGCCGGCTGGAGCGCGCGGCCGCGCCCGCGACCGGCGGCCCGCTCGTCGCCGTGCTCTACTACCGCGCCCACCACATGAGCGGCAACACCGGCTTCGTGGACGCCCTGTGCCGCGCGATCGAGGAGGCCGGGGGCCGCGCCCTGCCGCTGTACGTGGCGTCGCTGCGCACCCCGGAGCCCGACCTGCTGGAGGCGCTCGCCCCGGCGGACGCGCTCGTCACGACCGTCCTCGCGGCGGGCGGCACCCGGCCCGCGGGCGCCTCTGCCGGCGAGGACGACGAGTCGTGGGACGCGGGCGCGCTCGCCGCGCTCGGCGTGCCGATCCTCCAGGCCCTGTGCCTGACCGGCTCGCGCGCCGACTGGGAGGCCAACGACGAGGGCCTGTCGCCGCTCGACGCGGCCGGGCAGATCGCCGTGCCCGAGTTCGACGGCCGGCTCATCACCGTCCCGTTCTCCTTCAAGGAGATCGACGAGGACGGCCTCCCGTCGTACGTCGCCGACCCGGAGCGCGCCGCGCGCGTCGCCGGCACCGCCGTGCGCCACGCGCGCCTGCGCCACATACCGAACGCGGGCAAGCGCCTCGCGCTGGTGCTCTCCGCGTACCCCACGAAGCACTCCCGCATCGGCAACGCGGTGGGCCTCGACACCCCGGCGAGCGCCGTGGCGCTGCTGCGCCGCCTCGCCGCCGAGGGCTACGACTTCGGCCCCGCGGCCGCGGGCGGCGAGGGCGCAGCCGCCGGCGGCACGGCGTACCCGGACATCCCCGGCCTCGTCTCCGGCGACGGCGACGAGCTGATCCGCGCGCTCATCGATGCGGGCGGCCACGACCAGGAGTGGCTGACCGAGGAGCAGCTGGCCCGCAACCCGGTCCGCATCCCCGCCGCCGACTACCGGCGCTGGTTCGCGCGGCTGCCCGCCGAACTGCGGGCGTCCGTCGAGGAGCACTGGGGGCCCGCGCCCGGCGAGATGTTCGTCGACCGCAGCCACAACCCCGAGGGCGACATCGTCCTGGCGGCCCTGCGCTTCGGGAACCTGCTGATCCTCATCCAGCCGCCGCGCGGCTTCGGCGAGAACCCCGTCGCGATCTACCACGACCCGGACCTGCCGCCCTCGCACCACTACCTCGCCGCCTACCGCTGGATCCAGGCCGGGACGGACGACGGCGGCTTCGGCGCGGACGCGATGATCCACCTCGGCAAGCACGGCAACCTGGAGTGGCTGCCCGGCAAGAACGCGGGCCTGTCGGCGGCGTGCGCGCCCGACGCGGCCCTCGGCGACCTGCCGCTCGTCTACCCCTTCCTCGTCAACGACCCCGGCGAGGGCACGCAGGCCAAGCGCCGCGTCCACGCCACCCTCGTCGACCACCTCGTGCCGCCGATGGCCCGCGCCGAGTCGTACGGCGACATCGCGCGCCTGGAGCAACTGCTCGACGAGCACGCGCAGATCGCCGCGATGGACCCGGCGAAGCTGCCCGCGATCCGCGCGCAGATCTGGACGCTGATCCAGGCCGCGAAGCTCGACCACGACCTCGGCCTCGACCCCGACGAGCGGCCCGACGACGAGGGCTTCGACGAGTTCGTCCTGCACATCGACGGCTGGCTGTGCGAGATCAAGGACGCGCAGATCCGCGACGGCCTCCACGTACTCGGCGGCGCGCCGAGGGGCGAGACCCGCGTGAACCTGGTGCTGGCCGTGCTGCGCGCCCGGCAGATCTGGGGCGGCACGCAGTCCCTGCCCGGCCTGCGCGAGGCGCTCGGCCTGGACGAGTCGGCCGCCACCCGCACCGCCGCCGACGCGGTGGAGGCGCGGGCCCGCGCGCTGGTCCAGGCGATGGAGGACGCCGGCTGGGAGCCGTCCGCCGTCGCGGAGGTCGCGGCCGGGCAGCCCGAGGCGGTGGCGCGGATCCTCGCGTTCGCCGCGAAGGAGGTCGTGCCGCGCCTCGCGGGCACCACCGACGAGATCGACCACGCGGTCCTCGCGCTGAACGGCGGATTCGTCCCGGCGGGCCCGTCCGGCTCGCCGCTGCGCGGCCTCGTCAACGTGCTGCCGACGGGCCGCAACTTCTACTCCGTCGACCCGAAGGCCGTGCCCAGCCGCCTCGCGTGGGAGACAGGGCAGGCACTCGCCGACTCGCTGCTCACCCGCTACCGCGACGACAACGGCGAGTGGCCGCGGTCCGTCGGCCTGTCCCTGTGGGGCACGAGCGCGATGCGCACCGCGGGCGACGACATCGCCGAGGCGCTGGCGCTGCTCGGCGTCCGCCCGGTGTGGGACGATGCCTCGCGCCGGGTCACGGGCCTGGAGGCGATCGGCGCGGCCGAACTCGGCCGCCCCCGCATCGACGTGACCCTCCGCATCAGCGGCTTCTTCCGCGACGCGTTCCCGCACGCCATCGGCCTGCTGGACGACGCGGTGCGGCTGGCCGCCTCGCTCGACGAGCCCGCCGAGCTCAACCACGTACGGGCCCACGCGCAGGCCGACATGGCGGCGGGCGCCGACGAGCGCCGCGCCACCACCCGCATCTTCGGCTCCCGCCCCGGCACGTACGGCGCGGGCCTGCTCCAGCTGATCGACAGCCGGGACTGGCGCACCGACGCGGACCTCGCCGAGGTCTACACCGTGTGGGGCGGCTACGCCTACGGGCGCGAACTGGAGGGCCGCCCGGCGCGCGAGGAGATGGAGGGCGCCTACCGGCGCATCGCCGTCGCCGCCAAGAACACCGACACGCGCGAGCACGACATCGCCGACTCCGACGACTACTTCCAGTACCACGGCGGCATGGTCGCCACCGTCCGCGCGCTGAAGGGCACCGCCCCGGAGGCGTACATCGGCGACTCCACCCGCCCCGAGACGGTCCGCACCCGCACGCTCGTCGAGGAGACCTCCCGCGTCTTCCGCGCGCGCGTCGTCAACCCCCGCTGGATCGAGGCGATGCGCCGCCACGGCTACAAGGGCGCCTTCGAACTCGCGGCGACGGTGGACTACCTGTTCGGCTACGACGCCACCACCGGCGTCGTCGCCGACTGGATGTACGACAAGCTCACCGAGACGTACGTGCTGGACGAGGAGAACCGCGCGTTCCTCCAGCAGGCCAACCCCTGGGCCCTGCACGGCATGGCGGAACGCCTCCTGGAGGCCGAGTCGCGCGGCATGTGGGCGAAGCCCGACCCGAAGGTGCTGGCCGAGCTGCGCCAGGTCTTCCTGGACACCGAGGGCGACCTGGAGTCCGACGAGGACGCCTGAGCGGCCCGGCACGCGGCGCCACGGGCCGGGCGCACCCGCGCCCGGCCCGCCCCGCGTCCTACCGCTCAGCAGGCGCCCCGCGTCCCGTACCGCTCAGCCGGCCGCCGGCGCCCCGAACCACCGGGGGAGCCGGTCGAGCAGGCCCGCCTGATCGTCCCCCGCCCACACGACGTGCCCGTCCGGCCGCAACAGGACCGCGGGCACGTCGAGTTCCTCGCCGGCGTCCACGACGTGGTCCACCCGGTCCGACCACCCCTCGACCGACAGCCGGCCCGTCGCGTCGAGCAGCAGCCCGCGGCCCTGGCGCATCAGCTCGTACAGGCGGCCCCGCTTCAGCGGCACGTCCCGCAGCCGGCGGCCGAGCAGCTCGTGGCCCTCCCCGACGTCGTAGCGGACCGCGATCGCGGTGATCTTCTCGATCAGGAAGCGGTTGACCTCCTCGAAGTCCAGCAGCTCCGTCATGAGCCGGCGCAGCGCCAGCGGCCCGGGTTCGGTGGACATCAGCTCCATCTGGGCGCGGGTGTTGTCGAGCACCTGCGCCGCCACCGGGTGCCGCTCGCCGTGGTAGGTGTCGAGCAGCCCGTCCGGGGCCCAGCCCGCGACCTCGGCGGCGAGCTTCCAGCCCAGGTTGAACGCGTCCTGGATGCCGAGGTTGAGACCCTGCCCGCCGGTCGGCGGATGGATGTGCGCCGCGTCGCCGGCCAGCAGCACCCGGCCCGTCCGGTAGCGCTCGGCGAGCCGGGTCGCGTCGCCGAAGCGGGCGAGCCGGCGGGGGGAGTGCACACCGAAGTCGGTGCCCGCGTACGCCGTCAGCTGACGCTTGAAGTCATCCAGGGTCGGCGGCGTGCGGTCGTCGGCCACCCCGTCGGCCGGGACCACGACCCGGTACAGGCCGTCCTCACCGAAGGGCCCGAGCCCGAACCGCTTCTGCGTCGTGCGGACCCGCGCGACGACCTCCGCGACGGTCTCCGCCGGCGCGGTCGCCCGCATCTCGCCGAGCAGCGTCTCGACCCGGGTCGGCTCGCCGGGGAAGCCGACGCCGAGCAGCTTGCGCACGGTGCTGCGGCCCCCGTCGCAGCCGACGAGCCAGCGGGCGCGCAGCCGCGCCGACCCGCCCGTCCCGCCGGCCCCCCGCTCACCGTCGCTCCCCGCGGCCCCGGCCCCGGCGACCTCGACGCTCACGCCGTCCTCGTCCTGGTCGAGACCGACCACCTCGCAGCCCCGCCGGACCTCGACGCCCAGCTCCGCCGCGCGCTCACCGAGCAGCCGGTCCGTGACGGGCTGCGGGATGCCCAGGACGTACCCGTGCGCGGTGTCCAGCCGTGCGGGCCACGTCGTGCCGAGGCCCGCGAAGAACCCCCCGACCTCGTACTTCTTGCCGTGCGCGAGGAACCGCTCCAGCAGCCCGCGCTGGTCCATCACCTCGATGCTGCGCGCGTGCAGGCCCAGGGCCCGCACGAAGTCGACGGGCTCGGTCTCCTTCTCCAGCACGACCACGCGCACCCCGTGCAGGCGCAGCTCGCAGGCCAGCATGAGGCCGGCCGGTCCGCCGCCCGCGACGATGACGTCGATCACGAAATCCCCCATCGATGAGTTGCTCGCCGGGCCGGTGGGACGCGTCGGGCGGCCATACCGCCACAACGCGCCCGCACGTGATGAAACCCTGATTTCGCCCTGTTCCCGGCCCGGGCGGACGATTGTGCGCCATCACCGGGGCCTTGCCGCAAGGCCCCCCTTGCGCTATAGCTTGTAAGTGGCAGGGAGACGCGGTCTCCATGCCTTTTCTTTTGCGCCCGTACGAGGCCGCTCGGCGCGGGGGGAGCGCGGGCCCGGTTCACCGGCGCGCCCGCCCGCTTCGGCACCGGAAACGCGGCGGTGCCCCGCTCCCGGGCCGGGAGCGGGGCACCTGATCGCGCGGGCGCGGGGATCAGTGGCGGCAGGGGCCCCGGCGGTGCGAACCGCCGCGCCCGGCGCGGGCGTCAGCGGCGGGAGGAGACCGCCTGCAGCAGCACGTCGTGCACGAAGGTGTTGGGGTGCTTGCCCGTGAAGCGGTCCGCGAGCGGGCCGCTCGCGAAGACCGGCACGTCCACGCTGGTGTGGCCGCCCGTCGTCCAGTCGACGTAGAACTGCTTGTCGCTGCCGCGGATCGCGAAGGGCCCGTCCTCGTTCGACAGGTCGCCGGCGCCGGTTCCGGACTCGTCGTTCGGGTCGGGCTCCTCGACCGCGAGGCCGCCCGTCTCGTGGTCGGACGTGACGACGAGCAGGGTGTCGGGGTGCGTGGCGGTGTACGCGCGGGCGACGGCCACGGTCCGCTCCAGCTGCTGCATCGACTGGAGCACCCGCGTCGCGTTGTTGGCGTGCGCGAACTCGTCGACGCCCTCCTCCTCGACCATGAGGAAGAAGCCCTTCTTGCTCTTGCCGAGCGTGTCGAGGGCCTTGTCCGTCATGGTGGGCAGGTCCACGACCGGGCTGTAGACGTCGCCCTGGCCCTCGGGCTTCTGCTGGAACATCTCCTCGTTGGCGAACAGGCCGAGGAGTTTCTTGCCGTCCTTCGCCTTCGCGAGCTGCTTGCCGTCCGTGACGTACTGGTATCCGGCCTTCTCGGCCTTCTTGACCAGGTCGCCCTGGGTGCCCTTGCTGGCCTCCGAGGTGTCCTCGGCGGGCTTGTCCGGGAACGCGCCCGGCCTGCCGGCGGGCAGCCACCAGTCCTCGCCGCCGCCGAGGATCACGTCCGGCTTGCTGTCCTGGAGGTACTGGCGGGCGATGTCGTCCTGCTTGCCGCGGTCCGCGCTGTTGGAGAAGAAGGCGGCCGGAGAGGCGTCGGTGACCTGCGCGGTCGTGACGAGACCGGTCGCCATGCCGGCGGCCTTCGCCTGGCGGCCGAGGGTCGCCAGCTTGTTGCCGTCGACGTCGACGCTGACGGCGCCGTTGTACGTCTTCTCGCCCGTCGCCCACGCCGTCGCGGCGGCGGCCGAGTCGGTGACCGGGGACTTCGGGTCGTCGGGCGTCGTGGTGAGCTGGCCGGAGACCGGCAGCTTGTCCATCGTCAACTGCCCGTAGAGACCGGTGAGGTGGAGGCGGGCCGCCTCGCGGGCGGCCGGGCCCATGCCGTCGCCGTTGATGAAGATGACGTTCTTGGCGACCGGGGCCTTCGCCTTCGCGGACGTGTGCGGCGCATCCGCCGACGCCCCCGGCGTCGGGCTGAGCACCATGGTCGCCACCACGGCGGCCGAGGCCGCGACGACGGGGACTCCCCACTTGCCCGCACGGTTCACGCGTACCGACACAGAAGCTCCTAGATGAGTATTTGACTGTCTTTGCCAATCCTTCACCTGGACCATAGAGATGCATGGGGTATCCGTGGTGAACGCGAGATGTCATCTTCCCGATGTGACGCGTGGATGCGCTATGCCGGAAATGCGACTTGGCCGCGACGCGGCCTGTCGCGGAGTTCGTCTTGACCTTGGAGGCGGCGGGGAGACCGGGAGGAAGTGCGCGCCCGAGGCCCGGAGGCCGCCGGCGCCCAAGCGCGTCCGGCCGCGCGCACTCCACGGCCGACGCGGAGAGGGCGGGGGTACCGCGGCCCGCCCGGGACGAGCGGGCCGCACCGTCGGATCGTTGCCTGCCCGCCCCGGGCGGGCGGACCTTGCCGGACGGGCCGGGTTGACGAGGCCTCAGGCGCCCCGGGTGCCGCGGACGGGGGCGGCGCCCGCGTCAGGTGCGCCCCGTACGCCGCCCTGAAAGAGAAGGCCCGGGAGACTTGATGCGCCCCAGGGCTCGCCAGGCCCTAAGGCCACACAAGGCAGTACGGCTGATGCCCCGCCTCGTGCAGGCGGTGGGAGAAGTCCTGCCACTCGTGCAGCAGTTGGTAGACGTCGAAGGCGTCGCGCGGGCCGCCGCGGTCCGGGACCGTGGACCAGATGAAGGCCGCGGCGCCGACCGACTCCTCGCCGATCCCGCGCAGCGGGTCGACCGCGGTCATGGGGAGCTTGACCACCGCGTAGTCCGGGTGGAGAACGACCAGTTCGAGCGGGGGGACCTTGTACAGGGGCATGCCCTGGATGCCGGTGAGGACCATCGCGGCTATGGTCTCCGGCTTGATCTTGGTGAACATCCCGCCCATGCCGAGCTCGTCCCCGCCGAGTTCCTCGGGGCGCATCGAGATCGGGACCCGGGCCGCGGTCGCGCCGTCCGGCGCGCCGAAGTACTTGTAGGTCACCCCCACGCGGCCACCACTCCTGCTCGCCGGCGGCGACTGGTCATGCCCCTGCCGTTCGCGTTCGTGGTGCTCGTGATGCCGGTCGTTGCGCCGGTGCTTGCCCCGCCGGGCAGGCTCGGGCCCCAGACCGTCGGTCCCCTCGCCCAGTCCGCCACCGCGATGCATATCTCCACCCGACCACTCGCAGCCCCGGCCGCGCAACCCGATCATCGTGACAGTGACCTCCCCCGCAGGCGCTCCGTGAAACACCTGTCCGCAAGAACATCCGGGCCTCTGACACCATGGATTACGTGAGCTTCCCCTTTGATGCTGATGCCCCAGTTTCGCAGACACTCTTCTCGCGTGCGGCCCGAGTGACCCCGGGCGGGGTCAACTCTCCCGTGCGCGCCTTCGGCGCCGTCGGCGGCACGCCCCGTTTCATGGCGTCCGGCAGCGGACCGTACCTCACGGACGCCGACGGCCGGGAGTACGTCGACCTCGTGTGCTCATGGGGGCCGATGATCCTCGGGCACGCCCACCCGCAGGTCGTCGAGGCCGTGCAGGCGGCCGTGGCGCGCGGCACGTCCTTCGGCGCCCCCACCGAGGGCGAGGTCGCCCTCGCCGAGGAGATGGTCACGCGCATCGCGCCGCTGGACGAGGTGCGGCTGGTGTCCTCCGGCACGGAGGCGACGATGTCCGCGATCCGGCTCGCCCGCGGCTACACGGGGCGCGCCAAGGTCGTGAAGTTCGCCGGCTGCTACCACGGTCATGTGGACGCGCTGCTGGCGTCCGCCGGTTCCGGTGTCGCCACGTTCGCACTGCCCGACACGCCCGGTGTGACCGGCGCGCAGGCGGGCGAGACCATCGTGCTGCCGTACAACGACCTGGAGGCCGTGCGGGACGCGTTCGCCGCGCACCCCGGAGAGATCGCCTGCGTGATCACCGAGGCGTCGCCCGGCAACATGGGCGTCGTCCCGCCGCGCGACGGCTTCAACGCCGGGCTGCGGCAGCTGTGCCACGACAACGGCGCGCTGTACATCTCCGACGAGGTGATGACCGGCTTCCGCACCTCGCGCGCGGGGTGGTTCGGCGTCGACGGCGTGGAGCCCGACCTGATGACCTTCGGCAAGGTCATGGGCGGCGGCTTCCCCGCGGCGGCCTTCGGCGGCCGCGCCGAGATCATGCAGCGCCTCGCGCCGGTAGGCCCCGTCTACCAGGCGGGCACGCTGTCGGGGAACCCGGTGGCGACGGCCGCGGGCCTCGCGCAGCTGCGGCTGCTGGACGACGCGGCGTACGCCACGGTCGACGCCGTGTCCGCGCAGGTGCGGGGGCTGGTGACCGAGGCGCTGACGAAGGAGGGCGTCGCGCACACCGTGCAGACGGCGTCCAACATGTTCTCCGTCTTCTTCACGGACGCGGAGGTGCGCGACTTCGAGGACGCGAAGCGCCAGGACACGTTCCGCTTCACCGCGTTCTTCCACTCCATGCTGGCGAACGGCGTGTACCTGCCGCCGTCGGCGTTCGAGGTGTGGTTCCTGTCGACCGCCCACGACGAGCGGGCCGTGGAGCGGATCGCGCAGGCCCTGCCGGCCGCCGCCCGCGCCGCCGCGCAGGCGACGCCCCCGGCGGCCTGATCCGCCGCCGAGGAGCGGTACTCCAGGAGGACC
>NZ_JAKGCV010000018.1 GCF_021556455.1 Streptomyces fuscigenes | reverse complement strand
CCGGCGGTCGGCGCCGGTACCCCGGGTGCCCGCCCGGCCGCGCCGCCGTCCGCGGACGGCACCGCGAGCCCCGCGCCGGCGTCGCCGTACGTGGAACCGGGTGCCGGGGACGGCGCGCCGCACTACCGCGAGAACAACGGCTTCCGGCTCCCGGGCGCGATGTCGGCGGCCGACGAGAAGGACGCCCGGCGGGAGGCCGGCCGCATCGAGCCGGTGCTCAAGCGGCTGTGGCAGCACCGGACGTGGGACCCGGAGACGGTGCGCGCCGCGATGCTCGGCCTCGGCTACCGCGAGGAGCGCACCGACGCGCAGGGCAAGCGGTTCGCCGGAACGCTCCGCGTCGAGGCGATGCACGCGCGCTTCGTCGACGGCGCGGAGGTCACGCCCGAGGGCGCCCTCGTCGGCCTGCGAGTGCACGACGACGCCTGCGTCACCGCGTTCGTGCAGCAGACGAACTACCAGGTGTCGGTCAACGGCCCGTACCCCGAGACGGGCTGTTTCGAGCCTCCGGCGGGCCACTGACCTGATCGGGGCCTCGCGATCCGGTGACGGGCCCGGCGGGCCGGGTGAGGGACCCGGGGCCGGCGGGGCCGCCCTCCCCGCGGGCCCCGGCCGCCGGACCGGTGCCCGGGTCGGCCGCGTCGGCGGCTGCGCCGGCCGCCACCGGCGGGAGCGGTGTTGATCGGCCCGGCGCGGTCGCGCACGATGCTCCCATGCGGATCCTGATGCCCCTGCCCGACCGGGACTTCGACGTCACCGAAGTGGCCGTTCCCTGGCATGTGCTGACCTCGGCCGGCCACGACGTCGTCGTCTCGACGCAGCGCCGGGGGACCGTGCCCGCGGCCGACCCGAAGCTGCTGGACGGCGTCCTCTTCGGCAGGCTCGGGGCCCGGGAGGAACCGAAACGGCTGTACCACCGCATGGTGGCCGACCCCCGCTTCCGGGGCGGCGCGGCCTGGGAGGACCTCGTCGCCGCCGATTACGACGGCCTTCTGCTGGCGGGCGGCCACGCCACCGGAATGCGGCAGTACCTGGGCTCGCGGGTCCTGCAGTCGAAGGTGGCCGACTTCTGGCGGCTGGGCCGGCCCGTCGGGGCCATCTGCCACGGACCGCTGGTACTCGCCCGGGCCCAGGACCCGGCCACCGGGCGCAGCGTGCTCCACGGGCGCCGCACGACGTGTCTGCCCAAGTACCTGGAGAGATCGGCCCATCTGCTGACGGCCTGGCGCCTCGGGCGCTACTACCGCACGTACCCGCTGCACGTCGAGGACGAGATCCGGGCCGCCCTCGCCACGCCGTCCGACTTCCGTCGCGGGCCCCGGGTGCTGTCGCGCCGCGACACGGCCGACGATCCGGGCCCGGCGTTCGTCGTCCGGGACGGCAACTACCTCTCGGCGCGCTGGCCGGGCGACGCGCACCACTTCGCCGGGAGCTTCCTCGCCCTGCTGGAGGAGTCCTCCGCCGCCTGAGCCGGGGCCCGCCGGTCCACCGGGGGGCCGGGCCCTCGGCTGCGCCTGGGCGGCCGGCCGGTGCACGGGCAGCCGGAAGCGGGAAGCGGACGGCAGGAAGCGGACAGCCGGAAGCGGACGGCGGACGGCGGACGGCGGACGGCGAAGACGCGGGAGCGTGCGCTCAGTCGGCGGAGAAGGCGCCCGCGGCGGCCGCCAGCACCGCCGCGACGGCGGACCGCCGCGGCAGTCGCGGGTCGGGGTCGGCACGCTGGAGGACCAGGTGGTGGTAGACCGGCGCCGTGGCCGCCATCAACAGGCTCCGCGCGTCCGTGTGGCGGGCGGGGAGTTCGCCGCGCTCCACGGCGCGTTCGACGAGGATTCCGCACTGGGCGTACCGGTCGGCCCACAGCCGCGTCTGGGCCCGCGCGGCCTGCTCGGAGTGGAAGGACGCGGCCATCAGGGCGCGGGCGAGGGACGGCCGGACGAGCAGGGATTCCTGGATCTCCTCGTTGAGCGCCGTGAGGTCCCCGCTCAGGGAGCCGGTGTCCGGGGGCTGCCAGTCGATCTCGCCGGCGGCCGCGATGACGTCGGCCAGCAGTCCGCCCACGTCGCGCCAGCGCCGGTAGACCGTGGTGCGGTGGACGTTCGCGCGGGTCGCGACCCCCTCCACCGTAAGTCCCTCGTGTCCGCCCTCCGCGAGTTCGGCGCGCACCGCGTCGAGAACCTGCGCGCGGATGCGGGCAGTCCGGCCGCCCGGACGGCGGTCACGCGCGGTCGTCGCGTCTGACATCGGGACTCCCATATCCGGTTGATCGACGGGCTGGTCCGTGCCAGCATCCTAACGCAACAATTGTCGCACTAGCCGTCGCCCCCCGCCCGCTCCCCGTCCGTCCGCCCCGCCGAGAGGAACCGCCACCAGGATGCCGCCCGTTCCCGCCGACCCCACCGTCCTCCACCCCGTACCCGGCCAGCCGCGCGTCGTGCTGCTCAAGCCGCTCGTGAAGTCCCCCCTCATCGAGGTCGGCGCGTACTCGTACTACGACGACCCCGACGAACCGACCGCTTTCGAGACCCGCAACGTCCTCCACCACTACGGGCCGGAGAAGCTCGTCATCGGCGCGTTCTGCGCACTCGGGACCGGGACCCGGTTCATCATGAACGGCGCCAACCACCGTATGGACGGGCCCTCCACGTTCCCCTTCCCGGTCATGGGCGGGTCCTGGGCCGACCATGTGGACCTGATCACCGACCTGCCGGGGCGGGGCGACACGGTCGTGGGCAACGATGTGTGGTTCGGCCACGGCGCCACCGTCATGCCGGGCGTCCGCATCGGGCACGGCGCCATCGTCGCCACCGGCGCCGTCGTCACCTCCGACGTGCCCGACTACGGCGTCGTCGGCGGCAATCCCGCCCGCCTTCTGCGCACCCGCTTCGACGCGGCGACCGTCGACCGCCTGCTCGCCGTGGCCTGGTGGGACTGGCCCGCGGAGCACATCACCACGCATGTGCGCACCATCATGGCGGGCTCCGTCGGCGAGCTGGAGGCGGCCGCCGCCCTCATCGGCCGGTCCTGACGGCGCCTCCCCCGTCCCACCTCCGCAGCGTCCCGTCACGCCGTTCCGCCCCCACCCGGGAAATGAGTGATCGACCGTGCCCCAGCAGCGTCAGCGTGCCCACATCGCGATGGTCGGTGTGCCCATCGTCAGCCACGTACTGCCCGGCCTCGCGGTCGTCCGCGAGCTGGTGGCCCGGGGCCACCGCGTCAGCTACGCCAACGACCCCTCGGTGGCGGGCCTGATCGAGCCGAGCGGTGCGGAACTGGTGCCCTGCACCTCCACCCTGCCCTTCGCCGACAACAACTGGCCCACCGATCCGATCGCCGCGGCGAGCCTCTTCCTCGACGACGCGGTCCAGGCCCTCCCCCAACTGCGCGCCGCCTACGACGGCGACCCGCCGGACCTCTACCTCTACGACATCGGCGCCTACGCCGCCCGGGCCCTCGCCGAAAGCCAGGGCCGCCCCCTGGTGCAGCTGTCCCCGACGTTCGTCGGCTGGGACGGTTACGCGGAGGACGTCGCGGCGCACATGTGGAAACTGCCCGGCGCCGACGCGTACCGGGAGCGCTTCGCGCGGTGGCTCGCCGGCTGCGGGGCCGCCACCACGGACGTGGACGCCTTCTCCGGGCCGCCCGCCAGGGCCCTCGCCCTGATCCCGGAAGCGATGCAGCCGCACGCCGACCGGGTCGACACCGACAGGGTGACCTTCGTCGGACCCTGCTACGACGCCCCCGCGGACCGGGCCGGCTGGGTCCGGCCGCCCGGCGCCGACCGGGTGCTGCTGGTCTCACTGGGTTCCGCGTACACACGCCGACCGGAGTTCTACCGCCGGTGCGTCGCAGCCTTCGGCGGCCGGCCCGGCTGGCACGTGGTCCTCCAGATCGGCAAGTACACCGACCCGGGCGAACTCGGCACCGTCCCGCCCAATGTCGAGGTGCGCTCCTGGGTCCCGCAGCGTGCCGTCCTGGAACAGGCCGACGCCTTCGTCACCCACGCCGGGATGGGCGGCTGCGGCGAGGGTCTCCTGGCGGGCGTACCCATGATCGCCGTGCCGCAGGGCGCCGAGCAGTTCATGAACGCCGACCGGCTCGTGGAGCTCGGTGTCGCCCGCCGGGTGGACACCGCCGACGCCACGGCGGAAACCCTGCGTGCGGCACTGGACGCCCTGCTCGGTGACCCTGAACGCATCGCGCGTTCACGGCGGTTGCAGGCCGCCTGCCGGGCCGAGGGCGGCACCGCCCGGGCCGCCGACCTCATCGGGAACATGCTGGGCGCCGCGGACCCCCGCTCGCTCTGAGCACCGCCGTCGCACCAGGCTGCTCCGCTCCTCCCCCGCCCCGAGCTCAAGCGGCGCCGTCGAGTACCGAGGGCGTGACGGTGTTGCCTGCGGCGCCCGTCCCCGATGAGTTCCGGACACGGGAGTGGTCCTTCGTCGCAAACGACTCCGAGGAGCGATCCGGATGGATCTGTACAGCGTCATGTGCGTGAGTGACCGGATCAGGGCACTGGAGTGGTTCGAGGTCTTCTTCGGCCGCCCGGCAGACGAGATCGTCGGCGAGGAGCACCTGTGGCGGGTCGGCGAGAACGCGTGGGTCGTCGTCGACGATCGAGCCGTGCGAGCCGAGCGGGTGGGCGGAGCGATGATCACGCTCGGCGTGGACCACCTCGACGATGTCCTGGCCCGACTCGCCGCGCACGGCATCAACCACGATCCGGTCGAGACCTACAGCAACGGCGTACGCCACGTCGTCGTGCTCGATCCCGACGGGAACAGCCTCTCGCTCGCCGAGGCCCCCACCGGGTAGGCCTCCTTCACCCCGCGCGGTGTCACTGCTCCTCCTCCACCCCGGCGACCGTGTCGGCGAGTTGCTCACCGCTCGTCCGCGCCGAGGCGACGCCTTCTCGTCATCACATGCCTCTCGCGCGAAGCCCGGTCCGGCCGCGCCGTGTCGGGCGGCGCCCGCCGTGACAGCGGGTACGCGACCGCCGCGTCCCACGCGCCCCGCCGTCGCCCTCGCCACCGGACGCGACGGGTACCGCGCCACGTTCGGCACTGTCCGAGCGCAGCCCGGTCCGTTCGGCGGCCCCGGCCGACCGAGTGGACCCGGTCGACCGGGCGGACCGGGGCTACCGGGGCTACCGGGACTACCGGGGCGTCGACTCGTTCGTCGCCGCATTCGTGGTCGCGGGGGAAAGGGGTTCAGGCCGACGGCAACTGCTCCGCGGTCGAGGAAGTGATGGAGGTCGGGCGCCCCTTGTTCGCGGCGAAGCGCTGCAGGCGCTTGCCGGGATCCGGGAACGTCGGGACGATGTGCCGCCCCCACGTGCCGTTGACGAGGCCCGCGAACGCGCCGTACATGCCGAGCGCCGCGGTGATGAAGCCGAAGACGGCACCGACCCGGATCAGCGTCGTGGACTCGGTGAACTGACCCGCGGTCAGGACGGAGACGGTGACGGTCGTGGTGAAGAAGGCCGCCATGAGCACGAGGGTCGTGCGCGCGGAGGCCAGTGTGAGCACGAAGAGGACGATCGCCCAGGGCAGGAGGAAGAATCCGGTGGCCGAGTGGACCTGCGCCTCGGGCAACGAATCCAGGACGAATTTTACATACACCACGAAACACACCCAGAAGGCGCCCAGCAGGGTGAATGCCGTCGCACCGAGCCTGCTGCCCTGCCTGAATTCGAAGAGGCCGGCGATCATCTGGACCACGCCACCGACAAAGAATTCGAGCGGAAAGGTGGCCGGAAAGATGTCCGGATCGACCCCGGCGTTGAAGAAGGCCTGGATGAGGCTCCCGAGGGCGAAGGCCAAGAGACCGAGCGGCGCGGGATCGGGGGCGGTGAGTCCGGGCGGCAGCTTCGCCTGCGCGGACGACGATGGATGCGACACAGCAGTTCCCTATCCGTTGCGACGCCGCTGCTCACGGTCGTGCCCGACTACTTGAGGACCCTAGTCCAGGTCGTGGCACTGCGCACCTCGGCGATGACGGAGCGTAATGGGCCGTGAGGCGCACGGGCGGCGGTGGCCCGTCCGGGACCGTGCCTCGCGGCTGCGTCGCCCAGGGGAACGGAGAAGCCGGTGGGCCGTGTCGTGGAGAAGCTGGACGACAGGCGTGTTGACGGGCGCTGGATCCCGTTGCGGGCGAGCGGCGAGTCGTCCGGCCCGCGACGGCGGGCGAGTCCGTCGGCGCGGACGTCGGCGAGGGACACGGGGATGAGCGTGGCGGGAGTGACCCGGCGGCGCCAGGGCGTCCGGCGCGGGCCCTCGACCGCGCGCGCCGGTGGAGCGGCCTCCGGAAGTCCGGGTGCCTGGGCGGCAGCGGCAGCGGCAGCCGCTGCCGAACGTACCGGACCCTCCGGGAAGCCTTCACGCGAGCACCACGGGCGGGACGCCCGGACATCCGCACATGCCGAATTTCCCCGTGTGCGGGATCGCGCGCAGAACTTTCACAGCGTCCGGCGTTCCGTGGAACATCACATGGCGCGCGAGACCCCTTTCTCGTCGCTCCGGCGGACGCGGGGACGGCAGCGCGCGTCTTTCGGCGCACGGCCTCCTGCTTGCGGATGACCGGCCCGGACGAAAGATCGGCCCCGTGTGAAATTAACGGATGCATTCCGTGCCCACCTGTGCACCGGAAAATGATGCGCCGGCACCCGGAGCTCCGGCGGCATTCGGGCAGTGAGGCGACTGTGCTTGTATGGGCGGCGTTCCGGTGCGGGATCACGGCGCACCGGAATTTTCCCTACGAGCGCTTCCGGAATTTTCATGCCGTGGAAGCGCCGGCTGCTCGGCGGGATGTTCTGGAATTTCACTCATCCACACACAACGAAGGAGGAGCCCCGTGCAGAACGCGATATCGGGACTTCACACCCAGGAGATCTCCGACGACGAGCTGGACGGCGTGTCCGGCGGCCTCGGCGGCCTCAGCCTCGGTGACACGGTCCAGGGCGTCGTGTCGACCGTCAACGACGTGGCGACGGTGACCGGTCCGCTCGTCAGCACGTCGAGCGTGATCACGGCCCCGGTGGGCCTGGTCTGACCGGTGGGCCGGCGGCCCGCACCCGGGAGCCCGCCTCCCGCGGTGCCGACACGTCGAGGGTTTCCGCGACGCTGTCCGGCTGATCGGTGCCGCCGACCCCCTCGGCCCCCGCTCCCGACCCGGAGCGGGGGCCGAACGCGTGTCCGTCGCGGGCGGGCGACGCGTTACCCGGGGGAGCCCTCCGGCTGACCGCCGCCGGCGCCCGCGCGGACCACGTACGTGCGTGCCACGAGATCTCCCAGGCGCTGGTGGTGGCGTGTGCACAGCATGAGCACGAGTCCGACGAGCCCGAACAGCGCCCCGTCCACCACCCAGGCCAACCAGCGCAGCAGACAGGCCGACCAGGTGGGTCGGGTGCCGTAGCGGTCGACCACGCACAGCCGCAACATGCGCATGGCGATCGTGCTCCCCCTGCGGCGCAGGAGCCACACCTCGTTGAAGAAACCACCGATCAGCGGGACACCCATGAACGGCACCAGGAGAGCGCCTGCCAGCCATCGCCCGATACCGGGCCCGCCGGGGAACACCCCGGCGCGCACCAGGAGGATCAGACCCCCGGCCGCGACGACCGACAAAGCGGCTCCCACCGCCGTGAGCAGCGCGCGGTCCAGGACGAACTGGGCACATCGCCGGCCCACGAGACGGGTGGGATCGGGGAGTTCACTCACGCGGCGAGTATGCCAGCAGCACACCTCGATGTCAGGAGGCACCGGTGTCACGGCGGGGAGCCGGCAGGCTCCCCGTGGCGGTCCGGCCGGTCGCCCGGGCCGCCGCGCCCGGCCGCGCATCCGAGCACGACGGGCGGGCCAACCCCCTGCTGGGGACATGGTGTTGTGCCGCGCGAGGAGACAGGTCCGGCCGGGAGGTGTCGTACCCCGGAAGGAGACGGCACCGGCCGGAAGAAGCCGACCGGACGCCCCGCCTGCCCCTCCGGAACGAGATCCGCCCCGGCGGGCCGTCCGCGGGGCCGGTGTCCGTGTGGGCGGAGGAATCGCGGGCACATCCGGGCTCACGACCCTCATCCGCTGCCGACCAGAAGGACCCGTCATGGCGAAGCACACTGCATGGCCGCTGGCCGCCGCTCTCACCGCCCTCATGGCGGTCTCCACTTGCGATGTGAGTGCGAAGGACGTGGGGGACGCGTCACTGCGGACCCTGGTCGCCACACTGGGGGCGGGCATGTTCAAGGAGCAGCACCACCCCATCGACGGGGAGTTGGCCTGCAGGACCGAGGGCGGGGAACCCTACCGGGTCAGCTGCACGGGCAAGGACACCGACGGCAGGCCGGTCACGCTGGTGGTCGAGGCGAAGCACAAGAAGGACGTCTCTTCCCGTCGGCGGAGCGGCGTGACGGCCGAGAGCGTCGTCGGGACCGTGGACGGCACCGTGGTGTTCAGCCGGAAGTGTCTCGGCTCGGCCTGCTGACACCCCGCCCGAGGCCGCGGGGGGACCCCAGGGCCGGGGGACGGCCGTCGGCGGTGACGGTCCCGGGCCCGCGAGCCACGAGCCGCGAGCCACGAGCCGCGAGCCGCGAGCCGCGAGCCGCGAGCCGCGAGGACCGGCTCTGCCGTCGGCGACGATCCAACCACTTCAGCGGACGAGACCTGACTCCCAGGCCCAGACGGCCAACTCGGTCCTGTTGCGCGCGCCGATCCGGCTCCGGGCACTCGTCAGCAAGGCTTTGACGCTCGGCAGTGACAGGCCCAGGTCGGAACCGATCTCCGCGTTGGTCAGGCCGCGAGCGACGGCACGAACGACGGCGAGCTCCCGCTCCGAGAGTCCGTGCCGACCGGTTCGGGAGGCCCGCGACCGCCCGGATGCGCTCCCGGCCCCCCGCAGCAGCCGCAGGGCCACCGACGGCGAGAGGAGAGCTCCGTCGCCCGCCGCGGCGCGCACCGCGTCGAGGAGGAACTGCGGCTGGGCGTCCTTGAGGACGATGCCGTGAGCGCCGGCCTCCACGGCGGCTGCGACGGTTTCGTCGTCGTCGTACGTGGTGATGACGACGACGCGCGTGGGGCACCCTTCGGCCGCGAGCAACCGCGTGGCCCTCAGCCCGTCCATCACGGGCATGCGGATGTCCACGAGAGCCACGTCGGGGCGGAGTTCGCGCACCAGCCGGACCGTCTCCACACCGTTTCCGGCTTCGCCCACCACCTCGAGATCGTGCTCCCGGGAGAGGATCATGCGAAACCCGGTGCGTACCATCGCCTGGTCGTCGGCGACGAGGACGGTCAGTGTCATGTCGGCCTTCCGGCTCGCTGTCCCAGAAAAAGAGGTCCCTCGCGCGGAGGCGGGAGGGGCAGGCGGATCGCCACGCTCCAGTGTCCTTCGCCTGCGCTGCCCGCCTCGCACGTCCCCCCGAAGGCCGTCACCCGCTCCGCCATGCCGGCCAACCCGTGCCCGGTGGCCGCGGCGGGGTCCCAAGCCGCAGGGGCGGCGACTCCGTCGTTCGTGATGTCGATCAACAAGGTGGCGCGGGCGTCGACGCGCAGGACCTGGGCCGAGACGAGGACGTCGGTGGCGTCCGGGGCGTGGCGCCGCACGTTCGTCAGCGCCTCGACGGCCACCCGCCTGACGACCGCAGCGACCGCGCGCGTGTCCTCGGGCCCCGCGTCCAGGTCGTCCGCGAGGCGCAGGCGCGCCCGGGGTTCGGAGCGCGCGGGATCCTCCAACGCGTCCCGCAGCGTGGTGAGCGCGCTGTCCGGCTCGGTGCGCAGCAGGCTCACGAGCTTGCGCATGGCGCTCAGGGCCTCTGCGCCGGCCCGCTCGATCTGTTCGTAGCCCGACGCCTCGTCCGGGCCGGAAGCACCGGTCGTGGGCGCCGGCGGGCCGGCGTGCCGCGCGGCCCGTGCGAGGACGACGATCCCGCTCACGTGGTGGGCGACCACGTCGTGCAGGTCGCGGGCCAGCGCGGCTCGTTGCGCGGCCGAGGCCGCCGCGAGGTCGGTGTCGCGGCGGCGGTCCGCGTCGCGCAGGAGCAGGCCCACGCCGACCGAAGCGCTCCACAGCGCCGCTGCCGCGACCGCCGCCCACCTGCCCGCCGTGCCCTGGGTGTTCGACAGCGCCGCCGATACGGCCGCGACACCGCACACGAGCGCGAGGACCGCGGACGGGCGGGGCCGCAGCCGACGGGCCGACGCGGCGGAGAACAGCGTGAGTGCCACCACTTCACAGGCACAGGACCGGTGGCCGAACCCGCCGAGCCACTCGGCCAGCAGGGAGACCGCGGAGCACACCAGGGACGTCCCCGCCGCCCACAGGGCGAGGCGCACGAGCCGGTCCGGGAAGCGCCGCCGCAGCAGCACGAGGAGTCCCGCGGCCGGTCCCAGCGAAGGCAGCAGCGCCGCGACCGGCTGCTGCCACCCGTGGTCCGGTCCGCCCCACGCCTGCGTGAGCAGGGCGTCCACCACGGAGGCGGCCGCCAGCACGGCGATCTCGAGGACGAGCGGCCCTCGCCGCCACAGCCCGCTCGACGGCTCCACGGCACCTCCCTCTCGCGACCGACTGCCCCTGTCCGGAGCGGGGAACCCCGCCGCGCTCCGGCTCCGGCGACCGCAGCGGGCCGGGAACCGGAGCGGGCGGGCGCGCGGGCGGCGCCGTCAGGCGCCGGAGGGGACGGCCCGGCCGGTGGAGGCCACCGGCCGGGGCCCGTGCCGGTTCGAGCCCTGCGTCCCCTCGACGGCGCACAGCACGATCAGCGCGATCGAGCCGAGGAGCGGAATCAGCAACAGCAACTGCCACCAGCCCGTGCGGTCGGTGTCGTGGAGGCGCCGGCAGCCCACGGCGAGACTCGGCAGCAGGGTCGCAAGTCCGTACACGCCGGCGGGTATCTGCGAGTGGATCGCCAGGTCCAGCACCCCGAGGACGATGCCCACCACCACGTTCACGAGGAAGAACATCCAGTACTCCCTGCGGCCGGCCCTGCCGCTGAACACCGCGTACTTCCTGAAAGCCTCGACGTACCAGTGCATCGGGCAGCCTCCGTCTCGTCGTCACGTGCGCGCCTGGCGCACACTCACCGGGAACCGGCCGCCCGCCGGCGACCGCAACGATCTGTCGGTGCCCCCGAAACCCGGCGGAAAACGGCCGGGGTTGAGGATGCCGCTGCCGGGATCGCCATTTCATCCCCGGGGCGGTCCGGCGGGCCGCCCCACCGGTCTTTCGGCCCCCACGTGTCACACCTGAGGAGGACGCCCACGCACGGCCCGGCCATCACGGCCGGCAGCGCCGCCCACGGGGGCGATGCGGGCCCCACGCGCCCGTCCGGCGCGCCTCCACGGGGCGGTGCGATCCCGTGGCCCGTCGGAGCGCTCGGTACGGCAGCACAGGCGAGCGGAGGAACGTCGAATCCAAATGCCCTGCCCCTCCGGCACGTTGGACGGACGTTTCGGCGTGAACTTTCGCGGCGGGGCCCGCATCCCATACCGATGTGGACGCATGGAAGGCCGAGAAGGGGCGAGACGCATGCGCATGACGACGACGGTCTCGGGGACGTGCGGCGCTCGTCGCGCGGGCGCCCTCGCGGGAGTGTTCCGGCTCGGCGCCCGCGGCGGGGGTGACTCAGGGGGCGGAGACCGCCTCGGGTCGCACGGAGCCGGCCGGCGCCTCCGCATCCGCCCGGCCCGGCTCGCCACCTCCGCGACGGCCCCGCGGCCAGCATGGCACTCCAGTCGCGGACCGGCGGTGCGAGCCCGGCGGGGACGGGCCCACCCCGCGCCGCGGCCGTGTGTTTCTGACGCGTTCCCGCGACGAGCCCGCCGGCCCGCCGCGGCCGACACAGGATCGGAGAGAGTTGTGACACTGTACGAGGAGCCCCTGACCCCGGCCGGCTCGGCGAAGCCCGCACAGGGCGAGACCGGGCGCATGTTCCAGATGATCACCGGCTACTGGGTGACACAAGTCGTGCGCACCGCAGCCGAGTTGCACATCGCGGACCACCTCCACGCCGGTCCGGCGACGGCGCGGGACATCGCCCGGGCCGAGTCGCTCGATCCCGCCGCGGCCTTCCGCTTCCTGCGGGCCTGCGTCGCCGTGGACCTGGCCGCGTGCCACGACGGTGAGCACTTCACCGGCACCCCCCTGCTGGAGACCCTGCGCACGGACCGTCCCGGCTCCCTGCGCGACCTCGCCCTCTGGGGTGGCATGACCTCGCACTGGCGCCCGTGGGACCGTCTCGTGGAAGCGGTCCGCTCGGGCGAGGCGCAGGCCCCCGCGGTCATGGGCAAGGACCTGTTCGCGTACTTCGCGGAACACCCCGAGGAGGGGAACCGGTTCACGGCGGCCATGTCGGCGATGACCGAGGGCGTCGCCGAGCATCTGGCAGACGTCATCGACTTCCGGGGGCACGAGCGGGTCGTGGACGTCGGCGGCGCCGCGGGCGCGTTCGTACAGAGCCTCATGGTGCGCCACCCCTCCCTGCGCGGAGCGGTACTGGACCTTCCGCGTCTCGCGGATGCCGCCGGAAGCTCCGCCGCCGCCGCGGGGGTGGCCGACCGCTTCGAATTCGTCGGGGGCGACTTCTTCGCCTCCGTCCCGGCCGCAGACGTGTACCTGTTGAAGTACGTCCTGCACGACTGGGACGACGAGTCCGCCGTGCGGATCCTCCGTACATGCCGCGAGTCCCTGCACGAAGGCGGCCGCGTCCTCGTCGCGGAACTCGTCGTCGAGACCGAGGACGCGACGGGACTGCCCCCGCTCATGGACCTGAACATGCTGACACTGTCGAGTGGCGGCCGGGAGCGCAGCCGGCCCGAGTTCGAGGCGCTCTTCCACGAGGCCGGACTGCGCCTGAAGCGTCTGACGCCGTCGGCCTCGCTGGTCTCCGTGCTGGAGACGGTGCCCGCGTGACGTCCTGCCTCGGCGGTCCGGCGGACGCCGCCCGGACCCGGACAGCTTCCGTCGGAGGGAGAGCGACACGAGGGGCCTGACGACGCCCGCACGAGGTCGGCCGTCGCCCGGAGTCCCTCTTCCTGACCTCCGCCACGAGGACTGATGGCCCCTGCCCGACCGCCTCTCTCACGCCCCGTCGACACGCTCCACGCGCGGGCCGGTCTCCGGCCCGCCCGGTCCTGTCCGCTGCCGCCGGCCCCGCCCGGCGGCAGCCGTACCCGGCGTTCACCGGGGCCGAACGCCCGTGCGGCGCCGACCGGGTGCCGACCCGGCCTCGGTGCCCGGAGGGCGGGACCCACGGCGGCGCGTCGTGCACGGTGTCCTCCGGGGCGGGACCAGGTCTTCGCGGCGTCCGGGCGTACGCCGCCCCGGCCCGGTGCCGCCGGGCGCGCCATGATCCGTGCATCAGGGGGTAGAGGCAGGGCGCACGAGCCGTGCACGAACCGCCCTCAGGAGTGTCATGCCTCTTCACAACCTCTCCCTCCGACGGCGCCTTCGGCGCAGCGCCCGGGACGTCTTCGGCTGGGACCGTCTGCGCCCGGCGCAGGTCGAGGCGATGACCGCCGTGATGCGGGGCCGGGACACCATGGTGGTGATGCCCACCGGTGCCGGGAAGTCGGCCGTGTACCAGGTGCCGGGGGTACTCCTCGAGGGCACCACGGTGGTCGTGTCGCCGCTCATCGCGCTCCAGCGCGACCAGGTCGCCGCGCTGACGAGGGCCGGCGGAAGCCCCGGCGCCGAAGCCGTCAACTCATCCCAGGGGGCGCGCGCCAACGAGGCGGCGTGGGAACGGGTGCGTGAAGGCGCGCTGGACTTCCTCTTCGTCTCGCCCGAGCAGTTGGCCAAGGACGAGGTCGTCGCCGAGGTGGCCGCCGCGCGCCCCGCCCTCATGGTCGTCGACGAGGCCCACTGCGTCTCCACATGGGGGTACGACTTCCGCCCCGACTACCTCTCGCTGGGCCGCGTACGGGACCGGATCGGCCGTCCACCGCTGCTGGCCCTGACCGCGAGCGCCGCCGCGCCCGTGCGGGCCGACATCGTCGAGCGTCTGGGCATGGACGACGTGCACGAGGTGGTCGCGGGCTTCGACCGTCCCAACATCCACCTGGAGGTGGTGCGCCATCAGGACGAAGCGGGCAAGCGCCGCTGGGTGCTGGAACGCGCCGCGGCCGAGGCCAAACCCGGCATCGTCTACACGGGCACCCGCCGGGAGAGCGAGGAGTACGCGAGGGAGCTGTCGGCGCTCGGTTTCGACAGCGCCGCGTACCACGCCGGGATGACGGCGGCGGAGCGCACCCGCACGCACGATCGGTTCCGTGCGGGCTCCCTCGACGTCGTCGTCGCCACCTCGGCCTTCGGGATGGGCATCGACAAGGCGGACATACGCTTCGTGCTGCACGCCTCCGTCCCCGGCTCCCTGGACGCGTACTACCAGGAGATCGGCCGCGCGGGCCGCGACGGCAAGCCCGCCGCAGCCGTCCTCGCCTACCGCCCCGAAGACCTCTCGGCGAAGCGCTACCGGGTCGGCGGCAAGCCCGACCTCGACACCCTCACCCGCCTCATGGACGCGGTGCGGGCCCATCCGGACGGCGTCACCGTGACGGCCCTGAGGGAGGAGACGGGCCTGTCGGGGACCGCACTGTCCTCGCACGTGCATCTGCTGGAGGAGGCCGGCGGGCTGGTGACCGGGACGACGGACGGCATCCACGCGGTCCCCGGCGCCCGGCGCGACACCTGCGGCAAGGAGGCACTGCGCCTGGCCGAGGCACGCATCCGGCTGGAGCGCTCGCGACAGGAGATGATGCGGGCGTACGCGGAGACGACGGGCTGCCGTCGGCGCCATCTGCTCGGCTATTTCGGCGAGCACCTGGGCGAGGGCCACTGCACCGGCTGCGACACCTGTGCCCGTGCCGCCCAGGACGGAGCGGCCCGTCCCCGGCACACGGGAGTCCTCGCCGGCACCGAGGGGCCCGCCGCGCAGCCGGCCGCCCCGTCGGACACCGCCTTCCTGCCCGGCACGCGGGTGCTCCACACCACGTGGGGCGAGGGCGAGGTCATGAGCCAGGAGGAGGACCGCGTGACCGTGCTGTTCGCCGAGGCGGGGTACCGCACGCTGTCCATGGCGGCGATCCGCGAACACGGCCAACTGACGCGGGTGGGGACTCCCGCACGGTCAGCCACCCGGTCGCGGTCGCGCTCCCGGAGGAAGTCACGTACCGGGACGCCTACGGGCGCGTGAGGTCCCGGCCGCCATGGATGCGGCGGCAGCGCCGCACCGCCCGCGGGCGGAGCCGGGCCGGACAGGGCCGTCACGGCGACGGCTGCGCAGCGCGGGAGGCGCGGGGCGCCGCCCGCGCGAACCGGAGGAGCCGACGGAACACGGGGTCGCGAGGTGCGGAAAGGGTGCCCAGCCGGTCGAGGGCGAAGTGGTCGAACAGGCAGGTCGAACGGGCCCACGGCCGGGACCGGTTGGGGGCTGTCCGCCGCCGGGACACCGGAACGTCAGGGAAGGAAGGTCGTCCCGCTTCGCGTGAACGCCGCCATCACGTCGGCGGTGAACCGCTCGGGCCCCCAGGGCTGCTGGAACTCCCCCGGTTCCGCCTGGTCGCCGTGCTCGACGAAGACCTCCTCCGCTCCTCCCGCCGGCGTGTAGAAGAAGAGCAGCTGCGCGGTCCGCAGGCCGTGGTTGTGGAAGCTGTGCCGGCTGCGCGGAGGGACGAACACGAGATCCCCGGCGCGGCCGACGAAGGTCCGCTCGCCGCTGAGGAAGGTCAGTTCGCCGGAGACGAGGTAGAACGTCTCCGTCTGGCGGTCGTGGGTGTGCGCGAGGGAGCCGCCGCCCGGCGGGACCGACGCTTCGACGAAGCCGATGGCGCCATCCGTCTGTTCGGCCCGGAGTTTGACGGTGTACAGGTCGGCGCCGAACCATCGCGCCGGCCCCTCCCCGGCGGGCACGTGCACGATTCCCGCCTCGGTGGTCGTCGCTACCCCATTGTTTTCGAAGAACGTCATCGTTCCGCTTTCCTGGAAAGGAGGGCCGCGCCGACTTCCTCAGGGAACAGGTGTGAACGCCCACCTCTTTCCCACGGGGTCGAACGGTATCCGGTTCCCGGATCCGTCGCGGCCGGACAAGGCAACATTCTGGAGCCTATCCGCCCGGCTGTCATGAGGCCGGAGACCTAAGCCTCTGGATCGAGTCGCGCGGAGCGAAAGGGTCCCCCGCGGAAGGGAACAGCGGCACTCCCGGCGGCGTCCCGGCACGAATGAGGTGAGAAAGGCGGCCGTTCCACGGGCGGGTTCGCCGCGAGCCCGTACGACCGGGCGTGCGGGTTCGCTGCGAGCCCGTACGACCGGGCGCCGGGCCCCGAGCGGATTCGACGGCCTCAGGCGTCACGCCGCGGGCCCGGCGCCCGCGTGCCGGCCAGGTGGGACCGTGCCCACTGGGACAGTTCCGCCATCGCGGGCCCCAACGCGCGGCCGGCATCGGTGAGTCGGTAGGAGACACGCACCGGCGGGCCGTCGTCGACGATGCGTACGAGAAGGCCGAGGGCGGACAGTTCGGCGAGCCGGTCGGCCAGCATGCGTTCGCTGATGCCGGGCACCGCGCGATGCAACTCGGAGAAGAATCCGGGCCCCTTCAGCAGTGCGGCGATCAGGAGCCCTGTCCAGCGTTTTCCGAGAAGGGCGAACACCTCAACGGTGCCATCGTCGGGACGTGAACAGCGGTGTCCGTGATCCCCCGACGCCCCCGCCGCAGAAATCGACGTGCACGACCTCTCTTCGGCGCCTTCCATGGCGCCATCGTACGACAGGAAATTCAGGTGACGATCCGCCGGACAAGGCTTGACGAAAGCGGGGGACTCTGCACCCCACCGGGCCCCGCCGTAAGAAGTCGGGGGCCGGGACGTGTGCGCTCACGGGAAATGCGCCGGTGCGCGTTTTCCGGTGCCGAGCACTTCTTCTTCCCCCCGCCGCCTGGTCCTGCCCGGGCCCTCGGCGGCTCCCGCCGGCGCGTACGAACGACTTCGGTACGACCCCTTGCCGCCCCGCGCCGGCCGGGCGTAGCTTCCAGGAGCCAGATACTTCGGGTACCGGACAGTACGGAGCCCCAACTGATGACTCGGCGCCTTCCCCCACCGTCGTCCCCCGACCCCGGACACACTCTGGGAGAGGTCCTCGTCGCACTCGGCGGCAGGCTCACCCGCTTGCAGACCGAGATCCTCGCCTCACTGGATCAGCCCCTGACGATCCGTCAATATCGCATCCTCGCCCGGGTCGACGGCGGACACACGTCGCTGACGGCCCTCGCGAAGCTCGCTCGCAGAAACCTCTCCACGATGTCGCAGAGCGTCGACAAACTCGTCCACCAGGGCCTGCTCACCCGCAGGACCTCGGAGACCAGCCGCCGCACCATGCAGCTCGCGCTCACCCCGGCGGGCACCGCGGCACTCGCAGCGGGAAGCGAGGCGCTGGCGAAGTTCACCTCCGAACTCACCGCACACCTGCCGCAGGAGCTCCAGGACCGGATCCTGCCCCCGCTGCGGCAGCTGTTCCTCGATGTCCAGGGGAGCCTCGACGACCGATAACCCGGGGGCGTAGCCACACAAGGAGGTGGCATCGTTCGTGACGAACCCACGCACGACCGACGGCGGGCCGCAGGACGCTGCCCCGCCCGATCTCCTCACCACACTGGACGACTCCGCGTTCACGCGGCGGCACGGCATCATCTACGGCACCGCACTCGCAGGCCACTTCCTCGACGGCTTCGTCATCAACACGACGGGCGTCGTCATGCCGGGGGTCGTCGCCTCCTACCACGTCGGCAGCGGGCAGGCCGGCTACCTCGGCTCCGCGCTCTTCCTCGGCATGCTGCTCGGTGCCGCGACCGCGGGAGTGGTCTCGGACCGCCTCGGCCGCAAGTTCCCCCTCGCCGCGTGCCTCCTGGTCTTCGCCGCCTTCTCGGTCCTGGCCGCCCTGTCCTGGAACTACCCGTCGCTCCTGGCGGCACGGCTCTGCCAGGGTGTCGGGCTGGGCGCCGAGATCGCGGTGGTGCTCCCGTACATCACCGAGTTCGTGCCTTCCCGGCACCGGGCTCCGCTGGTCACGGCCGCGACGGCCGCCTGGCTCGTCGGGCTTCCCGTGGCCGCGCTGGTGGGCGCCGCGGTCGTCCCGTCGCTCGGGTGGCGTGCGATGTTCTACATCGGCGTCGCGCCCGTCGTGGTGAGCGCCGTGATGGTGGCGGTCCTGCCGGAGTCCGTCCGCTATCTGCTGCGCCGGCGGCGGCACGCCGAGGCGTTCGCCGTGGTCGCCGCGCTCGTTCCCCGGCAGCGGCAGGCGGGCCGGGCTCCCGCTCCGGCGTCCGGGCACGCCCACCCGCGCCCGGACGGTGCGGGCGGGACCGGCCGGCCGGCCGAGCCGTCCGCGGGCTCCGTACGCGGGCTCCTGACCGGGCGCTACCGCAGGCACACGCTCGCGCTCTGGTTCATGGAGCTGTGCGCGGGAGCCTTCCTCTACGGCCTGTCCACCTGGCTGCCGTCCATTCTGGAGAAGAAGGGGATCGGCCTGCTGGGCAGCCTCACGTACACGGCGGTCATCACGGCCGCCGGTGTACTGGGCGCCCTGCTCGCCGGGTTCGTCGCCCGGCGCGTCGGGCGGCGTCCGACGATCGCGTACCCCCTGCTGCTCAGCGGCGCACTGTGCCTGTGGTGGGGCGCGGCCTCGACCACTCCCTCAGTGATCGTGCTCGGCTGCGCGGCCACGTTCTTCGGCAGCGGCATCGCAGGGAGCACCCTGTTCGTCTACGCCGGCGAGCTCTATCCGACCTTCAACCGGGCGACGGGGCTCGGCTGGGCGGCCGCCTGGCAGAAGGTCGGCGGACTCGTCGTTCCCACGGTGATCGGCTGGGTGCTGGCACTGCACTCCCCCGGCTACGTCTTCTTCGTCCTGTTCGCCGTGGTCTCGCTGCTCGCCGGGGGCTGCGGCCTGCTCGGCGTCCTCGAGACCAGGGGCAGGACGATCGAGCAGATCGCCGCCCTGATGACACCGTCCCGCGCGGCCGTCCCGGAGGCGCCGCGAAGGACCGACGGCATCCCGTCGCCGCGGCCCCCCGTCACCGGACTCACATCACCGCAGGACCAAGAGACAGGCAGGTGAAGCATGACCACGGCCAGCGACACGGAATCCGCGGCGACGGTGGCGCCGCCCGGCGGCCCGGACGCCGACGGGGCGGAGCGCGACCTCAGGCACCGCAAGGTGCGTGCCGCGATGGCGGCCGAGGGGCTCGACGCCGTCATCGCGTACGGCCCCGGCTGGCGCAGGGAGAACGTGCGGTACTTCACCGACGCGCGTATCACCGGCAGTTCGTCGATGGTGCTGTTCCCGGCCTCCGGTGAGGTGTCCGCCTTCTCCACGCGCCGCGGCGATCTGCCCGAACTCGCGGGCACCGGCTGGGTCGACCACGCCGGCGTCCTGGACGTGTGGGACCCGGAGCCGCTGATCGGCCGGCTGCGGGACCTGCGCCCGCGCCGCATCGGGGTGGCGCATCTGGAACTGCTGCCCGCCATGCTCGACGCGGCGCTGCGCCGGGCCGTCCCCGGAGCGGAGATCGTCTCCGCGACTCGGCTCCTGGACGGCGTCCGGCTGGTCAAGAGCGACTGGGAGCTGGCCCGCATGCGGCGCAGTGCGGCGGTCTGCGCGGCCGGCTGGGAGGCGTTCGTGGACGTCCTGGAGCCCGGCCTCCCGGAGTTCCGGATCGTCGCGGAGGTCGAAGCGCGCATCAAGGAGCTGGGCGCCGAGGACAACTTCATGCTGATCGCCTCGGGCAAGGACGAGGTGCGCGGCATGACCGCGCCGACCCCGCGCGTGCTGGAGGCCGGCGACATGGTCCGCACGGAGCTGACCCCGCAGATGGACGGCTACTGGCTGCAGATCTGCCGTTCGGCCGTGGTGGGCAGGCCGGACGAGGGGCAGCGGCGCTCGTTCGCCCTGTTCGACGAGGCGGTGGCGGCAGGCATCGCCTCGGTGCGTCCGGGCGTCACCGCCCACGACGTGGCGAAGGCGCAGAACGACGTCTTCCGGGCGTACGGGTACGGCGAGTACTGCACGAGCCGCTACACCCGGGTGCGCGGCCACGGCCACGGCCTGCACCTGGACGAGACGCCGATCATCGAGGGCAACGAGACGGTGCTCCCGGAGAACGCCGTCTTCATCATCCACCCCAACACCTATACGCCGCTGGCCGGTTACCACGTGCTGGGCGATCCGGTGCGGGTGACGGCGGACGGCTGCGAGGTCCTGGTGGCCACCGAGCGGAAGCTGTTCCACAGCGAGAAGGGAGCCGCCGCGTGAAGCGCGGACTGGTGGTGCTCGACGAGGCCGAGGTCCCGGCGGGCGAGTGGCGGGAGCGCGGCGACGCGCTGCGGTCCCGGCTCGTCGCGGAGGGGGTGGACGTCGCCCTGGTGTACGGGGACGTCTTCGCCTCGGACGACATCGCGTACCTGACGAACCTGTGCATCTACTGGAACGAGGGCATCCTCGCGGTCCCGGCGGGCGGCGAGCCGGTGTTCCTCACGAAGCTGTCGCCGCGCGTCCACCCGTGGATGCGGCGCGTCTCGACGGTGGAGCGGATCGAGAGCGGCAGGAGCTTCGGCGCGCTCGTGACCGGTCTGCTGGACGGGATGCCGCACGGCACGCTCGGTCTGGTGGGTGCGGCGCGCTGGCCCGCAGCGCTGGTCGAGGAGGTGGCGGCGGCCCTGCCGGGCTGGCGGGTCACCGAGCTGCCGGAGCTGGTCGGCGAGCGGCGCGCGGTCGTCTCCGGGGCGGAGCTCGCGCTGCTGCGGCAGGGCGGGACGGTGGTGGGACGCGCGGCACGGGACGCGGCGGCCGCCGGCCTCGACGCCCGGGCGCGTACCGCGGTCGTCGAACGCGTGGTGCGCGGCGCCGGGTTCCTCGACGTGGCGACCCGGGTGGCGCACGCGCCCGACGGGGTCGCGTGCGTGCAGGTGACGGGCCAGTACAGGACCGGATGGCTGCACGCGGCGCGCCTCGCGGACACGGACGGGCCCTCGTGGACGGGCGCGCTGCGGGAGGCTCTCGACGCCGCGCTGGGGGCTGTCGGGCCGGGGGTGACGGCACGCCACCTCACCGAGGCGGGCGGACCCGCGCTCGCCCTGCTGCCCGCCGGGAGCGACGCTCAGGTGCGCTGGGTCAACCAGGCCGACCTGGCGACGGACGGGGAGTACCGCCACCGGGCGGCGGACGAACCGATGGCGGAGGGTTCGGTGGTCGCCGTGGCCGTCGACGTGCTGTTCGAAGCGGGAGGCTACGCGGCGGTCGGCGAGACCGTCCTGGTCACCGGGGACGGCGCCGAGGTCCTCACCGCCGCGTCCGGGGAGGCGGTCGCATGAGGATCCTGTCCAACTCCGACGTCGAGAAGGTGCTCACGGCCGAGGAGTGCCTCGACACGCTGACGACGGCGTACCGCGAGCTGTCGAGCGGCCGGGGCGCCAACCGTCCGCGCAACCACACCTACTTCCCGGTGGGCGACGAGCGGTGGCCCGGCTTCGGCTTCCGTTTCAAGTCGCAGGAGGGCGGCAACGTCTCCAGCGGCGTGTGGGCCCTGCGCATCACCTCGGACATGGCGGGCGTGGAGACGCTGCCGAGCGGTGTGCGCCGGCGCAGGCTGATCCCCGCGGCACCGGGCAACCGCTACGTCGGCCTGGTGACGCTGTACAGCCTGACCACGCTGGAGCCGCTGGCGATGCTGCACGACAGCTTCGTGCAGAAGATGCGGGTCGGAGCCACCTCGGCACTCGGCATCCGCGAACTGTCGCGCGAGGACGTCACCGTGGCCGGGATGTTCGGCTCGGGCTGGCAGGCCCAGGCCCATCTGGAGACACTGCTGCTGGTACGGCCCGGCATCGAGGAGGTGCGCGTCTACAGCCCGACGCCGGAGAACCGCGAGCGCTTCGCCGCGACCTGGAGCGAGCGCACCGGGCGCAGGATCGTCGCGGTCCCGGAGCGCAGGGATGCCGTGGCGGGCTGCGGGATCGTCACCTGCGCCACCGCCGCGATGGAGCCCTGCTTCGACGGGGCCTGGCTCGAACCGGGCACGCACGTCACCGCCATCACCTCGCCGGACGGGACCGCCACCAGGCGCGAGCTGGACGACACGACCTTCGACCGGGCGAGCAGGATCACCGTGCTCTCCCGCGAGCAGGTCCACCACGACAAGCAGTACGACATCCTCGGGCCTGTCGAGCGCGGCAGGCTCGGCTGGGAGGACATCCGCGAACTGGGTGAGCTGCTGCTGGGCGAGGCGCCCGGCCGTACGTCTCCCGACGACATCACGGTGTTCGCCAACAACACCGGCATGGGTGTGCAGTTCGCGGCGGTGTGTGCGCGGGCCCTGCAGCTCGCCGAGGCCCAGGGACTGGGCCATGAGGTGCCGACGGACTGGCTCCTGGAGGACACGAGCCCCTGACCGCGGCCCGCACGGCTCGGCCCCGCCGCGGGGCCGGGCCCCGGCCCCCGAACGACAGGAGGAGACCGATACACATGAGCAGTCGTGAACCGGCAGAGCAACCGGGCCGCCACCGGATCGGCGGCCCCACCATCACCTTCGGCGAGAGTGTCAACACCGACGTCATCATCCCGGGGCGCTATCTCGTCAGCATCGACCCGGCGGAACTCGCCGAGCACGCCTTCGAGCCGCTGGGCCCCGAGGTGCAGCGGCGGCTGCGCGCCAGCAGGGTCGTCGTCGCGGGACGCAACTTCGGCTGCGGCAGCGCCCGTGAACAGGCCGCGACCTGCCTGCTCGGCGCCGGGATCCAGGCCGTCGTCGCGGCCTCCTTCTCGCGGGTGTTCTTTCGCAACGCCATCAACACGGGCCTCGTCGCCGTCGAGTGCCCCGAGGCGGTCACGGCGCTCGCGGCAGCGGGCGGCGAGGGCGAGATGTGGGTCGACTACGACGAGGGCACGGTGGAGACGTCCGGCCGGACGTTCGGCTTCGCGCCCTATCCGAGCGGCCTCAAGGAGATCCTGCGGGACGGCGGTCTGATCCCCCACCTCATGCGCGGCATCGAGCGGGACGAGCAACGAGAGGAGCGCGCGGCCCGATGAGCACCCTCACGGCCCCCAGGACCTTCGCACAGAAGGCCATAGAGCGGGCGTCCGGCGAGAGCGGCCTCGCCCCGGGACAGATCGTGGACGCCTTCCCGGACGTGTACATGAGCCACACGGCGAGCTGGCGCTGCATCCGCACGCTGGAGCGCATGGGTGTCAGCACCCTCTACGACCCGGACCGGGTGGCGATGGTCATGGACCACATCTCCCCCGCGATGAACGCGAAGACGGCCGGTGACCACCGGCTGTGCCGCGAGTTCGCCGACCGCATGGGAATCAAGAACTTCTACGACGTCAACGCGGGCATCGCGCACATCGTGCTGATGGAGAACGGCCTCATACGCCCGGGGCAGTTCGTCATCGGCACGGACTCCCACTCCACGATCTACGGCGCGCTGGGCGCGTTCGGCACGGGTGTGGGCTTCAGCGAGATCACCGCCGCCTGGGTCACCGGCAAGCTGTGGGTGAAGGTGCCGGAGTCGGTCCGGGTCGAGATCGACGGGGAGCTGCCGGTGGGCAGTTACGCGAAGGACGTGATGCTGAAGCTGATCGGGGACCTCGGCGCTGACGGACTCACTTACTGCTCGGCCGAGTTCGGCGGCTCGTACGTGCGCTCGCGCTCGGTGTCCGAGCGCATGACGTTCTGCAACCTGGCCATGGAGATGGGTGCGAAGAACGCCTATGTGGCGCCCGACGAGACCACCCGCGCCTATCTGGCGGACGAGGCGGGCGTCGGTGCGGACGGCTACGAGGTGCTGCTGCCGGACGCGGGGGCCGAGTACCGGGACACGGTGGTACTGGACGGTTCGACGCTGACCCCGAAGATCGCCGTCCCGCACACCGTGGACAACGTCGTGGACGTGGACGAGGTCAGCGGGACGCGTCTGGACCAGGTGTTCATCGGGTCCTGCGCCAACGCGAAGTACGACGACCTGGAGATCGCGGCGGACGTCCTCAAGGGCCACAAGGTCGCCCACGGCGTGCGCCTCGTGGTCACGCCGGCGTCGAGCGCGGTGATGGCGAAGGCGTCGAGGACCGGTGTGCTCGCCACCCTCGTCGAGGCCGGCGCGATGATCACCAACGCGGGCTGCGGCGCGTGCGCGGGCAACGGGGGCGCGATGGCCGACGGCGAGGCCACCCTCTCCACGGCCAACCGCAACTTCCAAGGTCGTATGGGGAGTTACGACTCCCGCATCTATCTGAGCAGCCCCGCCACCGCGGCCGCCTCCGCGATCACCGGTGTCATCACGAACCCCGCGGAGGTGATGGGGTGAACCTGGTCGAGAAGATCCTCGCCAGGGCGAGCGGCAAGCCGTCCGTCGAACCCGGTGAGATCGTCATCGCCGAGGTGGACATGCTGCTGATGCACGACCTGAGCGGCTATCTCACCTCGGGCGTCTACGACAAGAAGGTCGGGCTGCCCATCCCCCACCCCGAGCGCACCCTGATGGTCTTCGACCACCACTACTCGCCGCCCACCGAGCAGCAGGCGGACGTCCTGCACCACAACCGGGAGTGGGCCCGCCGCACCGGGATCAACCTGCTGGACTGCGGAAGCGGCAACCTGCACCACGCCGCGGTGCGGGGCGGCTTCGTCAAGCCGGGCATGATCGTGGTGGGCTCCGACAGCCACACCCCCGTGCACGGCGCGCTCGGGGCGCTCGCCGTCGCGCTGGGCAACGACTCGCACGCGGGCACCGTACTGCCGTACAGCAAGGCGTGGTTCAGGGTCCCGGAGACGGTGGGGATCGAGCTGCACGGCGTCCCGCGGCCCGGCACGACCCCTCGCGACGTGGCCCTTTGGTTGACCGCGCAGATCGGCGAGGGCGCGATGAACTACAAGGCCCTGGAGTTCACCGGTCCCTACGTCAAGCAGCTCGGCTTCTGGGACCGGTGGCTGTTCCCGCTGCTGTGCGTAGACCTCGGCGCCAAGTGCAGCTACGTCGAGCCCGACGAGGTCACCGAGGCGTTCGTCCGGGCGCTGCCGGGTGGGCTGCCGGACGACTTCCCGCGCGGCGACGGCGGCGAGGCGGCGTCCGTACTGCGTTTCGACGTGAGCGACGTCGTGCCGCAGGTCGCGTGTCCGCCGACGGTCGGCAACGCCAAGGCCGTCTCCGACGTCGCGGGACGCCCTGTGGACTACGCGGAGCTGGGCGGCCACGGCGGCGGCAGGATCGAGGACATCAGGACGGCCGCCGAGGTCCTGCGGGGCCGCACGGTCCACCCCCGCACCCGCTTCAACATCGTGCCGTCGAGCCGGGAGATCTTCGCGCAGGCGGTGCGGGAGGGACTCGTGCTCGCGCTGCACGAGGCGGGCGCCACCTGGTTCCCGCCGAGCACCGGGTCCAACCAGGCCATCAACATGGGCGCCATGGCGGCGGGCGAAGCCATGGTCTCCACCCACGCCCGCAACTTCCCGGGCCGCAACGGGAGCACCGACGCGGAGATGTACCTGGCCTCGGCGGGCACCGTGGCCGCGTCGGCCGCGGCCGGCGAGATCGCCGAGAGGAGCACACCGTGAGGTTCGAGGGCAAGTGCTGGATCTTCGGCGACAACGTGCCCACCGACCGGCTGGTCAAGCCCCAGTACGTGTTCGAACCGGTGGAGGTGATGGCCCGGCACGTACTGGAGGACCTGGACCCCGATTTTCCGTTGAACGTCGCGCCGGGGGACATCGTGGTCGCAGGACGGCACTTCGGCCAGTCGTCGGGCCGCGCCATTGCCACGAAGGCGCTCCAGGGCACGGGTATCGGGTGTGTCGTCGCCGAGTCCTTCGCCCGCACCTTCTACCGCAACTGCTTCGAAGTCGGCCTGCCCGCACTCGAAGTGCCCGGCGTCACGGCGCTGGCAGGCGCGGGCGACGTGCTGCGCGCGGACCTCACGACGGGGGCCGTCACCAACACCAGGACGGGCGCCACGGCGTCGGGCGCTCCGGCCGACCGCTTCCTGGTCGAGATGCTGGAGGCGGGGGGCCTGATCGCGCTGGCGGCAGGCCGGCCTGAGCTGTTCGGCGGGGCGCGGGCGCGCTGAACTCCTCGCCACCACCCGGGAGGCGCGGTCGCGGGTGCCGTGCCTCCCGGGGCGTTCCCGGCCGTCCCGTCCCGGGGCGGGCCCGGGCGGGCCTGGGAACGCGGCAGTCGGACGGCCTCTCATGTCACGGGCACGAGCGCGGCCGTCCTGACCGCCCGGCGCGTACGAGCGCCGCCACGCCGGCCCAGGCGGGTCGCGGGCCGCCGCCACCCGCCTCCAGCAGCGCGCCCTGTTCCGCCCGGTCGGCCCCGTACCCGTGTGCTCGCCCATGCGCACCGGTACAGCCTTCCGGCGGCGACCGGAACGTGTGCGCTGCCACGTCCCAGCTCATGTACTGGTGACCGCGGCCGCGGGCGTGCGCGCAGATCCCGCTGATCAGGATCTTCGCGCCCGACCGGCGCAGGTGCGTCCCGCCACCCGGCCGCGGCCTGCGCGTGAACTGCTCGCATGCCGTACCTCGACGCTGCACCCGCGGAACGGGGTCCGCAGTTCGGCCGGGCGCAGCCGTGCCCCCGGCCAGGCAGCCTCCCCTCCAACGAAGCGGTGGTCAGGAACGAACAACGCCGGCGGCCCGGCCTCAGGGAATCAGGCGCATGAATCGGGCGCCTTCCAGGAACTGGGGCGCCATCATTTGGATCCCTTTGTGGACGGCGAGCCCGCGCGCCTCGGCGGCCGCGAGCAGCGGCGTGACGTCGGGGTTCGCCACGACCTCTCCTACGAGTGTCTGCGGGGACAGCAGGCCCACGTCGACGGGCAGCGGGTCCGAGGGGTCCATGCCCAGCGAGGTGGCGTTCACGACGATGTCGTCGTCCGGGGCGGGAACCTCGACGCTGTGGACGTCGGCCAGTGCGGTGCGGTCGGCCAGGTCGGCGGCCAGCTCCTCGCCGCGCGCCCGGGTCCGGTTCACCACGTTCACCCGGGCCGCCCCGCCTCGGGCCAGTGCGAACGCGACCGCCCGGCCGACCCCGCCGGCACCTACCACGGTCACTCTGCGGTCGGCCACCTCGTGTCCCTGGGCACGAAGGCCCGCCACGTAGCCGGTGCCGTCGAAGGTCGCCCCGGTCAGCCTCCCGTCCGGATCCCGCCGGACGACGTTGACGGTCCCGGCGTCCGCGGCGGTCGGGGCGAGCTCGTCCACCAGGCGCGCCATCGCGACCTTGTGCGGCATGGTCACGCTGAGCCCGCACAGGTTGCCCCAGCCACGCAGCCCTGCCACAAACCCCGGCAGATCCGCCGGAGTCACGTCGGCGGCGATCATCAGCGCGTCGATGGAACGCGACTGCAGGAACCGGTTCGCCTCGCCCGGCGCCCGCACCTGGCCGGCTGGATGTGCCACCTGCACGCAGATCAGCGTGTCCCCGGTGACGGCGAGGAAATCCCGGTGCGCCGGCTCGTAAGAGGTCACACCACACCGCCCATCACATCGTCCTTTACCGGGGCCCACTGACCAGGGTCACTCCGGCGACGGCCGCGCGCAAAACACCACGGGGCCCTGCGAGGCGGATGGCAGGACCCGATCAAACCGCCACAGCCGGCCGACGGCGGAGGCCGTCGCCCTGCTTGCCTGGCGGCAACCGCCGGGACACAACAGCGCCGGTCCGCCCGCGCATCGCTCACGCACGACCGGCCTGCCCACCGCCCGGGACACAACCCCACGCCCTTGCGGGGCCCGTACGGAGGAGCTGCCGGGCGAACCCGGGCTGCCGGCCGGCCAATCCCGGTCATTCGGGATCGGCGCCGGCTGCGTCCTCCTGCGGCCGGCGGTGGCCCTCCCGCCGACTCCGCTCCCGTTCTTCGTCGCGTCGCCGGCAGCCGCGGCACTCCCCCGGACTGCTGCCGCGGTCGATGCGAGACACGTCGGGGGCGACGATCGGGACGTACGGGGCACGGTTCAAGGCGTGCCGTGAACGCAGCCGGTTCCTTTTCTTGCCATACCAGGAAATTTGTTCTACTGCGAGGCCGGTGTCGGGCGGCCCGTCGCAGGTCTCGGGCCCGGCCAGGTCGGGCGAGGACATTCCACGTACCGCAGGCGGCCGGCCCCCTCCGACGCGTCCGGACGGCTCCAGCGGTAAGGAGCCCGAGAGGCCTGCGCGACCGACACCGCAGGTCGACGTCGACGAAGTAAGCGTCACCGCCCGTGAGGGCCCCTGACGTCTGACACCTCGGCGGGGGCACCCGGTCGCGCCTCCTCAGCGTCGAGGTGACCTCCGCGCCCGCAGGGCCGATACTGCTTGCATGGAGGTCCCGGCGACTTGCAGCCACTCCGAGGAAGAACTGACGAAACGTCAGCCACGTCAGCAACTGGTCACCGACAGTACCGCCGGAAGCCGCTCCGAGCCGCCACGCATCGCCAAGATCACGAACAGCGCAAGATAGCTCTGACCAGCAGAGAAGCAGGTCGCTGGCTCCGCTGATAAAATGATCAGGAGACACGCATGAAGATGCTCATCAACGTGCCGGAAACCGTGGTCGCCGACGCCCTGCGCGGCATGGCCGCGGCGCATCCCGACCTCTCCGTGGACGTGGAGAACCGCGTCGTGGTCCGGCGGGACGCCCCCGTCGCCGGGAAGGTCGGCATAGTCTCCGGCGGCGGCTCCGGCCACGAGCCCCTGCACGGCGGGTTCGTCGGGCCCGGCATGCTGTCCGCCGCCTGCCCCGGCGAGGTCTTCACGAGCCCCGTACCCGACCAGATGGTGCGTGCGGCGGCCGCCGTCGACAGCGGGTCCGGCGTGCTGTTCGTCGTGAAGAACTACACCGGCGACGTGCTCAACTTCGACATGGCGGCCGAGCTGGCCGAGGACGAGGGCATCCAGGTCGCCAAGGTGCTGGTCCACGACGATGTCGCGGTCACCGACAGCCTGTTCACCGCGGGCCGGCGCGGCACCGGCGGCACCCTGTTCGTCGAGAAGATCGCGGGCGCCGCGGCCGACGAGGGCATGCCGCTCGAACGCGTCGAGACGATCGCCCGGCAGGTCAGCGAGGCGTCGCGCAGCTTCGGCGTCGCGCTCACCGCCGTGAGCACCCCCGCGAAGGGCAGCCCCACCTTCGACCTGCCGGAGGGGGAGCTGGAGCTCGGCATCGGCATCCACGGCGAGCCCGGCCGCGAGCGCCGCGCCATGATGACGTCGCGGGAGATCGCGGACTTCGCCGTCGCCGCGATCCTGGAGGACCTGCAGCCCCGCGGGCCGGTGCTCGCGCTGGTCAACGGCATGGGCGCCACCCCGCTGCTGGAGCTGTACGGGTTCAATGCCGAGGTGCAGCGGGTGCTGGGTGAGCGTGGCGTCACGGTGGCCCGTACGCTCGTCGGCAACTACGTGACGTCCCTGGACATGGCGGGCTGCTCGGTCACCCTCTGCGAGGTGGACGACGACCTGCTGCGGCTGTGGGACGCGCCGGTTTCGACCCCCGCGCTGCGCTGGGGCCGCTGACGTGCCGGGGGTTCGTACGGTCCCGGTGCGCGCGGCCGCCTGCGCGGCCGGGGCAGCACGCAGTTCGGGCGCGAGGAGATGACGTGGCAGAGCAAGAGTCCGGGCAGGCCCTCGATGCGGCCTTCTTCATCAGGTGGCTGACCGCCTGCGCGGCCGCCGTGGAGCGTGAGGCGTCCCGCTTGACCGATCTCGACGCGGCGATCGGCGACGCGGACCACGGCAGCAACCTCCAGCGCGGCTTCCGGGCCGTGGCGGAGGTGCTGGCCAAGGACGCCCCGGCCACCCCGGGCGCCGTACTGACGCTGGCGGGTCGGCAGCTGATCTCCACGGTCGGCGGGGCGTCCGGTCCGCTGTACGGCACCCTGCTGCGCCGTACGGGCAAGGCCCTGGGCGACGCCGCCGAGGTGGACCGTGCGGCGCTCGCGGACGCCCTGGGCCAGGGCGTGGCGGCGGTCGCCCAGCTCGGCGGCGCCGCGAAGGGCGACAAGACGATGCTGGACGCGCTGGAGCCCGCGGTCGACGCCCTGGCGACGTCGTACGAGGGGGCCGCGCGCGCCGCCGAGGAGGGCGCGGTGGCGACGACGCCCCTGCTCGCGCGCAAGGGCCGGGCGAGCTACCTCGGCGAGCGCAGCATCGACCACCAGGACCCGGGTGCCACGTCGGCGGCGCTGCTGGTCACGACTCTGGCCGAGATCGCCGGGCAGGCCCCGGCAGCGGGGAGCGGGCAGTGAGCGCGGGGGACGCACAGGCGGACGCGGGGCTGGTCGGAATCGTGCTGGTGTCGCACAGCGCCGCCGTCGCGTCCTCCGTCGCCGAGCTGGCGAAGGGGCTCGCGGGCGGCGGCACGACGGCGCCGGTGGCGGCGGCGGGCGGCACGCCGGACGGCGGACTCGGCACGAGTTCGGAACTCATCGTCGCTGCGGCGGCCGAGGTGGACCGCGGGGCGGGCGTGGCGCTGCTGGTGGACGTCGGCAGCGCCGTCCTGACGGTGAAGACGCTCCTCCTCGACGAGGACGAACTGCCGGAGAACGCGCGGCTGGTGGACGCGCCGTTCGTCGAGGGCGCGGTCGCCGCGACGGTGACCGCCTCGGCGGGCGCCGGTCTGGACGCGGTGGTGGCGGCAGCCACGGAGGCGTACGACTACCGCAAGGTGTGACGGGGCCCTGTGCCCTCCCGGGACCCCCGTGCGCGCTCCGCGCCGCGCACGGGGGTCCCGCCGTTCCGCGACGGTGCCGGGGCGGTCGCCGGCTCCGTGGCGAGCCGGGCGAGGGCGCACGCCGTCGCACGAGTCCGCACGGCGGCGCCGCCGCGGAGCACGACCCCCGCGAACGCCCCGCGGCTTCGCACGCGCTACCGGGCGGTGGCACGCGGCACCGGTACGTGTGCGGTCGGCCGCGCGTGCCCCGTGCCCCTCTGCCCCGTGCCCGGGTGACGGGCGGGGGGGGCCGGGCGGTCGCCGGCCCGTCAGCGACGTGTCGGTTCTGTGAGCCTCCGGTGGGGGCATGTCGCCTTTCCCCGGCCTCCGTTGGTATCCGGCCGCTCCCCGCTGGGCAGTCAGTGAGAGGCGCCGGGCGCGCCGCTCAGGGACCACTACCGACGGGATCGAGGCGAGTGCGACGATGGATGCGCAGCACACCTGGGACTTCACGGACGACCGCGGCCTCCGGGTCACCGCGCCGAGCCGCCCCGAGCGGTTCGTGGCGTACATCCAGGCCGGCGCGACGCTCTGGGACCACGGGCTGCGGCCCGAGGGGCTCTTCGGCTCGCACCACGACGGCGCAGCCCAGGACCCGGCCAAGGCGGGCGGCCTGCCCCTCGAGGAGATACGGTCCTTCGGCTCCGGCAGCGGGGTCGACCTGGACGGACTGCTCGCGGCGGCGCCCGACCTGGTCGTGGCCGTGACCTACGGCGGCGACCAGGTCTACGGCCTGGACCCCGACACGGCCAAGCACCTGGGCGAGCAGGTGCCCCTCGTCGTGCTGGACGTCGGCACGTCGCGCTCGCTGGCCGCCCTGCGAGACCGGTTCGCGGACCTCGCCCGGGCGCTCGGCGCGCGGCCCGGGGCCACGGAGACGGGGCAGGCCGAACTGGCGCGGGCGCAGGAGCGGTTGCGTACGCTCGCCGCACGTACGGCGCGCCCCCGCGTGCTGGCCCTCTCGGCCGCGGGCGCCGAGACGGCGTACCTCGCCCGGGCCGCCGCCTGGCCGGACCTGCGGGCGCTGCGGGACCTGGGAGTCGCCCTGACCGGGCCGGGGGACGACGCCGGGGGCAACTGGCGCACGGTCGAGTGGGAGGAGGCCGCCGCGCTGCGGCCCGACATCGTGCTCGCCGACGTACGGACCAACGCGGCGTCCGCCGAGCGGCTGGCCGGGAGCGCCGGGTGGCGGGAGATCGCGGAGCGCGCGCAGATCCTGCCGTGGAATCCGGAGCCGCCGGCGAGCCATCACGCGCACGCGGCGTTCTTCGAAACGGTCGCCGACGCGATGTGAGGCGCCCGCGCCGGCCGGGCGGGCGCGGCGTCCGGCGCCGCGCCCGCCCGGGACTGCCCGCAGCCGCC
>NZ_JAKGCV010000189.1 GCF_021556455.1 Streptomyces fuscigenes | reverse complement strand
GCCGCCGGCGCCCCGGTGAGGGGGTGCCGGCGGCCCGCCGCCGTGCGCCTGCCCGGTGCTTCCGCGGGGGTTGCGTCCCGCGGGGGGCCCGGAGACCCGGAGACCCCGAGGCCCGGTAGCCCGGTAGCCCGGGAGCGGGGAACGGGCCCGCGTGCGGTCCCGGCCCCGGGGCCGTGTCAGTTGACCGGCGCCGGCGGCAGCTCCACCTTCACGTCCTTGTCGCCCGCGTCGGCCACGTAGTCGGACGCGGTGGTCTCGTCCGTGCCCTCGGGCGCCTTGAAGGCCCGGAAGGCGAACGTGAGGACGACGGCGACCAGCACGTTCAGCACGAACGCGGTCATGCCGATGTAGCCGATCTGCCCGATGCCCGGGATCTCCGCCGACGAGCCGCCGAAGTGCTTCTGCGTCGGGCTCGCGACGCCGTACGCGGCGAGCGTGCCGTAGACCATGCCGGCCGCCCAGCCGACGAGCAGCGCCCAGCGGTGGAACCAGCGGGTGAACAGGCCGCTGACGATCGCCGGCATGGTCTGGAGGATCCAGATGCCGCCCAGCAGCTGGAAGTTGATCGCCACGGTCTTGTCCATGCCGAGCACGAAGATCAGGGCGCCGACCTTCACCAGCAGCGACACCAGCTTGGAGACGCGGGCCTCCTGCGCCGGCGAGGCGTCGGGCTTGAAGAAGTCCCGGTAGATGTTGCGGGTGAAGAGGTTGGCCGCCGCGATCGACATGATCGCCGCCGGCACCAGCGCGCCGATGCCGATCGCCGCGAACGCCACGCCCGCGAACCAGCTCGGGAACATCTGCGCGAACAGCGTCGGGATCGCCAGCTGGCCGTTGGTGACCTTGACCCCCGCCGCGATCGCCATGAAGCCGAGGAGGGCCAGCAGGCCGAGCATCAGCGAGTACAGCGGCAGGATCGTGGTGTTGCGGCGGATGACCTCACGGCTGCGGCTGGAGAGCGTCGCCGTGATGGAGTGCGGATACATGAACAGGGCCAGCGCGGAGCCGAGCGCGAGCGTCGCGTAGCCCCACTGGCCGGTGGCGGGCGGCGCGAGCGCGCCCTTCGGCTTGCCGGTCGCCGGGGAGACCTGCGAGAAGGCGTGCGCGGCCTTCGCGAAGACGTCGTCGAAGCCGCCCAGCCGGATCGGGATGTAGATGATCGCGACGAGGATGACGATGTAGATGAGGCCGTCCTTGACGAACGCGATCAGCGCCGGCGCGCGCAGGCCCGAGACGTACGTGTACGCGGCCAGCACGAGGAAGGCGATGAACAGCGGCAGGTCCTTGACGAACCAGTTGGTGCCGTCGCCGCCGCCGATGCCCATCACGTCCAGTACGGCCTGGATGCCGACGAGCTGGAGGGCGATGTAGGGCATCGTGGCGAGGATGCCCGTGATCGCGACCGCGAGCGAGAGGCCCTTCGAACCGAAGCGCCCGCGCACGAAGTCGGAGGGCGTCACGTACCCGTGGCGGTGCGAGACCGACCACAGGCGCGGCAGGAACGTGAAGATCAGCGGGTACACGAGGATCGTGTACGGCACGGCGAAGAAGCCGGACGCGCCGGCCGCGTAGATCGCGGCGGGCACGGCGACGAACGTGTACGCCGTGTAGAGGTCGCCGCCCAGCAGGAACCAGGTCACCCAGGTGCCGAACGACCGGCCGCCGAGGCCCCATTCCTCCAGGCTCTGGTCGTTGGCCGCCCTGCGCCAGCGGGCCGCGAGGAAACCCATCACGGTCACGGCGAGGAAGAAGAAGATGAAGACGCCGAGCGCGACGCCGTTGACACCGCCGCCGTTCATCGCGCGGCACCTCCTTCACGCCCGGCGCGTGCGGCCGCCCGGGAACGCTGGTCGTGCTGCCAGAGCTTGTAGGCGACCATGGTGAGTGCCGTCGTGATGAGCACCCACATCAGCTGGTACCAGTAGAAGAACGGGATCCCGATGAACGTCGGGTCGACCCGTGCGTAGGAGCCCACCCAGAGCATCGCGACGAACGGGATCACCAGGCACACGCCGATGACCACGCGCAGCGGCGTCACGACCGGGGGCCGGTCTCCGGCCGGGGTGTCGGGTTCCTCTGGAACTTCGGGCATGGGCTCCGTCCCCCTCACGTGATCACCTGGTCGTGCGCTGGCCATCTAAGCGTGGGATAAGCGGCGCGTCACCCCCCGTCCGCGTATCGGAACGGCAACGTTGCCCGCCGAACCGAACAGCCGATCGTCGGACAACCGCGGCGGGGCCCGCGGGGGGCGTGGTTCGGCGGTCTCTTTCAGCGCGGAGGCGCGGGGCGCGGGGCGCGGGGTCGCTCGGTCGCGGGGCCGCGGAGGTCGGCGGCGGTCCGGCCCGGGGCGGCGCGCCTTTCGGCGCGGCCCCGACTCGGTGCCGGTGGGCGGCCCTTCAGCCCGCGGGCCGCTCCAGCGTGGCCACGAACTTGTAGCGGTCGCCCCGGTAGACCGAGCGGACCCACTCGACGGCCTCGCCGCCCTGGTCGACGGAGTGGCGCGAGAGCATCAGCATGGGCAGGCCGACGTCGGTGCCCAGGAGTCCCGCCTCGCGGGGGGTGGCGAGCGAGGTCTCGATGGTCTCCTCGGCCCGGTCCAGGTGCACGCCGTAGACCTCGGCCAGCGCGGTGTACAGCGAGGTGTACTTGACGAGCGAGCGGCGCAGCGCGGGGAACCTCTTGGCGGACAGGTGCGTGGTCTCGATCGCCATGGGCTCGCCGCTGGCGAGCCGGAGCCGCTCGATGCGCAGCACCCTGCCGCCGGCCGAGATCTCCAGGAGCCCGGCGAGGTTGTCGTCGGCGGTCACGTAGCCGATGTCCAGCAGCTGGGAGGTGGGTTCGAGGCCCTGGGCCCGCATGTCCTCGGTGTACGAGGTGAGTTGGAGTGCCTGGGAGACCTTGGGCTTCGCGACGAAGGTGCCCTTGCCCTGGATGCGCTCCAGCCGGCCCTCGACGACGAGTTCCTGGAGGGCCTGGCGCACCGTGGTGCGGGAGGTGTCGAACTCCGCGGCGAGCGTGCGCTCGGGGGGCACCGGCGTGCCGGGCGGCATCGTCCGCGTCATGTCCAGCAGATGCCTCTTGAGGCGGTAATACTTCGGTACCCGGGCGGTCCGGGTGACGGGTGCGCCGCTACCCTCGGTGTCGGTGGTGCCGGTTCCCCCGTCCGCCATGACCTGCCTTCCCGGCTCTGCTCCTGCCGTCACCGGCTCCTCCGTCTGTCGCGGCTCACATGGTGGCACGGCGCGGTGCTGGGACACGGCCCCGTGGTCGGGACTTGGCCCGCCCTCCCTCAGGTGTCGGTCCGATAACGGACACGACAGCCCTTCTTATACACCCTTGACACCCCTAAAGGTCTAGGCCAAGCTCCCCGGTACTGGTCTAAACCATTAAAGACCACGTCCCGGCCCGAGCAGTACGTGTCGTCAGTCTTCGCGGTGGGCGGGGGGTAGCGGGATTCCCTGAGGAGGGTGGCGTGAAGCGGAAGCTCATAGGGGCGATCGGTGTCGCGGGGATGATGATCGGTGTCGCCGCGTGCGGCGGCTCCGGCGGCAGCGACGGCAAGGCGAGTGGCGGGGACGCCGGAAATACCATCACCGTGTGGTTGATGAGCGGTTCCAACCCGCCCAACTGGACGAAGCAGATCACCGCGGCGTACGAGAAGAAGTACCCCGGCAAGAAGGTCAAGATCGCGGTGCAGCCGTGGGACGGCATCCAGCAGAAGCTGACCACCGCGCTCTCCGAGTCGACCCCGCCGGACGTGATCGAGGTCGGCAACACGCAGACCCCGTACTACGCCCAGACGGGCGGCCTGAAGGCCCTCGACAGTGACAAGGCGGCGCTCGGCGCGTCCGACTGGCTGCCCGCCATGTCCAAGTCCGCGGTCTTCGACGGCAAGCAGATCGCCGTGCCGTGGTACGCGGCCAGCCGTGTCGTCATCTACAACAAGAAGATCTGGGCCGACGCGGGCATCACCGCCACGCCCAAGACGCAGGACGAGCTGTTCAAGGACCTGGGCAAGATCAAGGCCAAGGGCACCAAGGACGCGTTCTACCTGCCCGGCCAGGACTGGTACGCCTTCGACGGACTGCTGCTCGACGCGGGCGCCGACCTCGTCAAGAAGGACGGCGACACCTACAAGGCCAACCTGGACACGCCGCAGGCCGCGCAGGCCATCAACCTGTACAAGAAGCTGAACTCGTTCGGCACGGCGCCCAAGGACAAGGACGAGGCGACGCCGCAGCAGTCCGACGTGTTCGCCAAGGGCGACGTCGGCGCGTTCCTCGGCCTCGGCTGGGAGGGCGCGGGCGCGCTCACCAAGAACCCGAAGCTGAAGGACCAGATCGGCTACTTCCCGATGCCGGGCAAGACGGCCGACAAGACCGCCGCGGTCTTCCTCGGCGGCTCGAACCTCGCCATCTCGCAGGGGACCAAGAACCCCAAGGGCGCGCTGAACTTCCTCAAGCTGGCCATGTCGGACCAGTTCGAGGGCGCGCTCGCGAAGGAGGGCGGCGTCGTCCCGAACAAGGCGGCGCTCAACACCAACCTCCAGGGCAACGAGTTCGGCACGGTCTCCGCGGCCGCGGCCGCCAACGGCGGCACCACGCCGCTGATCCCCGAGTGGGGCAGCGTCGAGAACGCGCCCAACCCGATCACGACGCTGTTCATGACGGGCGTCCTGCAGGGCCAGTCCCCGTCGGCGGCCGCTCAGAAGGCCGACGTCGAGATGGACAAGCGGCTCAGCCAGAAGTAACGGCTCAGCCCAAGGGGCAGGCCCCGACCACCCTCCGCTCCCCGCCCGCCGCCGCCCCGCCTCCCCGCGGACCGCGGCGGGCGGGGCGGCGGCGGGCTGAAGCGTTGGCAGCGGACGGTACGAGGAAGCGAGAAGCATGGCCGCGCAGTACAGAGGCACCAAGACCAGGGGACCCGACCCGGCGGTGACCCCGCCGACGGCCGCCGCCGCACTCACCGTCGCCGGGAGCGCCGGCTCCGGCAGACCGGCCCGCCCGTCGGGCTCGGGGCGCGCCGCGCGTTTCGTGCCGTACCTGCTGCTGCTGCCGACGCTGGCCGCGACGGCACTGCTGCTCGGCTACCCGCTCGTCCGCAACCTGCTCATCTCGTTCCAGACCCTCGAACCGTTCCAGCTGATCCAGCACACCACCGAGTGGAACGGCTTCGGCAACTACACCGACCAGCTGACGAGTTCCGAGTTCTGGCACACCGCCGGCCGCTCGGTCGCGTTCACCCTCGTCAACGTCGTCCTCATCATGGTCGGCGGCTCGCTCATCGGACTGCTGCTCAACCGCCTCGGCAAGAAGATGCGGCTGCTGCTGTCCATCGGACTGGTCTTCGCCTGGGCCATGCCCTACGTCGCGGCCACCACGGTCTACCAGTGGCTGTTCGACACCCAGAACGGCGTCGTCAACTGGGGCCTCAACGCCGTCGGCTGGCACTCCATGCACGACTACAACTGGTTCAGCCACCAGCTCTCCACCTTCGCCGTGATCACGCTGCTGGTCGTCTGGGGCTCCCTGCCCTTCGTCGCGCTCAACCTCTTCGCGGGCCTGACGACCGTCTCCGCGGAGATCTTCGAGGCGGCGCGGATGGACGGCGCCGGCGCCTGGCGCACGTTCTGGCAAGTGGTCTTCCCGATGCTCAAGCCGTTCTTCCTGAGCACGACGTTCCTGGAGATCATCTGGGTCTTCAAGGCGTTCACCCAGGTCTACGCGCTGAACGCGGGCGGGCCCGAGGGGCTCACCGAGACCCTGCCGGTGTACGCCTACGTGGAGGGCTTCGGCAACCAGCACTTCGGCACCGGCGCCGCCATCTCCATGCTCACCATCGTCATCCTGGCGGCCCTGATGTCCTACTACTTCCGCGTCATCCTGAAAGAGGAGGACGAGCTGTGAGGCGCTCCCTGGCCGGCCGGCTCTGGCCCAACATCGTCGCCGTCGTCCTCTTCGTGTTCTTCGTCTTCCCCGTCTACTGGATGGTGACGACGGCGTTCAAGCCGGACCTGGACATCGTCTCCTCCACGCCGGTGTTCTTCCCGGTCCACGCGACCTTCGCGCACTTCACCAAGGCCGTGCACGCCCCCGGCTTCTGGACGTTCGTGCGCAACAGCTTCACCGTCACGCTCGGCGCGGTACTGCTGTCGCTGATCGTCGCGACGCTCTCGGCGTTCGCCGTCGCCCGCATGCGCTTCAAGGGCCGCAAGGCGTTCATCCTGATGATCATGATGGCGCAGATGGCGCCCTGGGAGGTCCTCACGATCTCCGTCTACCTGATCGTCCGCGACAGCGACGCCCTCAACAGCCTGCTCCCGCTGACCCTCTTCTACATGATGATGGTCCTGCCGTTCACCGTCTGGACGCTGCGCGGGTTCATCGCCGCCGTGCCCAAGGAACTGGAGGAGGCGGCCCTCGTCGACGGGTGCACCCGCTTCCAGGCGTTCATCCGGGTCGTCCTGCCGCTGCTCGCGCCCGGCCTGATGGCGACGTCGCTGTTCGGCTACATCACGGCGTGGAACGAGTACGCCCTCGTGCTCATCCTCAACAAGGACAGCGGCGCGACGCTGACCCTGTGGCTGACCGAGTTCCAGACCAACTTCGGCGACGACTGGGGCGCCACCATGGCCGCGGCCTCGCTGTTCACGCTGCCCGTCGTGGTCGTCTTCCTCATCATGCAGCGGCGCGCCGGCTCCGGCATGACCGCGGGGGCGGTGAAGGGATGACCGCCGCCGCCACCGGCCTCACGGGCGCAGGCACCCTGGAGCGCGACGCGCTCGCCGTGCTCCAGCCGGGCTTCGCCGGCACCGAGGCCCCGGACTGGGTGCTGCGCCGCCTGGACGAGGGCCTCGCGTCCGTCGCCCTGTTCGGCCGCAACGTCGAGTCCCCGGCCCAGCTCGCCCGGCTCACCGCCCAACTGCGCGCCGACCACCCCGGCCTGCTGATCGCGGTCGACGAGGAGGGCGGCGACGTCACCCGCATCGAGGTCGGCCAGGGGTCGTCCGTCCCCGGCAACTACGCGCTGGGCACCGTCGACGACACCGCGCTGACCCGCGACGTCGCGGCGAGCCTCGGCCGCGCGCTCGCCGCCTGCGGCATCGACCTGGACTGGGCGCCGTCCGTCGACGTCAACTCCAACCCGGACAACCCGGTCATCGGCGTGCGCTCGTTCGGCTCCGATCCCGAGCTCGTGGCCCGGCACTCCGCCGCGTACGTCGAGGGCCTGCAGAGCGCGGGCGTCGCCGCCTCGGCGAAGCACTTCCCGGGCCACGGGGACACGGCCGTCGACTCGCACCACGCGCTGCCGCGCATCGACGTGGGCCTCGACACGCTGCGCTCCCGCGACCTGCTGCCGTTCCGGGCGGCCGTCGCGGCCGGCGCCAAGGCCGTCATGAGCGCGCACATCATCTCGCCCGCGCTCGACCCCGACCGCCCCGCCACCCTCAGCGGACGCATCCTCACCGGGCTGCTGCGCGAGGAGCTGGGCTTCGAGGGCCTGATCATCACGGACGGCATGGACATGGACGCCATCGCCGCCACCTACGGCACCGAACACGGCACGGCCCTCGCGATCGCGGCCGGGGCCGACGCCATCTGCGTCGGCGGCGGCCCCTTCGACGAGGGGACCGTGCTGCGGCTGCGCGACGCGATCGTCGCGGCCGTGCGCGAGGGGGAACTGCCCGAGGAGCGACTGGCCGACGCGGCCGCGCGGGTGCGCGCGCTCGCCGACTGGACGCAGCGGGCGAGGGCGGCGCGCCCCGGCGCGCCGGAGCAGGAGGGGAGCGCGTCCGGCGACCCCGTCGGACTGGTCGCCGCGCGCCGGGCCCTGCGGGTCACCGGTACCGCCGAAGCCCTGACGGGCCCCGCGTACGTCGCGGTCCTCGGCGGCGCGGCCAACATCGCCGTGGGCACCCGGACGCCCTGGGGCGTCGGCCCGGAGCTCGCACGGCTGCTGCCCGGCACCGAGTCGGACACGTACACCGAGGACACCTACGCGCCGGGCGCCGTGCTCGGCGCCTCGGCGGGACGGCCCCTCGTCATCGCGGTGCGCGACGTGCACCGCCACCCCTGGACCGCCCGCGCGCTGGACCAGCTGACCGCCGAACGGCCCGGCACGACGGTCGTCGAGATGGGCCTCGACGTGGCGCCGCCGCGAGGAGCCCTGCACATCGCCACCCACGGCGCCGCCCGGGTGTGCGCACAGGCGGCCGCGGAGGTGATCGCCGGGCGGCGCTGAACGGGAGCGGGACAGCACGACGGTGCCGGGCGGCCCCCAGCGGGGCGGCCCGGCACCGTCGTGCCGTGCGCGGGGGAGTGCCTGCTCTCACCGGGGCGCGCCCGCGCCGCGGCCCGCCCCTTCGGCGGGAAGGAGCGGGCCGCGGGGGCGGGCGGAGGGCCCGGGCCTACAGGCCCTGCCACGCGGGCTTGGCCGCGTACGTCGCGCGGAAGTAGTCCCCGAGCTTGAGCTTGGACGCGGCGGCCTCGTCCACCACGGCCGTGGCGTGCGGGTGCAGTTGCAGCGCGGAGGCCGGCACGACCGAGGCGACCGGACCCTCGACGGCGAGCGCGACCGCGTCGGCCTTGTTCTCCCCGGTGGCGAGCAGCACCAGGTGCCGGGCCTCCAGGATCGTGCCGATGCCCTGGGTGATGACGTGCCGGGGGACCTGCGCGATGTCGCCGTCGAAGAAGCGCGCGTTGTCGACGCGGGTCTGCTCCGTCAGCGTCTTGATGCGGGTCCGCGAGGCGAGCGAGGAGCACGGCTCGTTGAAGCCGATGTGCCCGTCCGTGCCGATCCCGAGCAACTGGAGGTCGACACCGCCCGCGGCGGCGAGCGCGCCGTCGTACGCGAGGCAGGCGGCCCGGACGTCCTCGGCGCTGCCGTCGGGTCCCATGAAGGACGCCGCGCCGAGTCCGAGCGGCTCCACCACCTCGCGCATCAGCACGGAGCGGTACGACTCCGGGTGGCCCGCGGGCAGCCCGACGTACTCGTCGAGCTGGGCTATGCGCGCGGCCGACGCGTCGACCTCGCCCGCCCGGACCTTCGCGGTCAGCGCCCGGTAGACGGGGCCGGGGGTGGAGCCGGTGGCGACGCCGAGCAGCGCGTCCGGCTTGGCGCGCAGCAGCTGCGCGATGCTCTGAGCAACGGTCTCGCCGCCGGCGGCGGCATCCTGGACGATGACGACTTCCACGCTTTTCCTGCCCATCCCCGCTGCGGTCGAGCCCGCGTCCGACATGTGGTATAGACCAATTTAGCAGACCGGCCCCCCGCGCCGGATGGCGGGTCCGCTTCCTGCCGTGGTCGACTGGGGGAACGCGGGGAGAACGCGCCTGCCGCGCACTCGCACCCGGGCCCCCGGTCCCCGGAGCGCGCGGCGGCGGCCGACGGACGCGGGTGGAGGCGGGCAGATGTCAGCGAGCGAGCAGCCCGGTGCGGTCATGGCGGGCGAGATGGCGGAGCAGCCCGACGTGCTGCGCCGGATCCTCGACGAGGGTGCCGGGCCCATCCGGGAGACGGCCCGGGCCGTGGCCGCGCGCCGGCCCCGCTTCGTCCTGCTGTCCGCGCGCGGCACGTCGGACAACGCCGCGCTGTACGCGAAGTACCTGCTGGAGATCCGGCGCGGCCTGCCGTGCGGCCTCGCCTCCATGTCGACCGTCACCGCCTACGGCGCGCGCCCCGACCTCACCGACGTGCTGATGATCACGGTCAGCCAGTCCGGGGGCTCGCCCGACCTCGTCGCCTCCACCCGCGCGGCCCGCGAGGCCGGCGCCGTCACGCTCGCCGTCACCAACAGCCCCGACTCGCCGCTGGCCGCGGTCTGCGAGTTCCACATCGACGTCCTGGCGGGCCCCGAGAGGGCGCTGCCCGCCACCAAGACGTACACGGCGACCCTGCTGGCGCTCTACCTCTTCGTGGAGGGCCTCGCCGAAGGCGACGGGACGGCGGCCGCGGGGCTGCCCGGACTCGCGGAGCGGGTGCTCGGCCGCCAGGACGAGGTCCGCTCGCTCGCCGCCCGCTACCGCTTCGCCGAGCGGATGGTCCTCACCTCGCGCGGCTACGGCTATCCGACGGCCAAGGAGGCGGCGCTCAAGCTCATGGAGACGAGCTACGTCCCGGCGCTCGCCTACTCCGGCGCCGACCTGCTGCACGGGCCGCTCGCGATGGTCGACAACATCTCCCCGGTCGTCGCCGTCGTGCCGGACGGGCGGGGCGGCGAGGCGCTGCGGCCGGTGCTGGACCGCCTGCGGGGCCGGGGGGCCGACCTGTGCGTCGTCGGCCACGAGGCGGCCGTCCTGGGGGCGTCGGCGGGGTTCGTCCTGCCGACGGCGGGCGTCGCGGAGGAGGTCCAGCCGATCCTGGAGATCCTGCCGCTCCAGCTGCTCGCGTACGAGGTGACGATCGCGCGCGGCCAGGACCCGGACGCGCCCCGCGCGCTGGCGAAGGTCACCGAGACCAGCTGAGCCCGGGCGGCGGGCCGGCGCCCCGCGGCGGCCGGGGAGCCGGTCGCGGGACGGGCCGTGGCGGGGGAGCGGGAG
>NZ_JAKGCV010000188.1 GCF_021556455.1 Streptomyces fuscigenes | reverse complement strand
CACGGGGTCCCGCTCGGGGCGCGCGGTGCGGGCGAGGACGGCCTCGCCCTCCTGCTCCACGACACCGTCCGCCAGGGGCGTCCGCTCGGCTGCGCGCTTCGCGCCGCCGCCCAGCAGCGCGCGCAGCCGGGGGCGCGCGGACCGTGCCCGCACGACGCGCTGCACCTCGCGCCAGGTGACGTCGGAGGCGTACGAGAGGGTGCGGGCGGCCTCGTAGACCCGGCGCAGCAGCGCGTCCGCGTCCGGCAGCCCGAGCGCCGCGGCGACGGCGTCCTGTTCCTGGAGTGCGAGCCGGTCGCCGGCGCGTCCGGTGGTGAGGTGGAGGGCGTCGCGGACGTCGAGGAGCGCGGTGCGGGCCCCGGCGAGCCCCTCGCGGGGCGCGTCGGCGAGCCAGGAGGCGGCGACGGCCCGCAGGGCGGTGGCGTCCCTGAGGCCGCCACGGGACTCCTTGAGGTCGCCCTCGAGCAGGAAGCGCAGCTCGCCGTGGCGCTCGCCGCGCTCGCGGCAGAGTTCGGCCAGTTCGGGCAGGCGCCGCACGGCGTGGTTGCGCCAGTCGGCGAGGACGGTGGTGCGCAGCGCGGTGGCGAGCGCCGCGTCGCCCGCGACCGGACGCGCATCGAGGAGTCCGAGGTGCGCCTTGAGGTCGTCCGCGGCCGTCCGGCGCGCCTCGGCGGGAGTGCGCACGGAGTGGTCGAGGGCGAGGCCGAGGTCCCACACGGGGTACCAGAGGTGCTCCGCGAGCGCCGCCACGGCGGCGGAGGGGGCGCCGTCGTGCAGCAGGAGCAGGTCGAGGTCGCTGCGCGGGGAGAGCTCGCCGCGCCCGTAGCCGCCGACGGCCACCAGGGCGGCTCCCCGGACACCGGCGCGGGCGGCCGCGGCGTCGAACAGGTGCCGGAGCCAGTCGTCGGTCAGCGCGGCGAGGGCCTCGCGCCGCGGGCGGCCCGACCGCGCCCCTTCTTGGAGGAGGCGCAGCCGGTCGCCCGCGTAGGAGGCACCCGGCGGCGGGGCGGCGTCCTCAGAGGGCATCGGGGCCGCGTTCGCCGGTGCGCACCCGCACGGCGGTCTCGACGGGCACGGTCCAGACCTTGCCGTCGCCGATCTTGCCGGTGCGGGCGGCCTTCACGACGAGTTCCACGACGTCGTCGGCTTCGCCGTCCTCGACGAGGACCTCGATGCGCACCTTGGGGACGAGGTCGACGGTGTACTCGGCGCCCCGGTAGACCTCGGTGTGGCCGCGCTGGCGCCCGTAGCCGCTCGCCTCGGTGACGGTCAGTCCCTGTACGCCGAAGGCCTGGAGGGCCTCCTTGACCTCGTCGAGCCGGTACGGCTTCACGACGGCGGTGATGAGTTTCATGCGTCCACCTTCGGGGTCTTCGCCGCTGCCGCGCGGTCGGCTGCGGGCGCGCCGCCGCGGTGCACGGCCGCACCGCCGACGCCGGTGTAGTCGTACGCCGACTCGGCGTGCTGGGTCATGTCGAGTCCGGTGATCTCGTCGTCCTCGGAGGCGCGGAAGCCGATCGTCTTGTCGACGAGTTTCGCGAGCAGCCAGGAGACCACGAAGGAGTAGGCCATGACGGAGAAGGCTCCGGCGGCCTGCTTGCCGAGCTGGGTGAGGCCGGCGACGCCGCCGGTGGCGAGGACGCCCACGAGCAGGGTGCCGATGACGCCGCCGACGAGGTGGACGCCGACGACGTCGAGCGAGTCGTCGTAGCCGAGCTTGAACTTGAGGCTGACGGCCCAGGAGCAGACGGCCCCGGCGACGACGCCGATGAGCAGGGCGCCCCAGGCGTTCACCGCGGCGCCGGAGGGGGTGATGGCGACGAGGCCCGCGACGGCGCCGGACGCGGCGCCGAGGGTGGTGAACGCGCCGTGCTTGACGCGTTCGTAGGCGAGCCAGCCGATCATCGCGGCGGCGGTGGCGATCTGGGTGTTGAAGGCCATGTTGGCGGCGGTGCCGTTGGCGGCCAGGGCCGAGCCGGCGTTGAAGCCGAACCAGCCGAACCACAGGAGTGCGGCCCCTATGACGACCAGCGGCAGGCTGTGCGGCCGCATCGGGTCCTTCTTGAAGCCGATGCGCTTGCCGACGACGAGGACGGCGGCCAGTCCGCCGATGCCGGCGTTGATGTGGACGGCGGTGCCGCCGGCGAAGTCGATGACGCCGAGCTTGAACAGCCAGCCGCCGGACTGCCACACCCAGTGCGCGATCGGGAAGTAGACGACCGTCACCCACAGGGCGATGAACAGGGTCCAGGCGCTGAACTTCACGCGGTCGGCGAGCGCCCCGCTCATGAGCGCGGGCGTGAGCACGGCGAACATCAGCTGGAAGAAGGCGAAGGCGAGCACCGGGATGCCGCCCTTGCCGGTCAGCGTCTCGGGATCGATGCCGTTCATGCCGAGGTGGCTGAGGTTGCCGATGAGCCCGACGCCGCCGGCGTCGTCCCCGAAGGCCAGCGTGTAGCCGTAGAGCACCCACAGCACGCTGACCACGGCGAGGGAGATGACGGACATCATCAGCATGTTCAGGGCGCTCTTGACCCGCACCATGCCGCCGTAGAAGAACGCCAGTCCCGGCGCCATCAGCATGACGAGTGCTGCACTGATCAGTACGAACGCGGTATCTGCACCATTCAAGGCCGGCGTCCCCTCCGTCGGTCGGATCGGCCCTGTCGGACATTTCGTACGGGCCGCCTATGGTGAGGAGGCTCGCGCAGGGCCGTTACCGGTGGGCGCGCCCCGTGTTTCGGGGCGGTGACGAAGATGAGCGGGGTGTTACGGCGCGGTGAACCCCCGCCGCGCCCTGCCCCTGCGCCCCGCTCCCGGCGGAGTTCCGGGCGCGGGCCGGTGCGGGCCGGACGCGGGACGGGACGTGGACCGGCCGCGGTGTCACCCTGCTGTCCTGTCGGCGGGGGAGCCGTGTCGGGCGGTACGGGGTGAGCACCGCGGCCGGGGTATCAGACCGCTTCCGCGCGTTCCGGGAAGCGGGGGCCGAGCAGTTCGCCCAGCTCGGCGACCTCGGGGACGTCCTCGAAGTCCCGTACGGCCTGGTCGACGGTCTTGCGCAGCCGGGTGTTGACGCGTTCGGAGCGGATGGAGCGGGCGATGTCCAGCGCCGCCCTGGCGGGGGCCGCCATCCGCTCGGGCTCGCGCTTGAGGAGGTGGACGCTGGCGAGGCCGACGAGATTGAGCGCGTAGGAGCGCTGGTGGTCCTCGTCCTGCTGGAAGAGTTCCACGGCCCGCTCCATGACGGGCTCCGCGAGGGAGGCGTACGCGGGGCTGCGGCCGGCGACGTAGGCCAGATCGCGGTAGGAGTGGGCGTTCTCCGCGTGCAGTTCGGCCTCGGTGAAGAAGCGGATCCAGTCGGGGTCGCTCTCGCCCTGCTCGCCGGCGTCGGCGAAGGTGTCCTCGGCCATCCGCACCGCGCGCTTGCACTTGCTCGGCTGGCCCATGCCCGCGTACGCGCGCGCCTCCATGGCGTGGAGCATGGCCTGGGTGCGGGCGGTGGCGCAGTCCCGGCTGCCGTACTGGGCGAGGTGGACGAGTTCGAGCGCGTCGTCGGGGCGGCCGAGGTGGATCATCTGCCGGCTCATCGAGGACAGGATGTACGAGCCGAGCGCGCGGTCGCCGGCCTCCTTGGCGGCGTGCAGGGCGAGGACGAAGTACTTCTGTGCGTTGGGCTGGAGGCCCACGTCGTAGCTCATCCAGCCGGCGAGTTCGGCGAGTTCCGCGGCGCACGTGAACAGCCGGCGCGAGGTCGCCCCGGGCAGTGGTTCCTGGAGCAGGTCGGTGACCTCGTGGAGCTGCCCCACGACGGCCTTGCGGCGCAGGCCGCCGCCGCACTGCGCGTCCCAGAGCCGGAACATCGCGGTGGTCGACTCCAGCAGCTCCAGCTCGGGCCCGGACAGGCGGGGGGTGCGCCGCGCGGCCGGCTGCTCCCCGGGGGGCGCCGCCGGCTCGCCGCCCCCGGGCGTCGGCACGAGCCACCGCTGCATGGGCTCGACGAGGGCCGGGCCCGCGGACAGGGCGAGTGAGGAGCCGAGGAAGCCGCGGCGCCCCAGCATGAGGTCGCTGCGGGAGAACTCGCTCAGCAGCGCGACGGTCTGGGGCCCGGCCCACGGCAGGTCGACCCCGGCGGCTGAGGGCGACTGGTGGGCGCTGCGCAGTCCGAGGTCCTCGACGGCGACGACGGAGCCGAACCGCTCGGAGAACAGCTCGGACATGATGCGCGGGATGGGTTCGCGGGGCTGCTCCCCGTCGAGCCAGCGGCGCACGCGGGAGGTGTCGGTGCTCACGTGGTGGGCGCCCATCTGGCGGGCCCTGCGGTTGACCTGGCGGGCGAGTTCGCCCTTGGACCAGCCGCTGCGCGCGAACCAGGAGCCGAGCAGGTCGTTCGGGCGTTTGCCCGTGCCCGCCTCGTCTGCGCCGCTGCCGCTCACCTGGAACGCCCCCATCCGCTCGATCCGTCGCGCGAGCCGCTGTAAGGATGCCGTGTTCCGGGGCGCCGCGTCCGAAGATTCACCCTTCGAACAGCCGCTCGAAGTGCCTCCGGCATACTCACGAGAACACCCCTTCTCCCCGACTCGTGCACTGAAAGTAATCCTACGATCACCCCTCCAGCTAGGGGATTCAGCATTCCTCGCGAAATCGCCACCATTCGCCACCCCTTCGACTGAACTCGCCCCGGAGCGGACGCGATTCACTTGACAGGCTGCGGCCAGGGGCCGAGTCAATGAGGTGCACCGGGGCGCGCGAAGCGACTCGCACCACCCCCAATACCTCCTCACCCCCTCGCCGACGCCCCGTCGACAACGGAGTGTCACGGGCAGACTGCGAGTCGTAACCACCGGCGCGCTCGACCCGTTGGAGGGGGCATGGGCTTCACCATCGGCGGTATCCGGGACATCCGGGAGCTGCGATCGGCATCGCGCCGCCGCGGTCGCGCCACGGAGTGCACCGCGGTCGCCGAGTACACCGGCCTGTGGGGCTGGGACGTCCTGGCGGGCGCACGCGCCTCGGCCTCGGGCGCCTGCTCCTGCGGCGACCTGCTCTGCGCGCGGCCGGGCGCGCATCCGCTCGGCTTCTTCCCCGGTGTACGCGCCGGCGCGACGCTCGACGAGGTCACGAGGGCGTGGTCCGAGGTTCCGGGTGCCGCCGTGCTGCTGCCGGCGGGCCGCCGGTTCGACGTGATCGACGTCGCGCTCGGCGCGGGTGTGCACGCGCTCGCCCGCCTGGAGCGTATGGGCCTGCCCCGGGGCCCCGTCCTCGCGACGCCGACGGGCCGGGCCTACTTCTTCGTGGCGCCGGGCGCGGCCGCCGAGCTGCCCACGCTGCTGTACCGCATGGGCTGGGACGACGCGGACCTCGATCTCGCCGGGCTGGGAGAGGGCGCCCACGTGGTGGCGCCGCCCTCCCCGATGGGCACGCACGGACCCGCGCACTGGCTGCGGCCGCCCTCGCCGGACGCGCCGGCGGTGCCGCCCGCGCGGCTGCTGCTCGGCACCCTCGCGTACACCTGCCACCGGGTGGGACGGGCGCGGCCCCGGCGCGGAGCCTGACGGCCGCCGGCACGCCGCGCCGGGTGACGGCCGCACCGGAGGCGGCGCACGCGCACGACGGGGCGCGGCGTACGTGCAGGACGGCGCGCGGCGTACGACGAAGGGCCGGGCACGACGAAGGGCGGGCGACCACCGGGTCGCCCGCCCTTCCGTCACGGCCCCGCCGGCCCGGCGTCCGGCCGGCGGCCGGGACCGGGGCCGAGGTCAGTCGCCGATCAGCGCGTCCACGAACGCGGCCGGCTCGAACGGCGCCAGGTCGTCGGCGCCCTCACCGAGTCCCACCAGCTTGACCGGGACGCCCAGCTCGCGCTGGACGGCCACCACGATGCCGCCCTTCGCGGTGCCGTCGAGCTTGGTCAGCACGATGCCGGTGATGTCCACGACCTCCGCGAACACGCGCGCCTGCACCAGCCCGTTCTGGCCGGTCGTGGCGTCGAGGACGAGCAGCACCTCGTCGAGCGGACCGTGCTTCTCGACGACCCGCTTCACCTTGCCCAGCTCGTCCATCAGGCCGGTCTTGGTGTGCAGGCGGCCCGCGGTGTCGATGAGGACGACGTCCGCGCTCTCGGCGATGCCCTCCTTGACGGCGTCGAAGGCGACGGACGCCGGGTCGCCACCCTCGGGCCCGCGCACGGTACGGGCGCCGACGCGCTCGCCCCAGGTCTGGAGCTGGTCGGCGGCCGCGGCACGGAAGGTGTCCGCGGCGCCGAGCACGACGGAACGGCCGTCGGCGACAAGGACGCGCGCCAGCTTGCCGGTCGTGGTGGTCTTGCCGGTGCCGTTGACGCCGACGACCATGACCACGCCCGGCGTGTCGAGGCCGCTCTCGGTCTTGACCTCGCGGTCCAGGTCGGCGCCGACCAGGGTGATCAGTTCCTCGCGCAGCAGGGTGCGCAGTTCCTCCGGGCTGCGGGTGCCGAGGACGCGCACGCGCTCGCGCAGCCGCTCCACCAGCTCCTGTGTCGGCTTCACGCCGACGTCGGCGGTCAGCAGCGTGTCCTCGATCTCCTCCCAGGTCTCCTCGTCGAGGTGCTCGCGCGACAGGAGCGTGAGCAGGCCCTTGCCGAGGGAGTTCTGCGAGCGGGCCAGGCGGGCGCGCAGCCGCACGAGCCGGCCGGCGGTCGGCTCGGGCACCTCCAGCGGCGGCGCGGGCGCGAGCCCGACCACCGGGTCCTCGACGGCGACCGGGGTCTCGGTCGCCGTCGCCCCGTCGGGGAGGTCGACCTCCTCGATCGTGCGGCGCTTTTCGTCCCGCGAGGTCTCGGCCTCGTCGCCGACGTGCGGTTCGGCCGGCGGGGCGGTGATGGTGGGCGAGGCGGGCGGGGGCGGCGGCAGCTTCTTCCTGCTGCGGCTGCGGCCGACCACGAGCCCGCTGAGGCCGCCGATGACGACCACTGCGATGACTACGACAAGGATGACGAGTTCCATAACGCTCCCCAGTATCAGCCACGAGCACGCCCGGCCCGGCACGGCCGCTCCCGGGCCGGGCGAAGGAGCATGGAACGATCATCCGACGGTCACATGGCGCAAGACGTGGCGATTTATACCTTTTGCTAACCTATTTCGATGTCTGGTGCCCCCTCGCACAGCACGGTGGAGACGCGCGGCCTCGATCCCGTGCCGGACGGTGAACGTACCGGACGTGTGCGTGCCCTCTTTCCCACCTGGGCCGGGGCGAACATCACCGTGTTGCTCGTCACCGTCGGCGCCGGCTTCGTCGTCTCCGACGGGCTGGCCCTGTGGCAGGTCCTCGTCGTCGCCGCCGTCGCGCCCGCCCTCTCGTTCGGCATCGTCGGCCTGATCTCGCTCGCGGGCAAGCGTGGCGGCGCACCCGGAATGGCACTGTCGCGGGCCGTGTTCGGGCAGCGCGGGAACCTGCTGCCGGGCGCGCTGATCTGGCTCGCCCGCTGCGGCTGGGAGATCGCCAACGCGGTGACGGGCGCGTACGCGCTGCTGACCGTGGCGCGCCTGCTGGCGGGTGTGCGCGGCGGGGCCCTGCTCGACGTGGCCGCGCTGGTGGTGTTCGTCGCCGCGAGCTGCCTGGTCTCCGCCTTCGGCATCCTGGCGCTGCGCGGGTGCGCGCGGGGGGCGTCGTACCTCTTCGCCGCGTTCAGCGTGGCGGTCTTCGCGTACCTGGCGGGCCACGCCGACTGGTCCGCCGTCCTCGGCCGGCGGGCGGGGTCGCCGGCGGCGGTGGTCGCCGCCGTCGGCACGCTCGCGGGCGGCGGCCTGAGCTGGGCCGCGACCGGCCCGGACCTGACGCGCTACCTGCCGCGGGAGGTGCGGGGCCGCGCGGTCGTGGCGCGCACCGCAGGGGGCGCGCTGGTCGTGACCGTGCCGCTGCTGGCCATGGGCGCGGTGCTGGCGGCCGGTGCGCCGGGGCTCGCGGCCACGAGCGACCCGGTCGCGTTCATCGGACGCCTGCTGCCGACCTGGCTGGCCGTGCCGTACCTGGTGACGGCGCTCGCCGGGATGGTGCTGATCAACTCCCTGTCGATGTACTCCGCGGCCTTCATGGCGCAGGCCGTCGGCATCCGCGTGTCCCGGACCCGCGCCGTCGCCCTGAACGCCATCGCCAGCGTGGTCCTCGGGGCGGCGCTCATGCTGCTCGCCGCGAGCTTCCTCGACGCGTTCCTGTCGTTCCTCTCCCTGCTCGGGGTGGCCTTCGCCGCGTGGGCCGGGGTGTTCGGCGCGGACATGGCCACGCGCCGGCGCTACGACCCGGCGGCGCTGGCGGCCCGCGGCCCGGGCGGCGGCTACTGGTACCGCGCCGGTTTCGCGCCCTCCGCCGTCGGAGCCTGGGGGGCGGCGCTCGCGGTGGGCGCCCTGTTCACGCGGGTCGAGTGGTTCACGGGGCCGCTCGCCTCCACCTGGGTCGGGCGCGGCGGGCTCGGCTGGGTCGCCACGATCCTCACCGGCGCCGGGCTGTACGCCGTCCTGCCCCGTGCGCGCCCGGCGGACCGGGACGGGGGCGGCGGGACGGGGACGGCACCGGGCGCGGGCCGCGCGGCGGCGCCCGGCACCGCCTCGGGCGCACGCGAGGGCACGCGCCGCCGGCGGGCGCGGCGGGCCGCCGCTGCGGGCGTCCGGCGGCCGGGCCCGGGACAGGTCAGCGCAGGCGCTGGCTGATCACCTTGGAGACGCCGTCGCCCTGCATGGACACGCCGTAGAGCGCGTCCGCGACCTCCATCGTCCGCTTCTGGTGCGTGATGACGATCAGCTGCGAACTCTCCTGGAGCTCCTGCATGATCCGGATCAGCCGCTGGAGGTTCGTGTCGTCGAGCGCCGCCTCCACCTCGTCCATCACGTAGAACGGGCTGGGGCGCGCCTTGAAGATCGACACGAGCAGGGCCACGGCCGTCAGCGAGCGCTCGCCGCCGGACAGCAGCGACAGCCTCTTGACCTTCTTGCCCGGCGGCCGGGCCTCCACGTCGACGCCGGTGGTCAGCATGTTCTCCGGGTCCGTGAGCAGCAGCCTGCCCTCGCCGCCGGGGAAGAGGCGGGAGAAGACGCCCTCGAACTCGCGGGCCGTGTCCCGGTACGCCTCGGTGAAGACCTGCTCGACCCGCTCGTCGACCTCCTTGACGACCTGGAGGAGGTCGAGCCGGGTCTTCTTGAGGTCCTCGAGCTGCTCGGAGAGGAAGTTGTGCCGCTCCTCCAGGGCCGCGAACTCCTCCAGGGCCAGCGGGTTGACCTTGCCGAGCTGCTGGTGGGCCCGCTCGGCGGCGCGCAGCCGCTTCTCCTGCTCGCCGCGCACGAACGGCCTCGGGCTGTTGCGGGGGTGCTCCGGGTCCTCGGGCAGCTCCTCGCCCTCGGCGGGCGGCGACGGCGGCACGAGCTGGTCGGGGCCGTACTCGGCGACGAGCCCGGCCGGCTCGACGCCCAGCTCCTCCAGCGCCTTCGTCTCCAGCTGCTCGATCCGCAGCCGCTTCTCCGCGCCCAGCACCTCGCCGCGGTGCACCGAGTCGGTGAGCCGGTCCAGCTCCGACTTCAGGTCGCGGCCCCGGTTGCGCTCCTGGGCCAGCTCCCGCTCCCGCTCGGCCTTGGCGCTCTCGGCGGCCGCCCGTTCCCGTTCGGCCCGGGTCAGGGACACCTCCACGTGCGCGAGCAGCTGGCGGGCGCCGGCGGCCACGGCCCCCGCCACCGCGGCCTCGTGGCGCAGCCGCGCCCTGCGCTGCTCGGCGCGGGTCCGCGCCTCGCGCTCGGCGCGGGCGCCCCGGTCCAGCGCGTCCGCGCGGCCCGCCAGCGCCTTCACCCGCTCCTCGTGGGTGCGGACCTGCAGCCGCGCCTCCATCTCGGTCTGCCGGGCATTGGCGCCGTCGGCCGCCAGCCGGTCGCGCACCGAGGTGTCGGGGTCGTCGTCCCCCTCCTCGGCGGCGGACTCCTGCGCGACGAGGAGCCGTTCCGCGAGTTCCTCCGCGTCGGCCGTGGCCCGCTCCAGGGCCTCGGTGGCCTTGGCGACGGCGGACGCGGCGCGCTCGGCCTCGCCGGCGGCGCCCCGCGCCTGGCCGGCGAGGCTGCCGAGCCGGCCGGAGACCGCGGACTTCTCCCGGTCGGCGGCGCGCCGCCGCTCCCCGAGCTCCTCCACCCGGGCCGCTGCCGACGTCCTGGCGTCCGCCGCCTCGTGCTGCGCGCGGGCGAGTTCCCCGCAGCGCACCGTGAGGCGCTCGATGTCGGCCGCGGCCTCGTCGACGGACGCCTGCACCTCGATCAGGCTGGGCGCGCCCGCGGAGCCGCCGTGCGCGAAGTGCGCGCCGAGGACGTCGCCGTCGGCGGTCACCGCGGTCAGCTCCGGCCGGACGCGCAGGAGTTCCTCGGCCTCCTCCAGCGTGCTCACGGCGACCATGTCCGCCACCAGCCGCGCCACCGCGGCGAGAAGTCCGGGCGGGCCGCTCACCAGGTCCTGGACGCGGACGGGCTCCCCCACAACCATGCCGGCGGGAGCGGGAGCCGGGGCGGTGTCCCGGGCCGGGAAGGCGGCGGTGTCCGCCGCGCCGGGGGCGGCCGGCGCTCCGGCGCCCTGGGCGTCCGCGTCGCCGGCGGTCCCCTGGGCGCGGGG
>NZ_JAKGCV010000187.1 GCF_021556455.1 Streptomyces fuscigenes | reverse complement strand
CGGCCGGTCCGCGTGGCCCGCGGGCCGCGCCGGCCCGCGACGGCGCCTGTGCGCCCCGGAGGGACGGGCCGCGCCGATGCCCGCACAGTAAGAGGGGACAAAGGCCCGCCACCTCGGTCCGCAGGGCCCGCGGCCGAGGGCATTTCGGCCTAGGCCGCAGGACCCCCGCCGGCGGGGCCCGCGCCCGATACGCGGCAGGTCCGCGCGCCGGTACGGTGAACACATGACTCCCACCACGGGATCCACGGGCACCGGCCTCGCGGCCGTGAGCACCGCGCTCCTCGCCATGAGCAGGCACCTGGAGGTGCGGGACGTCCTCAAGACGATCGTCGCCTCCGCCCGTGAGCTGCTCGACGCGGAGTACGCCGCACTCGGCGTCCCCGACGACCACGGGGGCTTCGCCCAGTTCGTCGTGGACGGGGTGAGCGACGAGCAGTGGAAGGCCATCGGCCCGCTGCCCCGGCAGCACGGGATCCTCGCGGCGATGCTCCACGACGAGAAGGTCGAACGCCTCGACGACGTGCGCCGCGACCCGCGCTTCGGCGGCTGGCCGCGCACCCACCCGGAGCTGTCCGACTTCCTCGGCCTGCCGGTCCGCGACGGCGACGAGACCCTCGCCGCCCTCTTCCTGGCCAACAAGCGGCGCCCCGCAGAGGGCGGGGGCGGCAGCGCGTCGTGCGGCTTCACCGCCGAGGACGAGGAACTGCTGACGATCCTCGCCCAGCACGCGGCCATCGCCCTGACCAACGCCCGCCTGTACGAACGCAGCCGCGAGCTCACCATCACGGAGGAGCGCTCCCGGCTCGCCCACGAGCTGCACGACGCGGTCAGCCAGAAGCTGTTCTCGCTGCGGCTGACCGCGCAGGCCGCGGCCAAGCTCGTCGACCGCGACCCGGCGCGCGCCAAGGGCGAGCTCCAGCAGGTCGCGGCCCTCGCCGCGGAGGCGGCCGACGAACTCGGCGCCGCCGTGATCGAGCTGCGGCCCGCCGCACTCGCGGAGGACGGCCTCGTCAACACGCTGCGTACGCAGGTCAAGGTCCTCGACCGGGCCCACTCGGCGCGCGTCAGCCTCGACGCCCCCTACCTCAAGGCACTCCCGGCGGCCCAGGAGGAAGCGCTGCTGCGCGTCGCGCAGGAGGCGCTGCACAACGCCCTGCGCCACTCCGGCGCCGATCGCGTCGGCGTCGAACTCGCCCGGCACGGCCCGGGCGTGGTCCTGCGCGTCACGGACGACGGGAAGGGCTTCGAGCCGTCCGCCGTCCGCCGGGCGGGCCGGCATCTCGGCCTGGTGTCCATGCGCGACCGCGCGAGCGGCGTCGGCGGCAGGCTCACCGTCACTTCGGCGCCCGGAGCGGGCACCACGATCACCATGGAGGTGCCCGGTGGCTGACCCGATCCGCGTGCTGCTCGTCGACGATCACCAGGTCGTACGGCGGGGCCTGCGCACGTTCCTGGAGATCCAGGACGACATCGAGGTCGTCGGCGAGGCCGGCGACGGCGCGGAGGGCGTCGCCCGCACCGAGGAACTCCGTCCCGACGTGGTGCTGATGGACATCAAGATGCCCGGCACCGACGGCATCGAGGCCCTGCGCAAGCTGCGGGAGCAGGACAACCCGGCGAAGGTGCTCATCGTGACGAGCTTCACCGAGCAGCGCACCGTCGTCCCCGCCCTGCGGGCCGGCGCCTCCGGCTACGTCTACAAGGACATCGACCCCGAGGCCCTCGCCGACGCGATCCGCTCCGTGCACGCGGGCCACGTGCTCCTGCAGCCCGAGGTCGCCCAGGCGCTGCTCGCCCAGGACGAGCAGGGGGGCGGCCAGGGACGGGGCACCTCCCTGACGGAGCGCGAGCGCGAGGTGCTCGCGCTGATCGCCGACGGCCGCTCCAACCGCGAGATCGCCCGCGCCCTGGTGCTCTCGGAGAAGACCGTCAAGACCCATGTCTCCAACATCCTGATGAAGCTGGACCTGGCGGACCGCACGCAGGCGGCCCTCTGGGCGGTCCGGCACGGCGTCACCCGCTGATCCGAGATTCATACTGTCGGGTGTATGTCACCCACTCGGCGTATCCGTAGGACCGGCTGGGCGTTCTCCTTGCGTGCCGCGGCGCAGCGCCGCGGACGTACGAGGAGGAATCCCGAAATGAAGAACCTGAAGAGGGCCGCCGCACTCACCATGATCGCCGGTGGCATCGTCGCGGCGGGCGCGGGCGCCGCGTCCGCGTGCGAGCAGGGCGCCCCGGCGCCCGCCGCCCACGCCCAGGCTTCGGGCCAGGCCGTCCACTCCCCGGGTGTCGGCTCCGGCAACCTGGTCCAGATCCCGGTGGACGTCCCGGTCAACGTGGTCGGCAACACGGTCAACGTGATCGGCCTCCTGAACCCGGCATTCGGCAACCACGGCGTCAACTTCTGACGGACGCCCGTCCCCGCCCCGGCGGGACCCGGCGGCCGAGCCGCCGGGTCCGCACGAGGACGGCCCGCGGACACCTGCGCCCTCCAGCACCCGCCCGGGTCTGGAGGGTGCTTCACGTGCGCCGCCCACCCGCCCGCCGGTCCGCCCGCCGACACGGACCCGCCGACCCGCGCGGCACGGGCCTCCCGTCCCGCCCCTGACCGGTTGCCGCGCCGACGAAGGGCGCGGGCAGGGTGCCCGACGCCCCTACCGGCGCTCGCGCTCCTCCACGTACGCGTTGTACGCGGCCACCTTCGCCCGCCGTGCCACCCGCTCCACCGGCCGCAGCGCCGAGACCCGCGCCGACATGGCGGACGCGCTGTGCGCCGCCCCGTCCCCGGTCTCGTACGCCAGGGACACCATCAGCCCCACGCGCCGCGCCAGTTCCAGCACACGCGCCGCCCGGGCCGGATAGCCCGGCGCCAGCAGCGAGCCGTCGCGCGACGCCCGCGAGCGGTACGCGTCCAGCGCCGCCTCGGCGACCGGACCGGACGCCGCGACGTCGAGCTGCGACAGGACGTCCGTCGCCTCCCGCAGCGCCTCGGCGAGTTCGCGCTCGGCCTCGCCCAGCGACGGCACGTCCGCCGGCGGCGCCTCCCGCACCGGCAGGCAGTGCCAGACGACCTCCACGTGCAGGTCCCCCTCGGGCCCCACCGATGTGATCTCCGGCACCAGCCCGTACGGGGCGCCGACCGCGACCACGGCCTCCTCCGCCTCCAGCGCCCGGGCGTTGAAGTCCGGCGGGCCGCTCAGCCCGAGCGGATGGCCGGGAGCGGGCAGCGCCACCCGGTAGCCGCCCACCCCGAGCGAGCGCAGACGGCCCAGGGCCAGCGTCAGGCCCACCGGGCCCGGCTCGCCCGGCAGCCCCGCCACACGGTGCACCGCGTCGTCTCCGACGATCGCGAGGGCGGCGTCGTCCGGCGACGCGAGACCGGCCAACAGGGCGTTGCCCCACGAGGCCAGCCGTCCTGAACGTGGTTCCGAGTGCATGCGCCCCAGCCTACGGGCCCGGCCGCGGCGGCCCTCGCAGCCGGAGCATCTCCCCGGTGGCGTAGGTTTTCTCCTGGAGCTGCGCGTACCGGCGCACCCTGGGGCCCACGACGATTGCATGGGGAGACGGCGCACTCATGAGCGATGTACTGGATCTGGTGGACGTGTCCGTTGTCCGCGACGGGCGCGCTCTGGTGGACGACGTCTCCTGGTCGATCAAGGAGGGCGAGCGCTGGGTCATCCTCGGCCCCAACGGCGCGGGCAAGACCACCCTGCTGAACGTCGCCTCCAGCTACCTCTTCCCGAGCACCGGGAGCGTCAAGATCCTCGGCGAGCAGCTGGGCAAGATCGACGTGTTCGACCTGCGCCCCCGCATCGGCATGGCCGGTGTCGCGATGGCCGAGAAGCTCCCCAAGCGCCAGACCGTGCTCCAGACCGTCCTCACCGCCGCGTACGGCATGACCGCGACCTGGAACGAGGACTACGAGGAGGTCGACAAGGAGCGCGCGCTCGCCTTCCTCGACCGCCTCGGCATGACCGAGTACCTCGACCGCAGGTTCGGCACCCTGTCCGAGGGCGAACGCAAGCGCACCCTCATCGCCCGCGCCATGATGACCGACCCCGAACTGCTCCTCCTCGACGAGCCGGCGGCCGGCCTCGACCTCGGCGGGCGCGAGGACCTCGTCCGCCGTCTCGGCAGACTCGCCCGGGACCCCCTCGCCCCCTCCATGATCATGGTCACGCACCACGTCGAGGAGATCGCGCCCGGCTTCACGCACGTGCTGATGATCCGGCAGGGCAAGGTGCTCGCCGCGGGCCCGATGGAGACCGAGCTGACATCGCGCAACCTCTCCCTGTGCTTCGGCCTCCCGCTCGTCGTCGAGCGCAACGGCCAGCGCTGGACGGCGACGGGCCTGCCCCTCTCCTGACGCCCTGCCGAACCGCGTCGCGCCGTGCCGTACGCGGGTGCCGGCCCGCCGCCTGCCGCCCCGAGTCCGAACCGGGGCCGCCCGCTTCACGCGCCGCCGCCGATCCCGGTACACCCGCGCCGGCCGCGCCCGCGACGCCCCTCGGGCGCCCTCCCGCGTCCCCGGGAACCCCAACCCCCGGCAAGTGACCTGATATTCACCCTGTCCGGACCCTCGGGCCCCGCCCTACGATGACTGCGTGGACATCGACGCGTGGGTGTGGTGGCTGGTGGCGGCGGTGGGTCTCGGCATCCCGCTCGTGATCACCGCCATGCCCGAGTTCGGCATGCTCTCGGCGGGCGCCGTCGCGGGCGCCGTGACCGCGGCGCTCGGCGGGGGAGTCGTCCTCCAGGTCGTCGTGTTCGCCGTCGTGTCCGTGGCGCTCATCGCCGTCGTACGGCCCATCGCCACCCGCCACAGCAGGCAGCAGCCGGGCCTGCGTTCCGGCGTCGACGCGCTGAAGGGCCGTCAGGCCCTCGTCCTGGAACGGGTGGACCACCGGGGAGGCCGGATCAAACTCGCCGGCGAGACCTGGTCCGCGCGCGCCCTCGACAAGGACCGGACGTTCGAAGCGGGGCAGGAGGTGGACGTGGTCGACATCGACGGCGCCACAGCGGTCATCATGTGACCCCCACGGACCGCGCCCGGCGCGGCCCGACCCCACCCCGACCGGCCAACCCGCGTGAACCGTCCCCGGTTGCACGCCCGGTCTGGGAAACTCGATCATCGGACTAACCGTCGGCGAAGGGCCCGAGGAACACGATGGCAGCAATCATCATCGTCCTGATCATTCTGGTGGTGCTTGTCTTCATCGCCCTGATCAAGACCATCCAGGTCATCCCGCAGGCCAGCGCGGCCATCGTCGAACGATTCGGCCGCTACACGCGCACGCTGAACGCGGGCCTGAACATCGTGGTCCCGTTCATCGACTCGATCCGCAACCGCATCGACCTGCGCGAGCAGGTCGTGCCGTTCCCCCCGCAGCCCGTCATCACGCAGGACAACCTGGTCGTCAACATCGACACCGTCATCTACTACCAGGTGACCGACGCACGCGCCGCCACGTACGAGGTCGCCAGCTACATCCAGGCGATCGAGCAGCTCACCGTCACCACCCTGCGCAACATCATCGGCGGCATGGACCTCGAACGGACCCTCACCTCGCGCGAGGAGATCAACGCGGCCCTGCGCGGCGTGCTCGACGAGGCCACCGGCAAGTGGGGCATCCGCGTCAACCGCGTCGAACTCAAGGCGATCGAACCGCCCACCTCCATCCAGGACTCGATGGAGAAGCAGATGCGCGCCGACCGGGACAAGCGCGCCGCGATCCTGACCGCCGAGGGCATCCGGCAGTCGCAGATCCTCACCGCCGAGGGCGAGAAGCAGTCCGCCATCCTCCGCGCCGAGGGCGAGGCCAAGGCCGCCGCGCTGCGCGCCGAGGGCGAGGCCCAGGCGATCCGGACGGTCTTCGAGTCGATCCACGCCGGCGACCCCGACCAGAAGCTCCTGTCGTACCAGTACCTCCAGATGCTGCCGAAGATCGCGGAGGGCGACGCCAACAAGCTCTGGATCGTGCCCAGCGAGATCGGCGACGCCCTCAAGGGCCTCAGCGGCGCCTTCGGCAACCTGGGCCCCGGCATCCCCGGCTTCAACAACAGCGACAGGGGCGGGCAGCAGGGGGCCGGAAGCGTGCCCGGCCAGGGCGGCAGCCCCGACGCGGGCGGCAAGTCACTCGGCTGATCCGGCCGGCGGGCCGGCCCGACCGCCCGCCCCGCGGGGCCGGTTCGGCCCGGCCCGCCGGGCAGAAGGGGCAGGCCGGGCCGGCCCGCCGCCACGCACCGCCCCGGGCCGGGACGTCCACGCGAAGTCCCGCCCCGAACGGAGAACATGACCATCTGGGACATGCTCGGCGTCCTGTTCGCGGGCGTCTGGGCCGGCGCCATCAACACCGTCGTCGGCTCCGGCACCCTGGTCACGTTCCCCGTGCTGCTGGCCGTCGGAGTCCCACCGGTCACCGCCACGGTCTCCAACGCCCTCGGCCTGGTGCCCGGCACGCTCAGCGGCGCCCTCGGCTACCGCGCCGAACTCGCCGGCCAGCGCCGCCGCGTCCTGCGGCTGGGCACCGCGGCGCTCGTCGGCGGCCTGGCCGGCGCCGTGCTCCTGCTCGTCCTGCCGCCCACCGCGTTCGAGACGATCGTGCCGATCCTGGTCGGCATCGCCCTCGTCCTCGTCGTGCTCCAGCCCCGCATCTCCGCGGCCGTCCAGCGCCACCGCGCCCGCCGCGGCACCGCGGACGGCGAGGAGGCGGCGCGGGACGGCGGCCCGGTCCTGATCGGCGCGCTGCTGCTCGCGAGCGTCTACGGCGGCTACTTCACCGCGGCACAGGGGATCCTCTACCTGTCCCTCATGGGCATGCTGCTCGACGACCGGATGCAGCGCCTCAACGCGGTCAAGACCGTGCTCGCGACGATCGTCAACTCCGTCGCCGCGCTGTTCTTCCTCTTCGCCGCGCACTTCGACTGGACGGCCGTGGGACTGATCGCCCTCGGCTCCACCGTCGGCGGCCACTTCGGCGCCCGGATCGGCCGCCGCCTGCCGCCCGCCGCCCTGCGCGCCGCGATCCTCGTCGTGGGCGTCGCCGCGATCGTGCAGCTCCTGCTGCGGTAGGTGTAGTGCCCTGTGAGGTTGGGGACGCGGCCGCACCCGCGACGCGTCCGCCCAGCGACCGGCGCGCGGGCCACGCCCGCCGACGTGCGGGCGTGCCCCAACGGAGCGGGGCCCGTCCCCGGAACACCGGGAACGGGCCCCACACGACAGTGACCTCGCGCCCCTGCACCGGCCTGCGCCGGCCCCGCACGGCACGCGGGCACCGGTACGCCCACGTCGATACCGGCCCGCCTACGCGGCGCCGACCGCCGCCGCGACCCCGCCCGCGAGCCAGTCCGGCAGCTCGGAGCGCTCGCCCGAGCGGAGCGACAGCAGCATCGCGTCGGCCGGTGACGGTATGAAGGGGCCGCGCAGCAGCGGCATCGCCGCCTGCTCCGGCGTACGGTCGGCCTTGCGGTGGTTGCACTCGGCGCACGAGGCGACCGTATTCAGCCAGGTGTCGCCGCCGCCGTGCGACCTCGGCGTCACGTGGTCCACCGTCGACGCCCGCCGGTCGCAGTAGGCGCAGCGGTGCTGGTCGCGCACCAGCACACCCCGTCTCGACCACGGTGCCTGTCTTCGAAACGGCACGCGTACGTAACGGCACAGCCTGATCACCCGCGGCACCGGCAGCTCCATGGCCGCCGCGCGCACGCGCAGCCCCGGGTGTGCCTGCTCGACGACGGCCTTGTCCTGGAGCACCAGGACGACCGCGCGATGGAGCGTCACCGTCGACAGAGGCTCGAAGCTCGCGTTGAGCACCAGCGTGTCCCGCATCCCGCCCACCTCCCGTGTTGCCGGCCCAGCCCCGTGCTGAGGGCCGTTCGGCTCGGATCAACTCTGGCCGGGCGCGCCGGGGTGGACAACACAATAAAAATGCCCCGCCCCGATCACCGATAGACCAGGGCAGGGCAAACAACGGGCAAACGGTCAGCTCTCCGCGGGTGCCGCGTACTCGCCGATGAGCTGTCCGCGGCCCAGGGTGTGGTACCGCAGGTTGAATCCCACGAACGCCGGGCTGGCGTCGCTGTCGGGGCCGAGCTTCTCCGTGTCCACCGCGTACACCGTGAATACGTACCGGTGCGCGGGGTCACCGGCCGGCGGCGCGGCACCGCCGAAGTCCTTCGTCCCGTAGTCGTTGCGCGCCTGCACCGCGCCGGCCGGCAGCCCCTCGAAGGAACCGCTGCCCGCGCCCACCGGCAGCTCAGTCACGGACGCCGGGATGTCGAAGACCACCCAGTGCCAGAAGCCACTGCCCGTCGGCGCGTCCGGGTCGTAGCAGGTCACGGCGAAGCTCTTCGCCTCCGCAGGGAAGCCGTCCCAGCGCAGCGACGGCGACGTGTTGCCCGCCGCGTACACCTGGGCGTCCTTCAGCGTCGCGCCCGGTGCGACGTCGTCGCTGGACACGCTGAACGAGGGCACCTGGGGAAAGAAGTCGTGCGGGAGCGGGGCCCTCTGTCCGTCGGCCATGCCGGAACCTCCGAGTCTCGATTGTTCGATCTTGTACCTCTCTACGTGCCGAGGGTAGTCCCGCGTTCAGAACCAGTTGCGCCGGCCGCCCACCTCGGCGAGCCATGCGTGCAGGTACGCGGGCCAGTCCGTCGACTCGAAGGCGTCGAGACCCACGGTGAAGGACCGGTACGTGTCGTGGCCCTCGCTGAAGAGCCCGTCCTTCTTGTCCATCTCCATGACGACGTCCATCTCGCGGTCGTCCGCGACGAACGTCAGCTCCACCTCGTTGAGCCCCCGGTACTGCGAGGGGGAGTGGAACTCGATCTCCTGGTAGAACGGCAGCCGCTGGCGGGTCCCGGCGATGTGGCCGCGTTCCATGTCCGCCGCCTTGAAGCGGAAGCCGAGCTGGATGAAGGCGTCCAGGATCGCCTGCTGCGCGGGCAGCGGGTGCACGTGGACGGGGTCGAGGTCGCCCGAGTCCACCGCCCGCGCGATCTGCAGCTCGGTGGTCACCCCGATGTGCATGCCCCGCAGGTCCTGGCCCTCGATGGTGGTGACCGGGGTCTCCCACGGGATCTCCAGGCCGAACGGCAGCGTGTGCACCGCGCCCGCCTGCAGCTCGAAGGAGCCGCCGATGCGCTCCTGCGCGAAGTCGATGTTCTGCTTGTACTCCTGGTCGTCGTGGCCCTCGACCTCGACGCGTGCCTGCAGCCCGATGGTGAGCCCCTGGATCGCCTGGCTGACCGACCCGCCCTGGATGCGGACCTCGCCCTGGACCACACCGCCCGGAAGCACATTGGACTCGAACAGTTCCGTCTCCACCGAAGCCCCGCCGGCCCCCATGCTGGCGAGCAGCCTCTTGAAGCCCATCTCCACTCCCTCTGTGTCGTGTTGCGCGGTACACGGTCACTACGACCCCTACATACGTGCGGGCACCCCCGCTCGGTTCCGCGACACGTGTCAGGACGGGCCGTCCGGGTGACGCCGGTAGGCTCGTGCACCATGGGCAAGATCGAAAACGACGACCGTACGCCACTGCCGCGGAGCTTCTTCGACCGCCCGGTGCTGGAGGTCGCGCCCGACCTGCTCGGCCGCACCCTGGTGGCCGCCACACCCGGCGGCACCGTCGAGCTCAGGCTGACGGAGGTGGAGGCGTACGACGGGGGGAACGACCCCGGCTCGCACGCCTACCGCGGCCCCACGGCCCGCAACGCGGTGATGTTCGGCCCGCCCGGACACGCGTACGTTTACTTCACGTATGGCATGTGGTTCTGCATGAACGTCGTCTGCGGCCCCGAGGGCCGCGCGAGCGGGGTCCTGCTGCGCGCCGGCCAGGTCCTCAGTGGCGAGGAGACCGCGAGGAAGCGACGCCTTTCGGCCCGCAACGACAAGGAACTGGCCAAAGGCCCGGCCCGCCTCGCGACCGCCCTCGGCATCGAGCGCTCCCTGGACGGGGTCGACCTGTGCGTCGGGCCGCAGAGCCCGCTCGCCCTGCTGGCGGGGGTGCCCGTCCCCGCCGACCAGGTACGCAGCGGGCCCCGTACCGGAGTGGGCGGCGGCGGGGCGCACCAGCCGTGGCGCTACTGGGTGGATGGCGACCCCACGGTCAGCCCCTACCGGGCCCACGTGCCACGCAAGAGACGGTCTTGACGCGCTTGACCCGGGCCTCCCGGATGCGTAATGTAGTCCGAGCCGCTGAAACGGGGTAGCTGCCTGTGGCAGACCCGGGAGCGGCCAACCAACCTTCGAAACGAATCCCCTGACGGGCAGTGTTTTCGGCATGCCGGAAATCGCTCGCGAATGACTCGATTATGAGTCGCCCGGGGAAATCGGCTAGAGTTTGGAACGTCGGAACGGCCGAGCGAAAGGGCCGGAAGGACAAAAGCGGGACCCCGACCGACGGGGAATCGGACGCGAAAGAGTCTGATAGAGTCGGAGACGCAAGACAGCAGGACACGAAAGACCAGCAGGACAAAGAAATACCGAAGGGAAAGCCCGGAGGAGCCCCGGAAGGGAATCCGAAGGAAGCGTCCGTTCCTTGAGAACTCAACAGCGTGCTAAAAGTCAACGCCAGATATGTTGATACCCCGTCCATTAAAGCCGGACGATCTGGCCTCCTTGTGGGGTCGGG
>NZ_JAKGCV010000186.1 GCF_021556455.1 Streptomyces fuscigenes | reverse complement strand
CGGCTGAGCGGACGACCGGGGCCGGGCGGGGGACCGGGCCCTCGCGAGCGCGGGGCGTGCCCCCGCGGCGCGGGGCCGAGGGTGTCACCCGTTGAGGAGGTTTGAGCCCCGCCCCTCACCCGCACGCACGAAGGGCCCCCTCACTCGTTCGAGGTACCCGCATCCGGCCCCGGGCCGCCCCCGCGCCCCGGGGCGCGCCGAGGGGTGCCGGAGGTGGCGCGGGGGCGGCGGGGGGGGCGTCGCGGCGGGCGGCTCAGCTCGCGAAACGGGAGTTGAGCTGGTGCAGGAGACGGGCGAGTTCGGCGATCTCGCCGCGGTCCCAGTCGGCGAGTTTCTGCACGTAGCGGCCCCTGCGGGCATCCCGGACGCGGCGGAAGCGCGCCAGCCCCTCGTCGGTGATGCGCACCAGCGAGGCGCGGCCGTCGGCCGGGTCGGGCTCGCGCGCGATGAGGCCGATCTCCTGGAGGGTGCGCAGCTGCCGGCTCATGGTCGCCTTGCCGACCCCGAAGTACGCGGAGAGCTCGGTGGCGCGCTGCGCGCCGACGTCCTCGAGGCGGACGAGCAGGCCGTATGCGGAGGGCTCCAGATCCGGGTGCACCTCGCGGGCCATCTCGCCCGAATTGGCCCTGGCGCGGCGGAGGAAGACGGCCAGTTCCCGTTCGAGATCGAGGAATTCGGACGTGGCCGCGGGCTCGCCCGCCGGGGCCGGACCGTTCTCCGTACCGCTACCGTGCACGTCAGCAGCCATCGCGCGCTTTCCCGCTCTTGTGGGTCCCAAAGCCACGGCCATTGCCGCAGCTCTCCGTATTTTCGCAGGTTTGGTCCATCAGCAGCAGCGTGGCGTCCCGCGGCCCGCTTGTCCCGTACGTAGCGTTTCACGGTGACGTGTCCTTTTTGGCTATATGTCGATACGGCCACGGCTACGGCACCGGATCCCCCCACGACGCTTTTCGGAGGCACGCAATGCCCGTGCAGAGACACGGAAAGAGCAGCAGCCGCCGCACCCTGTACGCGGCGGGCGCGGCTCTCCTGGCCACCTTCGCCCTCCCCCTCACCCTGCCCGGCGTCGCCAGCGCCGACGTCTCCCCCGTACCGATCCGCCCGGCCGCCGTGCCGCCCGCGGACGCCATGCCCGCCCGCGGTTCCGCGTACATGGGCATGGGCGTGCTCGCGCACGACGGGCAGGGCCCCCGGCCCCTCGCGCGCCGCAGCGCCGCCGTCACCCAGACGGAAGGCGTGGACGTCTCCAGCCACCAGGGCAGCGTGGACTGGGGGTCGCTCGCCAAGACGGGCGTGAAGTGGGCCTACGTGAAGGCGACGGAGGGCAACTACTACAAGAGCACCTCCTTCAACCAGCAGTACACGGGCTCCTACAACGCGGGCCTGATCCGCGGCTCGTACCACTTCGCCGCCCCGGACGTCTCCAGCGGCGCCAACCAGGCCGGCTACTTCGCCGACCACGGCGGCGCCTGGTCGAAGGACGGCAAGACGCTGCCGGGCGTCCTGGACATCGAGTGGAACCCGTACGGCGCGTCCTGCTACGGACTCTCGAAGTCGGCGATGGTCTCGTGGATCAAGGACTTCACGAAGACCTACAAGGCGCGCACGGGCCGGGACGCGGTCATCTACACCGCCACCACGTGGTGGAAGGACTGCACCGGCGACTACGCGGGCTTCGCGACCACGAACCCGCTGTGGGTGGCCCGCTACGACACCTCGCCCGGCACGCTGCCGAAGGGCTGGGGCTTCCACACCATCTGGCAGTACACGTCGACGGGGCCGGCGGTCGGCGACCACGACAAGTTCAACGGCGCCATGGACCGGCTGAAGGCACTGGCCAACGGCTGACGCCACCGGCCGCCCGGACCGCACACGCCACCGCCCGGAAGCGATGCTTCCGGGCGGTGGCGTTCTGCCGTGGCGGCGCCCCTCGCGGGGCCCCGGGGCGCCGCCAGGGACAGCCGCCATGGGCCCGCGGCACACCCTCAGGGCTCGAAGCGGCCCGGCCCCGCGGACCCGAGCGGGCGCTCGCCCCCGTCCGCACGCGCCACGGACGGGCGGGGCAGCGCAACCGGCGCTCCCTCGGCGTTCCCGACCTCGAAGGCCAGCCACACCGTCTTGCCGACCCGGTGCGCGACGACGCCGCAGTCGTCCGCAACGGCGCTCGCCAGCCACAGGCCGCGTCCGGAGCAGGCATCGCCGTCGGGCCGTGCGGCGAGGGGCGTGCCGTCCCCGCTGTCCCGCACCCCGACCCGGATCAGCGCCCCTTCCCTGCTCATCCGTACGCAGAAGTGCCGACCGGGCGGGGCGCCGTGGAGAACCGCGTTGGCGGCGAGTTCGGAGACTCCGAGCCTCAGATCGTCCAGACGGTCGTCGATGCCCCACAGGGACATCGTCCCGACGGCGAAATCGCGCGCGGCGGGAACGGAGCGTCGCGTCCGGGGGAAAAGTCGTAGCCGCGAGAGGACCACAGGGCACCACCGCCTTGCTCAGGTCGTCGAATACCGCCGATACCGCCGATACCGCCGAACGTTAATGCCTTTCGCGAAATGCAGCAAGGTTGAAGGTCTTCCCGGGGCGTCACTTAACGTGTAGGCAGAAGGCGGCGGAGATCAGCGGCCCTGGAGGGTGCCATGGCGGGCGAGGACTGGACCAGCAGTTCAGCGGCGTACGTGAGGCCGCCGGACGAGGGAGCGCCCGACGCCTGGAGCGCCGAGCTCGCGGCCCGGGGGGTACGGGGCGGTCAACGGATCCTGCACGCCGGCGAGGTGCCCGCATCGGTCGAGGTGGCGGAGCTCCTGGGCGTGGCCGCCGGCGACGTCGTCGTGGCGCGCAGGCGCCTGATGCTGCGTGAGGACGAACCGAGCGAGCTGACGGACACGTACTATCCGGTGCGCGTCGCCCGGGGCACAGCTCTCGCCTCGACGGCCCGGATCCGCGGCGGCGCGGCCCGCCTGCTGGCGGAACTGGGGTTCGCGGGTGCCCGCGTGGTCGAGGACGTGACGGCGAGGCTGCCGACTCGTCCGGAGCAGTCCCTGCTCGGTCTGGCGGCCGAACAACCCGTCCTGACCGTCGCACGCGTCACCTTCGACGCCCAGGACTCCCGGATCCAGGCGGATCTCATGACCATGCCCGCCCACCTGCAACGACTCCGCTACGAGACCCGGATCGGATCGGCTGACCGTGCCCACGACTGACGACGGACACCGCGACGGGCGCTCGCTGCACGAGCGCATCGCGGCCGACCTGCGCGACAGGATCATGACGGGCGACCTGGCGCCGGGAGTGAAGCTGCCGTCGACCGCCCGGCTCAAGGAGCAGTTCGCCGCTTCGAACGCCACGATCCAGAAGGCACTCCAGCTCCTCAAGGACGAACGCCTCGTCGTGGGTCGGGCCGGCAGCGCCGTGACCGTCCGGGAGCACCGTCAGCAGACGGTCAGGCCGGCCGCCTCGACGGCACCGAGGTCCGACGGCGAGCCGTACCCCTGGCTTCCCGAGGGGCACGCGGGGCGCGCGTGGAGAAGCAGGCTGCTGACCGTCGGCGAGGTCGTTCCGCCGGCTGACGTCGCGGCGGCGCTCCGGCTGGCCGCGGGGGACACCGCGATACACCGCAGCCAGGTGCTGACGGTCGACGGTGAACCGGTGGAACTCGTGCACACGTACTACCCGCCCGAGGTGGCGCGGGGCACCGCCCTCGCACAGCGGCAGCGCGTCAAGGGCGGATCACCCGCCCTGCTCGCCGAACTGGGCCTGCGGATCGTGCGGTGCGTGGATCTCGTCACGGCCCGCGTTCCGACGCAGGAGCAGTACGAGGCCCTGCGCCTGCCCGGCGACCTGCCGGTGCTCCGCACCCTGCGGGTGGCGTACGCCGCGTCGGCGGCGGGAGAGCGGCCCGTCGAGGCCACGGTGATGACCAAGGCGGGACATCTCTACGAGCTGCGCTACGAGTTCCACCCCGACCTCGCGTCTCCGGCCGGTGGCCCGGCACCCTCGGACTGAGGAGCCGGGCCGCCGGGAGAGTCCCTCGGGGCCGCCGAGCGCTCCGGCGCCCGCCCGGACCGCCCGCGACGGGCTCCGGGCGGCCCGGGGGACGCGCTCCGGGCGGCGCGGCGGCGCGCTCCACGACGCCGCAGGCGCCGGCACACACCGCACACGCACACGCCACCGCCCGGAAGCGATGCTTCCGGGCGGTGGCGTTCTGCCGTGGCGGCGCCCCTCGCGGGGCCCCGCGTCAGGCGGCGGCCGAGACCGGGACCTCGGCGGGCGACAGCGCGATCTCCAGGACCTGGCGGACGTCCGTGACCGGGTGGACCTCCAGCTTCTCCAGGACCTCGGCGGGCACGTCGTCCAGGTCCGCCTCGTTCCGCTTGGGGATCACGACGGTCGTGACGCCCGCGCGGTGCGCGGCCAGCAGCTTCTGCTTCAGGCCGCCGATGGGCAGGACCCGGCCGGTGAGGGAGACCTCGCCGGTCATCGCGACGTCCGTACGGACCTGGCGGCCGCTGAGCAGCGACGCGAGGGCCGTCGTCATCGTGATGCCCGCGCTCGGACCGTCCTTCGGGACCGCGCCGGCCGGGAAGTGGATGTGCACACCCCGGTCCTTGAGGTCGCCGACGGGCAGTTCGAACTCCGCACCGTGCGAACGCAGGTACGAGAGGGCGATCTGCGCCGACTCCTTCATGACGTCGCCGAGCTGACCGGTCAGGGTCAGGCCCGCGCCACCCGTCTCCGGGTCGGCCAGCGACGCCTCCACGAAGAGCACGTCGCCGCCGGCGCCGGTCACCGCGAGGCCCGTCGCCACGCCCGGGACCGCCGTGCGGCGCTCGGCCGGGTCGGTCGCGGACTCGGGCACGTGGTGCGGCCTGCCGATCAGCTTGCGCAGGTGCTCCGCGCCGAGCGCGAACGGCAGCTCGCGCTCCCCGAGCTCGTGCTCCGCCGCGACCTTGCGCAGCAGCCGCGCGATGGAACGCTCCAGGTTCCGCACGCCCGCCTCGCGGGTGTACTCCCCCGCGAGCTTGCGCAGGGCGTCGTCGCCGATCGTGACCTCGCCGGACTCCAGTCCCGCGCGCTCCAGCTGCCGGGGCAGCAGGTGGTCGCGGGCGATGACAACCTTCTCGTCCTCCGTGTAGCCGTCGAGGGTGACCAGCTCCATGCGGTCGAGCAGGGCCTCCGGAATGGCTTCGAGCACGTTGGCCGTGGCCAGGAACACCACGTCGGAGAGGTCGAGCTCGACCTCCAGGTAGTGGTCGCGGAACGTGTGGTTCTGCGCGGGGTCGAGGACCTCGAGCAGCGCCGCCGCCGGGTCGCCCCGGAAGTCGGAGCCGACCTTGTCGATCTCGTCCAGCAGGACCACCGGGTTCATCGACCCGGCCTCCTTGACGGCGCGCACGATGCGGCCCGGCAGCGCGCCGACGTACGTACGCCGGTGGCCGCGGATCTCCGCCTCGTCGCGGACGCCGCCGAGGGCGACGCGGACGAACTTGCGGCCCATGGCGTGCGCCACGGACTCGCCGAGGGACGTCTTGCCGACACCGGGCGGGCCGACGAGGGCCAGCACGGCGCCGCCGCGGCGGCCTCCGACCACGCCGAGTCCCCGGTCGTCGCGGCGCTTGCGCACCGCCAGGTACTCGACGATCCGCTCCTTCACGTCCTGGAGGCCCGCGTGCTCGGCGTCCAGGACCTCCTGCGCGCCCCGGATGTCGTAGGCGTCCTCGGTCCGCTCGTTCCACGGGAGTTCGAGGACGGTGTCGAGCCAGGTGCGGATCCAGGAGCCCTCGGGGCTCTGGTCGCTGGAGCGCTCGAGCTTCTCGACCTCCTTGAGGGCGGCCTCGCGGACCTTCTCCGGGAGGTCGGCCGCCTCGACGCGCGAGCGGTAGTCGTCGGACTCGTCGTCCTCACCGCCGCCGTTGAGGTCGCGCAGCTCCTTGCGCACGGCCTCCAGCTGGCGCCGCAACAGGAACTCGCGCTGCTGCTTGTCGACGCCCTCCTGGACGTCCTTGGCGATGGACTCGGCCACGTCCTGCTCGGCGAGGTGCTCGCGCAGCTGCAGCGTGGCCATCTTCAGCCGGGCGACCGGGTCGGTCGTCTCCAGCAGCTCCACCTTCTGGGCGGTGGACAGGTACGGCGAGTAGCCGGAGTTGTCGGCGAGCGCGGACACGTCCTCGATCTGCTGGACGCGGTCCACGACCTGCCAGGCGCCGCGCTTCTTCAGCCAGTCGGTCGCGAGGGCCTTGTACTCCTTAACGAGCTCCGACACGGAACCGGGCAGCGGGTCGGGCACCGTCTCGTCGACGCTGATGCCCTCGATCCACAGGGCGGCGCCGGGACCGCTCGTCGCGGCACCGACCTTCACCCGTCCGCGGCCGCGGATGAGCGCGCCGGGGTCCCCGTCCGAGAGCCGGCCCACCTGCTCGACCGTGCCGAGCACGCCGATCGACGCGTACGAGCCGTCGATGCGCGGCACGAGCAGCACCTGCGGCTTTCCCGCACCGGCCCCGTCCGAACGTGCTGCGGCCTGGGCGGCCTCGACGGCGGCGCGGACTTCGGAGTCGGACAGGTCCAGAGGCACCACCATGCCGGGGAGCACGACCTCGTCGTCGAGCGGCAGCACGGGAAGCGTGAGCGGTGTGGAAATTACAGCCATGATCTCCCCTTCGGCAATCAAGTTGAGCTATGTGGACTCAATGCTTATGAGCGGCCCGTTGTTCCCGGCGCTTCGGGTGTTCGCCGTGAGCGATCACGCCCGCGCCCTGGCCCGGCCTACCGGCCCCCACGAGCACCCGACCCGACCTGCGATTCCGCGATTACGGGCCGAGATGCCTCCGCCGAGTGGCGCACGCGGGGACGGAGTCCCTCCGCACGGGCCCGGTAGGGCGGGAACGCCGCACCCGGTCCGCGCATTCCGGACACGGGCACGGGACGCGCGGACGCCGGCCGGTGGCGGGCGTGCGTCGGGCCGCCGGGGGCAGGCGGGAGCGGTGAGCACCGGCACCCTGCCCGCGTGCACCGCTGGACCGGCGCACGCGGGCTCGTCCGCGCCGCCTCCGTACGCTGCGAGGATGGGCCCGCCCGGGGCCCGACCCCGGGACGGCGAGGTCCCCGCGAGCTTCGGCGGCGGGGGACCCGACCGGGCCGGAACACAGAGCGGACCAGAACCGGACAGAACGGCCGACCAATGGCCGACGAGGGCCGGGACCGCCAAGACACGCACCAGGACACGAGAGACAGGAGTGCCGACGTGCCCGATCCGGACACCACCCGGGGCAGCGCACCGGGAACACCCGTCACGCTGGACCGGCGCGACGGGCCCCACGGGGAGATCGTGCTGCGCCGGCGGCCCGCCGAGGGCGACGGCCAGGACGTGCTGGAGATCATCGAGAACGGCACGTTCCTGATGGACACGTCCGACGGGCGTTCCGAGCGGCTGCTGGTCGAGGCGGCGCTGCACGCGCTGCCCGAGGATCGGCAGGCGATGCTGCCCTCGGTCCTGATCGGGGGGCTGGGTGTCGGATTCTCGCTCGCGCACGCCGTCGCGGACCCGCGCTGGGGCCGGATCGCGGTGGTCGAGCGCGAGCAGGCGGTCATCGACTGGCACCACGCGGGACCGCTCGCGCGGATCTCCAAGGCGGCGCTCGTCGACCCGAGAACTGTGATTCTGCACACCGACCTGATCGAGTACCTGAGTACCACCTCGGACCGGTATGACGCACTGTGTCTGGACATCGACAACGGACCCGGCTGGACCGTCACCGAGAGCAACCAAAATCTCTACACAGAGGAAGGACTCGCCGCCTGTCAGGCGCTGTTGAACCCCTCCGGTGTCCTCGCGGTCTGGTCCGCCCAACCCTCCGCGACCTTTGCCGATGCGTTGCGGAATGCCGGATTCACCGGGGTAAGGGCCGAAGAGGTGGGGGTTGCCCGGGGCGCGCCGGACGTCGTCCATCTCGCTGTTCGCACTGCGTAGCCGAAAGGGCGCCCGTACCTCTACGCTGCTCCACGAAATACAGGATTCGACGATCTGCGCCACCCCCCAGGCATGTGCGGACGTAGATCGGCGGATCGAGGGCATACGGAGCGCGGAGAACGCGTACCAGGGGCGGGCGATGGAGCAGACACAAACCAGCCACAACGGAGTGGCGGCCACGCCGGGCGCCCAGCGCCGGGTCCTCGTCGTCGAGGACGACGCGACGATCGTCGACGCGATCGCGGCCCGTCTGCGGGCCGAGGGCTTCCTCGTGCAGACCGCGGTCGACGGGCCCGCCGCCGTCGACGCGGCCGAGGCGTGGCAGCCGGACCTGATGGTTCTCGACGTGATGCTGCCGGGGTTCGACGGGCTTGAGGTGTGCCGGCGGGTCCAGGCGCAGCGGCCGGTCCCCGTACTGATGCTGACGGCTCGCGACGACGAGACGGACATGCTGGTCGGGCTCGGCGTCGGCGCGGACGACTACATGACCAAGCCGTTCTCCATGCGGGAGCTGGCGGCGCGCGTGCACGTGCTGCTGCGCCGCGTGGAGCGGGCGGCGCTCGCGGCCGTGACGCCGCGCAGCGGCATCCTCCGGCTCGGCGAGCTGGAGATCGACCACGCGCAGCGCCGGGTGCGCGTGCGCGGCGACGACGTGCACCTGACGCCGACGGAGTTCGACCTGCTGGTGTGCCTCGCGAACACGCCCCGCGCGGTCCTCTCCCGCGAGCAGCTGCTCGCCGAGGTGTGGGACTGGGCGGACGCGTCCGGCACACGGACCGTGGACAGCCACATCAAGGCCCTGCGCCGCAAGATCGGCGCGGAGCGCATCCGCACCGTCCACGGCGTCGGCTACGCCCTGGAGACCCCGGCGCCATGAACCGGGCGGGCCGGCCGGGGGACGGCGGGCGCAGGACCCCGCGCGACGGCGGACGGGGCGGCTCCGGGCGCGACGAGCGGTGGGCCGTGCGGGCCTTCTCCATCAAGGCGAAGCTCGGCACGCTGGTCGTCGTGTCGGTCTTCATCACGACGGGGCTGCTCATGGTGGCCCTGCGGACGAAGACCGAGCTGCGGTTCATCACCGTCTTCTCGGTGATCGCGACGCTGCTGATCACCCAGTTCGTCGCGCACGGCCTCACCGCTCCCCTGGACGAGATGAACACGGTCGCCAAGGGCATCTCGCACGGCGAGTACACCCGCCGGGTGAGCGGGGCGGACCGGCGCGACGAGCTGGGCGACCTCGCCTCCACGATCAACCGCATGGCGGACGATCTGGAGGACGTGGACCGGCACAGGAAAGAGCTGGTCGCGAACGTCTCGCACGAGTTGCGCACGCCCATCGCCGCACTGCGGGCCGTCCTGGAGAACGTCGTGGACGGCGTCTCCGCGGCGGACCCGGAGACGATGCGCACGGCCCTCAGCCAGACCGAGCGCCTCGGGCGGCTCGTGGAGACGCTGCTCGACCTGTCGCGCATCGACAACGGCGTGGTGCCGCTGAAGGCGTCGCGCTTCGAGGTCTGGCCCTACCTCTCCGGGGTGCTGAAGGAGGCCAATCTCGCGGCGGCGCAGCGCGGCCTGAGCAGCGGGAGCGGGCTGCACACGCGTACGGACGTGCATCTTCATCTGGACGTCTCGCCGCCCGAGCTGACGGCGTACGCGGACGCCGAGCGGCTGCACCAGGTCGTGGCGAATCTCATCGACAACGCGGTCAAGCACAGCCCGCCGCACGGCCGGGTCACCGTCCGGGCGCGGCGGGGCGGGTCCCCCGAGTCGCTGGACCTGGAGGTGCGGGACGAGGGCCCGGGCATCCCGGAGGAGGAGCGCAGCCGGGTCTTCGAGCGCTTCAACCGGGGGCGCATCACCTCCGGCGGCGGCCAGGGCGGCGGCAACGACGGCGGTACGGGTCTCGGCCTCGCGATCGCGCGGTGGGCCGTGGACCTGCACGGCGGCCGGATAGGCGTGGCCGAATCCGCCCGCGGCTGCCGGATACGGGTCACCCTTCCGGGAGTCCCCCGCCAGCGGGGTTGACGCGCTCTGCGGCCGGGGCGCGGCGGGCGCCGACAGGTGCCCGCCGGCTCCCCCGGGCCGCCTCTTGGGATCCGGGCCCGAAAAATGCCGGTTGGGGTGGTTGGCGTATGCCCTCAGGTGGGTACCACCTGTTCAGGACGGCCGCGCCGACCGCCTCCCGCGTCAGGGCCGCGACACCCCTGACCGTTCGGCTGGGCGTACGACCGTGGCCTGGCAAAACATGATGGATTCCCGCCAAATCGCGCGCTGAAACACCTCAACGGATGTGACGTGCGCGACGATGACCCGTCCGGCCTGCACCTGGCACCCCGGTAGGCGTAGCCTTGATTTCCGCTGTCCATCACCTTGTGAAGCGGAAGAGGGCGGTTCACGCCGTGTCGTCTCAGTCCACCAGTAACGCGAGCATCTCTGCCGACGGCCAAGACGGGCAGGGTGCCAACCCTGCTGCTGCCTTCGGCCCCAATGAGTGGCTTGTCGACGAGATCTACCAGCAGTACCTCCAGGACCCGAACTCCGTCGACCGTGCCTGGTGGGACTTCTTCGCCGATTACAAGCCGGGGGGCAACGGCTCGGCGGACAAGACCACGCAGCCCGCGGCCTCCGCCGCGCCGGCTCCCGCCCAGCCCGCCGCCCCGGCAGCGCCCGCCGCCCCGCAGGCCGCCG
>NZ_JAKGCV010000185.1 GCF_021556455.1 Streptomyces fuscigenes | reverse complement strand
GCCGCGCAGCCGGCGGCACGCGCCGGCCGCCATGGCGCGCGCCGAGGCCTACGTGGCGCGGGAGCTGACGCTCGCGGGCTGGCACGTCGAGCGCGAGCCCTTCCGGGTCAGGTGGCACATCGGGTCGCCGGACGGCGCGGGCCGCCGCCCCCTGCCCCTGAAGGTCCGGCTGCACCGGGAACTGGCCGGGGCGAACCTGCGGGCCGTGCCGCCGCACCGCGACGCCCGGCCCGGGGACGCGACGGTCGTGGTGGGCGCGCACCTCGACACCGTGTACGGCAGCCCCGGTGCGGACGACAACGCGTCGGGGGTGGCGGCCCTGCTGGAGGTCGCGCGGCTGCTGGGCACCCTCGAACGGCCCCCGGACGTCACGCTGATGGTCTTCGACCACGAGGAGACCGGCCTCGCGGGCTCCTCGGTCGCGGCGCGCCGCCTTCTGCGGGCGCGGCGCGTGGCCCTGATGCTGTGCCTGGAGTCGGTCGGGTACTTCGACACCGCCCCGGGCAGCCAGCGGCTGCCCCGCGGCGCCCGCCTCGCCCTGCCCGGGGCGGCGGCGGAGCTGGAAGCCTCGGGCCTGCGGGGCGACTTCACCCTGGTGGTGCACCGCAGGTCGTCGCGCGCGGCGGCCGAGGCGTGGCGGGACGCGGCCCGTGCGGCCGTGCCGCCGCTCCGGTCGCTGCTGCTGCGCGATCCGCGGGCCGACGGGCGGATCGGCGCGGCCCTCGGCTACGCGGTGCCGGTGCTCAACAACCTCAGCCGCAGCGACCACGCGCCGTTTTGGACGCGGCGGGTGCCCGCCCTGCTGCTCACCGGCACGGCGGACTTCCGCAACGCGCACTACCACCGGCCCACGGACACGCCCGGGACCCTGGACTACGGGCGGCTCGCGGCCGTCGCCACCGCGACCGCCGCCACCGCCGTCAACTGGCCGCGCCGGTAGCGCCGGCGGCCGCGTCCACCGCTCCCGTCGCGGGGCGCAGCCTCAGCGTGCGGATCTGGAACGCCCGCAGCCGCAGCGCCACCGCCCCGTCCTGCGCGGTCAGTTCACGCTCGGGCCTCTCCAGGAGGTCGCAGTCGTAGACGCCCGCGAGGGGGAAGCCCGCCGTCAGCCGCGCGCCCACGGCGCCGCCGCAGGCCTCGTAGAGCCGGACCACGACGTCCCCGCTGCGGTCGTCGGCCAGCTTGACGGACTCGACGACCACGTCGTCGGTGTCGAGCGCGACCAGCGGCTCCGCCGCCGCGGGGGCGGGCCGCAGCGGCAGGCCGAGCGCGTAGCCGCCGGCGATCGCCTCCTCGATCCCGGCACCCGCGAGCAGCGCGTAGGCGAACGTGTGGCGGCCCCGGTCGGCGTCGGGGTCGGGGCTGTGCGGGGCGCGCAGCAGGGACAGCCGGACGGTCGTGGTGGTGCCGCCGCCGGGGCGGGTGGTGCGGGAGACGTCGTGCCCGTAGGTCGAGTCGGTGAGCAGGGCGGCGCCCCAGTGCCGCTCCCCGACGTGGATCCAGCGGTGTGCCCACAGCTCGAAGCGGGCGGCGTCCCAGCTCGTGTTCTCGTGGGTGGGGCGCCGCACGTGCCCGAACTGGATCTCGGCGCTCTCGTGCTCGGCGTGCACGTCGAGGGGCCAGGCCGCCTTGAGCAGCGTGTCGCGCTCCTGCCAGTCGATGTCGGTGCGGACGGTCACCTGCCTGCTGCCCGCGGTCAGTTCGAGGTGCTGGACGACGGTGGACGCGCCGAAGGACCGCTCGACGCGCACGGAGGCGAGCAGCGGGCCGCGCTCGGCGAGGAGGACGGCGTCGGCGGTGTCGAGGTCCCGGGCGGTGTCGCGGTAGTACGGGTCGAGGTTCCACGCCGACCACAGGTTCGGGTCGTCGGGATGGACCTGGAGCAGGTTGCCCGCGGCCCCGGGCGCCAGGGCCTCCCGCCCGGCGGCGCGGTCGAGGACCGACGTGATCAGGCCGCGCCGGTCGACGGTGACGCTCAGCAGGCCGTTGCCGAGGACGAATCCGCCGGCCTCGGGGCGGACGGTGACCGGTTCCTGGGGCGCGGGCAGGACGCCGCCGCTGCCGAGCGCGGGCACGTCGGCGAGGACCGCGGCCCGGCCGTCGGAGAGCTGCTGGGCACCGGGGTGGGCGCCGCCGTCCGGCACGACGGCCACCTCGCGGCGGGCGTAGGGGCCGGCGTTGAGCAGGGCGGGGCCGCCGGGGAGCCGGTGCAGGGCGTCCGCGACGAGTTCCTCCAGCTCGGTGCGCACCTCGTCGTGGACCCGTTCCGCCTCGCGGTGCACCCAGGCGATGGAGGAGCCGGGCAGGATGTCGTGGAACTGGCCGAGCAGCACCCGGCGCCAGGCCTCCTCCAGCCGCTCGTGGGGGTAGGGCGCGCCGGCCCGTACCGCGGCGGTCGCGGCCCACAGCTCCGCCTCGCGCAGCAGTGCCTCGCTGCGGCGGTTGCCGCGCTTGGTGCGGGCCTGGCTCGTGTACGTGCCCCGGTGGTTCTCCAGGTACAGCTCGCCGCGCCACACCGGCGGGTCCTCGTACTCGGCCCGCGCGGTGGCGAAGAACTCGGCGGGCGGGGTGATCTCGACCTTCGGGGACCCCTCCAGGTCGCGCAGCCTGCGGGCCTTCTCCAGCATGGAACGGGTGGGCCCGCCGCCCCCGTCGCCGAAGCCGAACGGGGCGAGCGAGCGGGTCGCCGCGCCCTTGTCCCTGAAGCCCGCTTCCGCGTGCGCGAGCTCGCGGGCGGTCAGCTCGGCGTTGTAGGTGTCGACGGGCGGGAAGTGCGTGAAGACGCGGGTGCCGTCGATGCCCTCCCACTCGAAGGTGTGGTGGGGCAGCCGGTTGGTCTCGTTCCAGGACAGCTTCTGGGTGAGGAACCACCGCGCCCCGGCCAGCCGGGCGAGCTGCGGGTAGGCGGCGGTGTAGCCGAAGGAGTCGGGCAGCCACACCCCGTCCTGCTCGATGCCGAACTCCTCGGCGAAGAAGCGGCGTCCGAGCACGAGCTGGCGGGCCAGGGCCTCGCCGCCGGGGAGGTTGCCGTCCGCCTCCACCCACATGCCGCCCACGGGGACCCAGTTGCCGGCCGCGGCGGCCTTGCGCATCCGGGCGAAGACCTCCGGGCGCTGCTCCTTGATCCACGCGTACTGCTGCGCGGACGAGCAGGCGAAGACGAGTTCCGGGTACTCCTGCGCGAGAGAGGTCATGTTGGTGAACGTCCGGGCGCACTTGCGGACGGTCTCGCGCACGGGCCACAGCCAGGCGGAGTCGATGTGGGCGTGGCCGACGGCGGCGACGGTGTGCGCGGAGGCGTGGGCGGGCCGCGAGAGTGCGTCGGCGAGCCGCTCGCGGGCCGCTCCCGCGGTGCGCGGCACGTCGCCGGGATCCACGGCGTCGGCGGCGCCGCGCAGGGCGCGCAGGATCTCGTGGCGGCGCGAGGAGCTCTCGGGCAGCTCGCGCATCAGCTCGTCGAGCACCTCGATGTCGTGGATCAGCTGCCAGACGTCCTCCTCCCGGACGGCGATCTCGGCCTGCCGCAGCCGGTAGAGGTGCGTGTCGCCCGCGGTCTCCCGCGATCCGTAGTGGGTGCCCACGCCGGCGCTGCCGGTGATGGGCGGGTTGGCGGCCAGCTCGACGAGGAGGTTCACCGGCTCGCCGCCGGTGGCCGCCCGGGCGAGGAGCACGCTGCGGCTGTAGGGGTGCAGGCCCTGCAGGGGCCCGCCCGCCGCGTCGTGGACGAGCCCCTCGGCCTGCCCGCCGGGGCCCTTCGTCAGGTCGAAGCCGAGGTCGAAGACGGCCTCCACGCGGCGGCCGGTCCAGGCGGCGGGGATCTCGGCGCTCGCCCGCAGCCAGGTCGTGGCCCAGGGGCTGCCCCAGCTGGCGCCGAGTTCGAAGGGGGCGTACGGGGCGGCCAGCGCGTCGGCCACGGGGACGGGTTCGCCGTCGACGTGCCAGGCGGCGAGGGTGAGCGGGCGGGCCGCGCTGTAGAGGGCGGGGCGGACGGTGTGTTCGAGCAGCCTGGTGATCCGGGCCTCGGTGATCCGGCGGTCGTCATGCACGGTGCGGGCTCCTGCGGGAGTGGTCGGTGGCGGTGCCGGCCGGGTCGGGCAGGCGGAAGGTGTCGCGCGGGCCGCCGGGCCAGGCCACCTCGACGACGAGGTCGCCCCCGTCGGGGCGGACCGCGACGGACGGCGGCCCCGGCGGCCGCGCCCCGCCGCCGCCCAGGTGGACGAGCGCGACGTAGGCGGTCGCGTAGGCGACCGGTCCGGGCGTGCCCACGACGGGCGTGGCCGAGCGCGCGCCGAGGGCGTTGGCGTCGCGGCGGGTGACGACGTCGGCATACGGCAGGCCCCGGGCGCCGGTGAGCAGGGAGACGAGCCCGTCGTGCCCGTCCACGCGTGCCGTCCCGCCGCCGGGTGCGGGCGGCGCGGGCTCCGGTTCCCCGTCGACGGCGAGGGCCCAGCCGCCGACGCGCAGCGGCCAGGTGGGGACGGCGGGATCGCCGGGGCCCGGGTCCACCCGCACCACGCGCACCTCCACCGGGCCGCGCAGCGCGGAGCCCACGGTGATCCACGGCCCTTCGGCGAAGGGAACGGGCGGCCCGCCGAAGGGGTCCCAGGTCCCCGACTCGGGCCAGTGCGCGCGGCTGCGCGAGACGCCCGTCGCCCCGTGCACGTCCAGCCGCGTCAGCGGGCGGCGGTGGGAGGGGCGGCCCGCCGCGTCGAGCAGCACGACCGCGTTGTCGAAGGGGCCGGGCGCCTCGCGGACGGTGATGTCGGTGGGGTCGGCGGGCATCTCCGGGGCGGCGTGGGTCGCGTACGCGAAGCGCGCGTAGCAGGGGTCGTCGCTGTGCCGGGCCGCCGGATCGGCGTGGTCGCCGCCGTGGTTGACCACCCGTACGATCCCGTCGAGGGCGGTGGCGGACAGCAGCCAGCCGGGTCCGTGCAGGGTCCGGACGGCGTCCTGGCGTTCGACGGCGAGCGGTTCGGCCCGGGCCGTCCACACGGGGTGCCCGGGCGGCAGCGCGAGGCCGATGAAGCCCTTGCTCGCCCAGTAGGGGGAGGCGGGGCCCGAGTAGACCTGGAGCAGGCCCCTGAAGGGCCGGTGCCAGCCGAGCGTCAGCAGGCCCCGATCGTCGACGGCGCCATGGGCGGTGAAGTGGTCCAGCACCCGGCCGGCGAGCGCGCGGGTCTCGCCGGGCGGCAGCGGGGTCGCGTCGAACAGGGCCCCGCTCCACACGGGGGCGAGGGCGGCCGTGCGGTAGGTCAGCGACCGGCCCTGGATCAGCGGCGAGCCGTTGCCTCCGACGAGCAGCCGCTGGTCCTCGAGGAAGCGGCGCAGGCGGCCGCGGTAGCGGTCGAGCAGCCCGGCGGGCGCCGCGTCGCCGAGGATGCGGCAGAACCACAGCGGGTACAGGTGCATGGCCCAGCCGTTGTAGTGGTCGAAGTTGCGGTGCTGCCCGCCGGTGAGCCCGTCGGAGTACCAGCCGCCGCCCGCGTACCAGTCGTCGGTGAGCGCGACGGTCCGCTCCAGGTCCTCCCGGCTCCAGGCGCCGCCGGCCGTCCGCGCGAAGGCCTCCGTGACGGCCTGGAACCAGATCCAGTTGTTGCCCGGCATGTCCGTGCCGACCATGCGGCCGAGCCAGTCCAGGACGCGCTGCCGTACGCCGTCCTCCAGCCGGTCCCAGATCCAGGGCCGCGTCTCGTGCAGGGCGAGCGCGATCGACGCGGCCTCCACCTTGGCCTGGTTGTTCTCCTCGAAGGTGGGCCACCGCTCGGGGCCCGACGGGTCGGTGCCGGCGGCGAGGCCCTCGGCGTACCAGGTGGCGAATCCGTGCGGGTCCGCGCCCCCGGCGCCCCGCAGCCGGAAGCCGGCCAGCAGGAACGTGCGGGCGAAGCCCTCCAGGCCGTCGCTCCAGGTGCCGTTGGCGCTGGGGAGGCCGGGCAGTTGGACGAGGGCGTGCCGGGGCGTGGCGAAGGGGCGTACGGACAGCAGGAGGTGGTCGGCCGTCCGCTCCCAGCGGGCGCGGTCCTCGGCCGGGGTGCGGGTCATGAGTGCCGGTCCTCCCAGGCCTGTTCGAACTCGGCGCGGATCGCGTCCCCCGCGTCCCTGCGCCACTTCTTCATGATCCCGTCCCAGGCGCCGAGGGGGGTGCGGCCCTGCATGATGCCCTTCCGTTCGTCGTCGAGGGCCACCTGCAGGAGGCCGCTTCTCGCCCCGTCGGTCGGCGAGTACAGCCCCTCCGCCGGATTGGGCACCAGCAGGGGCACCGCCTTCTGCTGGAACTCGTACTGGGTCGGGACGATCTCGGGCCTGGCCGGGTAGTACAGCACCTGCGGCGCGTCGGTGGCGAAGATCGTCGGCAGGGTCACCTCGGCCTGGCCCTGCGGGGTGAGGACGGGGTCGGGGCCCCGGAGGGTGTGGTCGGGCCCCCGCACGCCGTACTTGCGCAGCAGGTACGCGTCGGTGCCGAAGGGCGCGGCCAGGGCGTTCATCGCGCGCAGGATCTGCCGGATGCGCGCCTTCGGTGCCTTCTTGATGATGAGGACCGCGTAGTTGGCGGCGCCCTGCCACTGGGTGCCGGGACCGCCGTCGAAGCCGGGCGCCATCAGGTAGCCGATCTCGAAGCCCTTCGTGGCGGACGCGTAGGCGGTGTAGTAGTCGTTCCACGCGGAGGGGGCGTCGGGGTTCATCGCGATACGGCCGCCGCCGAACCAGTCCTTGAACTTGCCGAGCACGCTGTAGCCGTCGGGGTGCAGGCAGCCCGCACGGGTCAGTTGGTGCACCGCGTCCATGGCCTGCTTGGCCTGCTCGGTCTCCAGGTACCAGGTGAAGCGGCCGTCCTTCTCGCCCCACTGGTTCGGGCCGTGCAGCATCTGCATCACCGTGTTGAAGGTGGTGATGGGGTCGCCGAACGCGTACTGGTTGCGCTTCGGGTCGGTGATGTCCTTGCAGAGCTGCTTGAGCTCCTTCCAGCTCGTGGGCTGGGGGTCGAGGCCCCTCTCCCGGAACAGGTCGAGGCGGGTGAAGGTGGGCCCGCCGGAGAGCATCCGGGGCATGGGCAGGGCGTAGATGCCGCCGTTCGCGACGCACGGCGCCCAGGAGGCGGTGGGGATGTTCGCGAGGTAGGGATAGTCGCGGATGTTGTCGCCGGAGAGGTGTTCCGAGAGGTCCTGGAAGAGGCTCGCCAGCATCTGGGGGCGCTGCACGGCGCTCTGGAGGAGCATCAGCATGGCGTCGGGCAGGTCGCCGCCCGCGATGGTGACGGCGAACTTGTCCGGATAGTCGCCGACCGGTGTGATCTGGAAGTCGAGGTCGGTGCCGACCGTCCGGTTGAGCTGCTGCCACATGGTGTTGCGACCCACCGGCGGCGGCACCGGATTGAAGATGAGCGTCATGATGTCGATGGCGGGGCCCTTGGCGGGCGGGCCGTCGGGCAGCGCCTTCACCGGGTCGGCCGGGTAGTGCAGGTAGCCCGGGGTGATGCCTGCGGCGGAGCTGGGCATCGAGGTGGCCACGCCCTTGTAGGGGATGTACGTGGGCAGTTCGACGTGCGCGTTCGCCGACTGCGGGACGGCCGGGCCGCCGTCCCCGCAGCCCGCGAGGGTGAGCCCCGCGGCGACGCCTGCGGCTCCGGCGAGGAAACCCCGGCGGCTGAGCGGTGCGTTCACGGCAGTCTCCTCTCGTGGGGTGCGTGGCGGGGGCGGGCCGCGGCGCGGCGGGCCCGGTGTGCGCCGGCGGGTCCTTGCCGGCCGTGGCGCGGCCCCGTCATCCCTTGACCGCCCCGACCATGACGCCCTTGTTCATGTGGCGTTGCAGGAAGGGGTAGATGAGCACGATCGGCACCACGGACAGCACCAGGATGGCCGCCTGGAGCGACGGGGCCGGCGGGATCGGCGCACCCGCGGCGGCGTTGACCTGGCCCGCGCCGAGCGCCGAGTTGTTCACGACGTACGTCCGCAGGACCATCTGCATGGGCCACTTGGCGGCGTCGTTGATGTACAGCAGGGCGTTGAAGAAGGCGTTCCAGTACGTGACCGCGTAGAAGAGGCCGATGACGGCGACGGACGCCTTGGACAGCGGCAGCACGATCCTGCACAGGATGGAGAGTTCGGACGCGCCGTCGATGCGGGCGGCGTCGACGAGTTCGCGCGGGATGTTCATGAAGAACGACCGCAGCACGATCACGTTGAACGCGTTGATCATGGTGGGCAGGATCAGCGACCAGTAGCTGTTGATCAGGTGGAGTTCCTTGATCATCAGGTAGCCGGGGATGACGCCGGGCGCGAACAGCATCGTCATCAGCAGCATCATGAGGACGGGCTTGTGTCCGAGGCTCCCCGGCCGGCTCAGGCCGTAGGCCAGCGAGACGGAGCACCCGAGGCTGAGGCCGGTGCCCACCACCGTCACGCCGACGCTGACGAGCATGGCCCGGGAGACGAGCCCGCCGGACAGCAGCGCGCGGTACGCGGCGAGCGTGACGTGGTCGGGCCACAGGACGTAGCCGCCGGCCCGGTTCACCTGGTCAGGGTGGGCCAGGGAGGTGGAGAGGATCGCGAGGAACGGCAGCAGGACGAGGACGACGCAGACGAGCAGGAGGAGCGACTTGGCCGCGCGCCAGGGAGGGGAGCCCGGCGTCTCGCCGGGCACGGCGCTGTAGGAGCGCCGGGGCCTTCGGCGCACCGGATGGCTGGGCGAGAGCGTGGTCATGACCGGTAGACACCTTCCTCGCCGAAGAGATGGGCGACCTTGTTCGCGCCGAGGACGAGCACCACCCCGACGACGCCCTTCACCAGGCCGACGGCGGCGCTCACGCCCCACTGGCCCCCGACGAGGCCGTTGTTGTACACGTAGGTGTCGAGCACCTGGCTGCTGTCGAGCCCCACCCCGTTCTGCTGCAGCAGGATCTGCTCGAAGCCGACGCTCAGCGCGTCGCCGAGCCGCAGGATCAGCAGGAGGACCACGAGTCCCCGCAGGGCGGGCAGCGTCACGTGCCAGGTCTGGCGGAGCCTGCTCGCGCCGTCCGCGGCGGCCGCCTCGTAGAGGTCGTTGTCGACGCGGGAGAGCGCGGCGAGGAAGAGGATCGTGCCCCAGCCCGTGTCCTTCCAGATCACCTGGGAGGTGAGCAGGGCCTTGAACAGGTCCGGGTTGCCGATGATGTTCCAGGAGCCCATCTCGTGGGCCCGCAGGAACAGATTGAGCAGGCCGTCGTTGCCCAGCATCTGCTGGAAGAGGGAGACCACCACGACCCAGGACAGGAAGTGCGGCAGGTACAGGACGTTCTGCACCCACTTCTTGATCCGCTCGCTGACCAGGCTGTTGAGCGCGAGGGCCAGCAGGATGGGAGCGGGGAATACGAACACGACCTGGATCAGGGTCAGTTCGAGTGTGTTGACCAGCGCGTGGAGGAACTGCTGGTCCCCGTCGAAGAGGACCGAGAAGTTGTCCAGGCCGCTCCAGCGGCTGTGCATGATGCCGATGAACGGCTGGTAGTCCTGGAACGCGATGACGTTGCCGAGGAGCGGGACGTACTGGAACAGGAGCAGTACCGCGATGCCGGGCAGCAGGAACCAGAACAGGGCCCTGTCCCGCCGGCGCCGGGGGCGCGGGAGGCGGCGCCCCTTCTCCGGCGGTGCGCCCCGCGCTTCCGGCCGCGCGGCCGGCTGGTCGAGGGTCGTCATGTCATGAAAGCCCTTTCGGAGAGTTCGGGCGTCTCCGGCCACCACCAGGACCGGTTCGAGAATGTAAATCCAATGGATTGCCTTACGTCAATGGCCTCAGCAGGCCGCCCTGATCGACGCACTCTCGCCCTGCGGGCCCCTCGCGTGACATCGTGACCGCAGAAAGCGCGTTCTCACTGGTCGTGGTGCGGTGCACGGCGATCGGATGCACGGCGGCGGGGCTCCGGAAAAACGGAACGGCACCGCCCGGAAAGTACTTTGACAGGTGGACGAGCGAGGGAGCCATGGAGCGGGCAGACGACTTCCCCCTGACGGAGCGCCGGCTCGCCGAGCTGGAAGCGTGGGCCGGGGACCGGGAGGACCGTGCGGTACGGGCCAGGATCGTGCGCGACGCCGCGGCGGGGCTGTCGGTGTCCCGCAGCGCCCGGGAACTCGGCCTGTCCCGGCCGACGGTGACGGCCTGGCGGCAGCGCTACGCGGCCCAGGGCATCGCCGGTCTCGAGCACCGGCCGCGCAGCGGCAGGCCACCCCGCGTCGACGAGGCCGACGTCGTGGCGGTGACCCTGGCCGGCCCGCCGGCACCGGCGCACCACTGGTCCGCCCGGGCGCTCGCCGAGCATCTCGGGCTCTCGCACAGTGCGGCCGGCCGGGTCTGGCAGCGGTGGGGCGTCGGCCCGGTCGCCGGGGCGGAGCCGCTGCTGCTGCCCACGGATCCCCCGCTGCCCTGCCGGCGGGCCGAGTTGCTCGCCGTGTGGTCGGACGGCGACGGCCGCGCCGGCCTGGTGCTCGCGGAGCAGGAGCGCCCGGAGCGGCCCCGCGCCCTGCCGGTGCCCCGCGAGGAACGCCGCCTCTGCCACGCCGGGCTGACGGCCGCGCTGCGGACCGTGCTGCGAGGAAGGCGTACCGGAACATGGGTCAGATACTCGCCGGGGACGGCTCCGGCGTCGAGCGAATTTCCGCGCCGGGCGGCCGCGGCCGCACCTCCGGGGCGCCCGGACGCAC
>NZ_JAKGCV010000184.1 GCF_021556455.1 Streptomyces fuscigenes | reverse complement strand
GGCCGTCAGCCGCGGCCCGTGTCCGGCGCGGGCACGTCCTGGCGCCCGGCACCCCGGCGCTGCCGGGGAGTCGGCACGCCGTCCGCCGCCGGGAAGCGGGACTCGTGCGGCAGCGGCGCGGGCGCCGTCGCCACGTGGGGGAGGGCGTACGGGTGCTCGTCCGCGAGCCAGCCGATGACCTGCTCGCGCACCGCGCACCGCACCGTCCAGATGTCGTCGGCGTCCTTCGCCGTGACGACGGCGCGGACCTCCATCGAGGTCGGCGTCGTGTCCGTGACCGCGAGGCTCCAGCCCCGGCGGTCCCACGCCTCGCAGCCCTCCAGGATCTCCAGCACCTTCTTGCGCATCAGCGGTACCGGCGCCGAGTGGTCGAGCTGGAAGAAGACCGTGCCGCTCATCTGGGACCCGCCCCGGGACCAGTTCTCGAACGGCTTGCTGGTGAAGTACGAGACCGGCATCGTGATGCGCCGGTCGTCCCACGTCCGCACGGCCAGGAACGTGAGCGTGACCTCCTCGATCACGCCCCACTCGCCGTCGACGACGACCGTGTCGCCGATGCGCACCATGTCGCCGAACGCGATCTGGAACCCCGCGAACAGGTTGCCCAGCGTCGACTGTGCCGCGACACCGGCGACGATGCCGATGATGCCCGCCGACGCCAGCATCGAGGTCCCCACGGCCCGCATGTCGGGGAAGGTCAGCAGCATCGCGGCGATCGCGACGACCACCACGACGGCCGTCACGATCCGCATGATCAGCACGACCTGGGTGCGTACGCGCCGCACCCGCATGGGGTCGCGGGTGGAGGTCGCGTACCGGGCGTACGACGCCTCCACGGCGCCCGAGACGATGCGGATCAGCAGCCAGGAGCCCGCCGCGATCATCACCAGGGACAGGATCTGCCCGATGCGGTTCTCGTGGTGCACGATGAACGCCCAGCGGGTCTGCCGGTAGCTGCCGCGCAGCAGCCCCGAGAGCAGCACGACCTGCAGCGGTATGCGGCAGCGCCGCATGAGGCCCCACAGGGGCGTCTCGTGGTGGCGTTCGTCGAGGCGCCGCAGCAGGAGGTCCGCGGCCCAGCCGAGCAGCAGGGTCAGTACCACCGATCCGCCGAGGACGGCCAGTGGTCGCAGTGCTTCGTTCATGGTCCCCTCGTGGTCGGTGGGGGTCGGTGGGGGTCGGTGGGGGTCGGTTGCCGGTGGCAGGATGGCCGGATGGAGATCATGCTGTTCCACTCGGCCCTCGGCCTGCGCCCGGCGGTCCACGCGGCGGCCGATCGGCTCCGCGGCGCCGGGCATTCCGTGCGCGTTCCCGACCTCTTCGGGGGGCAAACCGCCGAGACGATGGACGAGGGGCTGGCGATCAAGGAGGAGATCGGCGCGGACGAGCTGCTGCGGCGTGCCGTCGCCGCCGCCGCGCCCCACTCGGAGAACGGACTCGTGTACGCGGGGTTCTCGCTGGGCGGCTCGATCGCGCAGAACCTCGCGCTCGGCGACGAGCGGGCCCGGGGACTGCTCCTGCTGCACGGCACCTCCGACATCGCGGAGGGGGCGTCGGTGGACGACCTGCCCGTGCAGCTGCACGTGGCCGACCCGGACGTGTTCGAGTCGCACGACTGGCTGACGGCCTGGTACCTGCGGATGCGGCGCGCCGGCGCCGACGTGGAGATCTTCCGCTATCCGGGGGCCGGCCACCTGTTCACGGACGGCGCGTCGGAGGACTACAGCGAGGACGCGGCCGAACGGACCTGGCGCCACGCCCTCGCGTTCCTCGACGACCTGGCCGCCGACGAGGCCCGGGAGGGCTAGACGGCACGGCCCGCACCGGGCGGCGCGGGCCGAGGCGCCGGACGGCGCTGTGCGTCAGCGGGGCGTGCCGTCCCACTCCACCTGCGGTTCGGGGTCGCGGGGGCCGAAGAGCGCCGTCAGCCCGAGGTGCACGATCATCGCCGCCACCGGCCAGGCCAGCAGCGCGCCCTTCATCCCGAGCTCCAGCGGGGCGTCGAACGTGTGGCCCTGGCCGACCTGCTTGGCGTGGGCGACGACGTCGGTCGTCGGCCCCAGGGCCTGGCCGAACTTCCAGGCGACGAACGAGGCCGCCACCCCGCCGAGCGCGAGGCCGAAGACCAGCGGCACACCGCCGCGCCTGCGCCAGAGGAACACGGCGAGGGCGCTGACCACGCCGAACGCGAGCGCCAGCAGGACGAACGTGCCGTCCGCGCCGATCGCCTGCTCGCCCTCCACGTCCTTGAGCAGGACCGCGGAGCTGTCCGAGGTGAGCGGGACCTTCGGCGCGAGCCAGGCCCACAGCGCGCCGAGCAGGAGCCCGAGCGCCGCCGTGGCGACGAGCACCAGCGCGGACTGCGCCAGCTCCGCCGTCGTGCCGGGGCCGGCCGGCGTGTCGGGCCGGTCGGGCCACGGGCCGCCCGGCGCCCCTTCCTCCGGCTGGTGCCAGGGGTCCGGGGACGAGCTGTGCGGAGGCGTCAACGGTGCGTTCACCGTGCCATCGTGCCAAACATGCCTGTGCGCCGCTCCGGCAGGGCACGCACGCGGGACCGCCCGTACTCCCGGGGCGGGTCCACGCGGGCCGCGGGGGGTTCAGCGCACCGCGGCCCTGCGGTACGCCCAGGTGGCGACGGCCAGCGACACGACCCCCACCGCCGCGCAGACCGCCAGGTCGAGGCCGACCGCGGACCAGTCGGGCCGCGCGTCGAACGTACGGGCCAGGGCCTCCACGCCGTACGTGGACGGCAGCAGGTCCCGCGCCCAGCGGATCAGCTCGGGCAGCCGGCCGGCGGGCAGCACGCCCAGCAGCAGCGCGGCGGACATGCCGAGCTGCCCCAGCAGGGTCGCGACCTCCTGGCGCGGCGCCAGCAGCCCGAACGCGGCGCCGAGGCCCGCGAGGGCGGCGCCCGCGAGCGGGATGACCGCGGCCAGCACCCACAGGTGGCTCAGGGGCAGCCGGAACAGCGCGCTGCCCACCACCGCCGTCACCGCCGTGCCGGGCACGGTGAAGGACGCGTACGCGCCCGCCGCGCCGAGCACGACCGCCGCGGGCCGCACCGGCAGGGTCGCGTAGTGGTCCAGGCCGCCGCTGGCCCGGAGCTGACCGAAGTACTGCGCCAGCAGGTTCAGGGCGACGAACGCGACGACGAGCACGCTCGACCCGGAGACCACGGCCCGCGCGCCCGGGCCGCCGTCCACGACGCCCCGCATCAGGACCATGATCCCCACGGACTGGAACGTCGCCACGAACAGCAGCGGGATCCTCGCGACCCGGGCACGCGAGAGCTGCGCCCGGTAGACCGCGGACAGCGACGGCAGCAGCTTCGCGCGCGGCGCGAGCGGCGCGGCGCGGCCGGCGGCCGGCACGTCCGGTACGTCCGGCGCGTCCTGCCGGCGCCCGGCCGACTCGTGGCCGCGCTCGGCGGCGGCCGTCCGGCCGGCCGCGCCGGGGACGGTGCCCGCCTCGGCGGACTCCGTGGGCAGCACACTCACACCCTGTCACCCCTCATGCCTTCACCAGCCCCTTCGCCCGGCCGCCGAGCGCCAGGTACACGTCCTCCAGGCTCGGCGTCGCCAGCGTGAAGTCGTCCAGCGACGCGAACGCGGCACCGCCGGTCACCGCGGCGACCGCCGCGCGCGCCTCGTCGGGCGCGAGCCTGAGCACCCACCGGCGCCCGGACTCCTGGGCGACGTCCCGCAGCGCCGCGACCTCCGGCACCTCCAGCGGCGCCTGCTCGCGCCACACCAGCTCCACCCGTACCTCGCCCGCGACCTGCTGCTTGAGCCCCGCGGGCGTGTCGCAGGCGATCACCCGGCCGCGCTCCAGCACCGCCACCCGGTCGAGGACCGTCTCCGCCTCGATCACGTTGTGCGTCACGAGCAGCACCGTCGTACCACGCTCGGCGCGCCGCCGGTCGACCGCCGCCCACACGGCGCGCCGCGCCACCGGGTCCATGCCGGTGGTGGGTTCGTCCAGGACGAGGACCGGGCGCTCGCCCACCAGGGCCGTCGCGAAGCAGGCGAGGCGCCGCTGGCCGCCGGAGAGCTTCTTCAGCGGCCGCGCGGCGATCTCCGCCAGGCCCAGCTCGGCGAGGACCGCGTCGCGCTCCGCGCGCGCCTGCCGCAGCGGCAGGCCGCGCAGCCTGCCCGTCGTCTCCGCGGCGAGCGACACGGTCAGCTCGTCCAGCGCGGTCGACTCCTGGCCGAGGTAGCCGATCAGCCGCGACGCGCGCTCCGGGTGGCGCACCAGGTCGTGCCCCAGCACGTCGACGCTGCCGGCGTCCGGCCGCATCAGGCCCGTGAGCTGGCGCACGAGGGTGGACTTGCCCGCGCCGTTCGGCCCGAGCAGTCCGAAGATCTCACCGCGCCGCACGTCGAGGCTGATCCCGTCGGTGGCGCGCACCTCCGGCGTGCCGGGGGCGCCGCGCCTGCCGCGCGCGGCGGGGTACGTCTTCACCAGATCGCGTACCGCGCACACCGTACTCACGAGGTACGACATTACGTGGTCCGTCCGTCCCGCAGTCCCCGGGGCCGGGCCGCCGGCGCGCTCGGGCTGCCGGCGGCGTCCCGGAGGGCGCCCGGCCGGCCGGGCATCGGCCCTGTTCAGCCCGTGTTCACGCCTGTTCGGAGGAGTGGCCGGTCGCGGCGGTGACGTCGATCTCGCGCCAGAAGCCCGCCCGGATCGCGTACCGGTCGTGCTCGTCGATCTGGTCGTCCTTGTGCGCGAGCAGGCCGAAGCGCGCCGCGTACCGCAGCAGTTCGCCGTCGATGCGGTGGGGGATGCGCGGATACAGCGTGGAGAGCGCCGAGACGTGCCCCTCCTCGCCGAGCCGCTCCAGCCACCGGCGCGCGAAGACCTGGCCCACCTCGAAGGGGTCCCCGCCGACCGTGGTGATGTCCTCCTCGCGGTCGGCCCACCGCTGCTCCGCGCTGGTGAGCTGGGCGAGGGTCGGCAGCCCCGCGGCCTCGGCCGGCTAGCCCGCGCCGGCGCCCGGCCCGGGCGAGCCGCACGCGCGCCTGAACCCGAAGTACCTCTTCGACACGTTCGTCATCGGCGCGTCGAACCGCTTCGCGCACGCGGCCGCCGTCGCCGTCGCCGAAGCGCCGGCCAAGGCGTACAACCCGCTCTTCATCTACGGCGAGTCCGGCCTGGGCAAGACCCACCTCCTGCACGCGATCGGCCACTACGCGCGCAGCCTCTTCCCCGGCACCCGCGTGCGGTACGTGAGCTCGGAGGAGTTCACGAACGAGTTCATCAACTCGATCCGCGACGGCAAGGGCGACACCTTCCGCAAGCGCTACCGGGACGTCGACATCCTGCTCGTCGACGACATCCAGTTCCTCGCGAGCAAGGAGTCGACGCAGGAGGAGTTCTTCCACACCTTCAACACCCTGCACAACGCGAACAAGCAGATCGTGCTCTCCTCCGACCGGCCGCCCAAGCAGCTGATGACGCTGGAGGACCGGCTGCGCAACCGCTTCGAGTGGGGCCTGACCACCGACGTGCAGCCGCCGGAGCTGGAGACCCGGATCGCGATCCTGCGCAAGAAGGCCGTGCAGGAGCAGCTGAACGCGCCGCCGGAGGTCCTGGAGTTCATCGCGTCCCGCATCTCGCGCAACATCCGCGAGCTGGAGGGCGCGCTGATCCGGGTGACGGCGTTCGCGTCGCTCAACCGGCAGCCGGTGGACCTCGGGCTCACCGAGATCGTGCTGAAGGACCTGATCCCCGGCGGTGAGGACGCGGCACCCGAGATCACGGCCGCGGCGATCATGGCGGCGACGGCCGACTACTTCGGCCTGACGGTGGAGGACCTCTGCGGCTCGTCGCGCAGCAGGGTGCTCGTCACCGCGCGGCAGATCGCGATGTACCTGTGCCGGGAGCTGACCGACCTCTCGCTGCCGAAGATCGGCGCGCAGTTCGGTGGCCGCGACCACACGACCGTGATGCACGCGGACCGCAAGATCCGCGCGCTGATGGCGGAGCGCCGCTCCATCTACAACCAGGTGACCGAGCTCACCAACCGCATCAAGAACGGCTGAGCGGGCGGCCCGGCCCTCGACGGGGGGTGCGGGCGCGCTCCCGAGGGCCTCTCGTCTCTGAGCCCTCCACCACCGGCCCGCGAGGGCCCTTCACCACCGGGGCGCCCCGGGCCGACGATCCGGCCCGGGGCGTCTTCCGTCCTCCGCCCTTCCCCTGCCCGCTGCCGGCGCCCCACGACATGTAGCCGCGCGTGGCGCCCTCGCGCAGCCCTCCCGTACCTGCCGTGTCGTGCCGACCGTGCCCCGGCGTGCCGAGCCGAACCGTGCCATGCCGAGCCGTGCCCAGGGGACTCGCCAGTCGCCTCGGACGGCCCCCCTCGTCGCTGCTTCCGGTCCCCTCGCGACCGCTTCCGGCCCTCGCCGGCCGTCCGACGAGGGCTCCGGAACCCGGCCCCCACCTGCGGAACTGTTCGATTCCGCGTCGGCCGGACGGCTGAGGAACGGCTTCTCCACAGATCAGCGCGTTTTCCGGCGTCCACACCCTGGGGACTTCCTCGTTGTCCAGAACGTATCCACAGCCGGCCCGGACAGGGGATGATCAAGCCAGGTCAACCGCCTGTGGGCTTGTGCGTGACCTCTGTCCACAGCCTGTGGACGGGGAGAGGGCCGTCAACGGGGCGCCGGACTTGTCCACCGGCGGCCCACAGGCTCGGGCCCGTTACCCACAGCTCGTCCACAGAGCCGTCCACTGTTCGGCAACGGGACACGCCGACTCACCGGCGAGAGTGAAAGGCGTCACACCAAGTCCACGGATTGGGCTGTGGGCAAGGTGGGTAAACCTGGGGACGCAGCTGGGGAGAAGTGGCCGTCCGCTGTGCATGGGGTGTGCAGAACTTTCCCCTGTCCACAGAAAGGGCCGGTTGTCCACGAGTGCGGCCCACAGGCCCAGTGGACAAAAAACCGTGTCTGACCTGCGCCAATGGCGTTATCCACGGTTTCCACAGCCCCTACTACTACTCCCACATAGAGTTAGCTGGGAATCCGCTTCGAAGTGGGGGCTGTGCGTAACTCGCCCCGGACCCGCCCGCCGCGATTTGACCGGGAGCAGCAACAGCTGTCAGTGCGGTAGGTCAGACTGGTCCCCGGCAACCGCTCCTCCGGCCCCGCTGCGGGGAGCGTGCCGACAAGGCCAGCAGGGCGCAGCAACAGCAGGAGGCGGCTTACGGTGAAGATCCGGGTGGAGCGCGATGTACTCGCGGAGGCGGTGGCCTGGGTGGCCCGCAGCCTTCCGGCCCGTCCGCCGGCGCCGGTCCTCGCAGGACTGCTGCTGAAGGCCGAGGACGGCGCTCTGAGCTTCTCCAGCTTCGACTACGAGGTCTCGGCCCGCGTCTCGGTGGAGGCCGAGGTCGAGGAGGACGGGACGGTCCTCGTCTCCGGCCGGCTCCTCGCCGACATCTGCCGCGCCCTCCCCAACCGCCCCGTGGAGATCTCCACAGACGGTGTACGGGCGACCGTGGTCTGCGGCTCCTCCCGCTTCACCCTCCACACACTGCCTGTGGAGGAGTACCCGGCGCTGCCGCAGATGCCGACGGCCACGGGCACCGTCCCCGGTGAGGTCTTCGCGTCCGCCGCCGCCCAGGTCGCCATCGCCGCCGGCCGCGACGACACGCTGCCGGTGCTCACCGGCGTGCGGATCGAGATCGAGGGCGACACGGTCACCCTCGCGTCGACCGACCGCTACCGCTTCGCGGTCCGCGAGTTCCTCTGGAAGCCCGAGTCCTCCGACATCTCCGCGGTCGCCCTGGTGCCCGCGAAGACCCTGCTGGACACGGCGAAGGCCCTGACCAGCGGCGACACCGTGACCCTCGCGCTCGCGGGGGCCGGCGCCGGCGAGGGCCTCATCGGCTTCGAGGGCGCCGGCCGGCGTACGACCACGCGGCTGCTCGAGGGCGACCTGCCCAAGTACCGCACGCTGTTCCCGACCGAGTTCAACTCGGTCGCCGTGATCGAGACGGCGCCGTTCGTGGAGGCCGTCAAGCGCGTGGCGCTGGTCGCGGAGCGCAACACGCCGGTGCGGCTGAGCTTCGAGCAGGGCGTGCTCATCCTCGAGGCGGGCTCCAGCGACGACGCACAGGCTGTGGAAAGGGTCGACGCGCAGCTCGAGGGCGACGACATCTCGATCGCGTTCAACCCGACGTTCCTGCTCGACGGCCTGAGCGCGATCGACTCGCCCGCCGCGCAGCTGTCGTTCACGACGTCGACGAAGCCCGCTCTGCTGAGCGGCCGCCCGGCCGTCGACGCCGAGGCGGACGAGGCGTACAAGTACCTGATCATGCCCGTACGCCTGAGCGGCTGACCCCGCAGGTGAGCCGGGGGCCCGCGGCGTAGGCTCGGGCCCGGGTACGCATCGCCACGACGTTAAGGATTCCCTGATGGAGCTCGGTCTCATCGGTCTCGGCAAGATGGGCGGCAACATGCGCGAGCGTCTTCGCCGCGCGGGCCACACCGTCGTCGGTTACGACCGCAACCCCGACGTCGCCGACGTCCACAGCCTCAAGGAGCTCGTGGACAAGCTGAAGGGCCCGCGCGTCGTGTGGGTGATGGTGCCGGCCGGCGCCGCGACCCAGTCCACCATCGACGAGCTGGCCGACCTGCTGTCCCCCGGTGACGTCGTCGTGGACGGCGGCAACTCGCGCTGGACCGAGGACGAGCGGCACGCCGTCGAGCTGGGCATCAAGGGCATCGGCTTCGTCGACTGCGGCGTCTCCGGCGGTGTCTGGGGCCTGGAGAACGGCTACGCGCTGATGTACGGCGGCACGCCGGACGACGTCGAGAAGGTCAAGCCGGTCTTCGACGCGCTGAAGCCCGAGGGCGACTTCGGCGCCGTGCACGCCGGCAAGGTCGGCGCGGGCCACTTCGCCAAGATGGTCCACAACGGCATCGAGTACGCCATGATGCAGGCGTACGCCGAGGGCTGGGAGCTGCTGGAGAAGGTCGGCTCGGTCACGGACGTGCGCGAGGTGTTCCGGTCCTGGCAGGAGGGGACGGTCATCCGTTCCTGGCTGCTGGACCTGGCCGTCAACGCGCTGGACGGCGACGAGCACCTCGAGGAGCTCAAGGGCTACGCGGCGGACTCCGGCGAGGGCCGGTGGACGGTGGAGGCGGCGATCGACCACGCGGTGCCGCTGCCCGCGATCACGGCGTCGCTGTTCGCGCGGTTCTCCTCGCGTCAGGACGACTCCCCGCAGATGAAGATGGTCGCCGCCCTGCGCAACCAGTTCGGCGGCCACGCCGTCGAGGCCAACGCCGCCGAGGCGAAGGCGATGAAGAAGAGCAAGAAGTCCGACAAGTAGGGCGGACCGCTGCCCGGTGCCGGCCGGACGGCGGCCGCCACCGGGAGGCCTGCGCACCGCCATGCACGTCACGCACCTGTCGCTGGCCGACTTCCGCTCGTACGCCCGGATCGAGGTACCCCTCGGTCCGGGCGTGAGTGTTTTCGTGGGGGCGAACGGCCAGGGCAAGACCAACCTCGTCGAGGCCGTGGGGTATCTGGCGACCCTGGGCAGCCACCGGGTGTCCTCGGACGCGCCGCTGGTGCGGGCGGGCGCCGAGCGGGCCGTGATCCGCGCGGCGGTGACGCAGGGCGAGCGTTCACAGCTTGTGGAGATCGAGCTGAATCCGGGCCGCGCCAACCGTGCGCGGATCAACCGCTCCTCCCAGGTCCGGCCGCGTGACGTGCTGGGGATCGTGCGGACGGTCCTGTTCGCGCCGGAGGACCTGGCGCTCGTGAAGGGCGACCCGGGCGAGCGCCGCAAGTTCCTCGACGAGCTGGTGACGGCCCGCGTGCCGCGCATGGCGGGCGTGCGCTCGGACTACGACCGGGTGCTCAAGCAGCGCAACACCCTGCTCAAATCGGCGGCGATGGCCCGCAGGCACGGCGGGCGCGGGATGGACCTGTCGACGCTCGACGTGTGGGACCAGCACCTGGCGGAGGTCGGCGCGGAAGTGCTCGCGCAGCGCGCGGACCTGGTGGCGGCGCTGGGGCCGCTCGCCGACAAGGCGTACGGGGACGTGGCGCCGGGCGGCGGCCCGGTCCTCCTGGAGTACCGCTCCTCGGCGGCGGAACAGGCCGCCGGGGGCGCCGCGGCCGAGGGCCGGGAGGGACTGCGCGCCCAACTGCTCTCGGCGCTGGGCGCGGTCCGCAAACAGGAGGTCGAGCGCGGGGTGACGCTCGTCGGGCCGCACCGCGACGACCTGGTCCTGAAGCTCGGCGAACTGCCCGCCAAGGGGTACGCGAGCCACGGGGAGTCCTGGTCGTACGCGCTGGCGCTGCGCCTCGCCTCGTACGAACTGCTGCGGGCGGAGGGGCCGGAGCCGGTGCTGGTGCTCGACGACGTCTTCGCCGAGCTGGACGTCAGGCGGCGCGAGCGGCTCGCGGAACTGGTGGCGCACGGCGAGCAGGTGCTCGTGACGGCGGCGGTGGACGACGACGTGCCGGGCGTGCTCAGCGGGGCGCGGTTCTCGGTCGCGGACGGCACGGTGGAGCGGCTGTGAACGATGGTGGCGGCAACGGCGGCAACGGCGGCAAGGGGGCCGGGGGCGGGGACCCGCGCGGCGCCCCGGACGGCCCCGGCGGGAAGCCCGGCGGCCCGGACGGCCCGGGCGGGAAGCCCGGCGGCCCGGGCGGCGCCGAGCCGT
>NZ_JAKGCV010000183.1 GCF_021556455.1 Streptomyces fuscigenes | reverse complement strand
CCCCGCACACACGCCCGCCCCCGCACCGCGCCCCGCCGCCCCGGAGGACCGATCGTCCGGCCGTGCCGGGCCCCGCGCCGGGGTCCAGGCCGCCGCCCACCTCGGCAAACGGCGTCCGCCCGGCCGTGCGCGCCCCTCGGATCGGGTGGTGCCCGCCGATCCGCTGTCGGAGCACGCGGCGGATGGGGCAAGAATGGGTGCCATGAGCGACAGTCCAGCCCCTCTCGCCGACCCCCACATCGCCTTCGATCCGGCCGAAGGCCGCCGGGACATCGTCGTCCTCGGCTCGACGGGATCCATCGGCACGCAGGCCATCGACCTGGTCCTGCGCAACCCCGACCGCTTCCGCGTCACCGCGCTGTCCGCGGCGGGCGGCCGGGTCGCCCTCCTGGCGGAGCAGGCCCGCCTGCTGCGGGTGGGAACGGTCGCCGTCGCGCGCGAGGACGTCGTCCCCGCCCTGCGGGAGGCGCTGCGGGCCGAGTACGGGCCCGGCGAGCCGCTGCCCGAGATCCTGGCGGGTCCCGACGCGGCCACCGACCTGGCCGCGTCCGACTGCCACACCGTTCTCAACGGGATCACCGGCTCCATCGGTCTCGCGCCGACCCTCGCGGCCCTGGAGGCGGGCCGCACGCTCGCCCTCGCCAACAAGGAATCGCTCATCGTCGGCGGTCCGCTCGTCAAGGCCCTCGCCAAGCCCGGCCAGATCATCCCCGTCGACTCCGAGCACGCGGCCCTCTTCCAGGCCCTCGCGGCGGGCACCCGCGCCGACGTCCGCAAGCTGGTCGTGACCGCCTCCGGCGGCCCGTTCCGCGGCCGCACCCGCGCAGAACTGGCCGGCGTCACCCCGAAGGACGCGCTGGCCCACCCGACCTGGGCCATGGGCCCCGTGATCACGGTGAACTCGGCGACGCTCGTCAACAAGGGCCTCGAGGTGATCGAGGCCCACCTGCTGTACGACATCCCCTTCGAGCGCATCGAGGTCGTCGTCCACCCGCAGTCGTACGTCCACTCGATGGTCGAGTTCACGGACGGCTCCACGCTCGCCCAGGCCACCCCGCCGGACATGGGCGGCCCCATCGCGATCGGCCTGGGCTGGCCGGCGCGCGTCCCGGACGCCGCGTCCGCCTTCGACTGGACCAAGGCCTCGTCGTGGGAGTTCTACCCGCTGGACACCGAGGCGTTCCCGTCCGTGGGCCTCGCGCGGCACGTGGGCGCGCTGGGCGGCACCGCCCCGGCCGTCTTCAACGCAGCGAACGAGGAGTGCGTCGACGCGTTCCTGGCCGGGCGGCTGGCGTTCAACGGCATCATGGACACCGTCACCGAGGTCGTCGGCGAGCACGGCGTGCCCGGCGGGGGAACCCGCCTCACCGTCCCGGACGTCCTCGAAGCGGAGGCCTGGGCGCGTGCCCGGGCCGCGGAACTGGCCCGGAAGGCCACGGCGGAGGCGCGCGCATGACGATTCTTCTGACGGTCATCGGCATTGTGATCTTCGCCTTCGGCCTGCTCTTCTCGATCGCGTTCCACGAGTTCGGCCACCTGTCGACCGCCAAGATGTTCGGCATCCGCGTCCCGCAGTACATGGTCGGCTTCGGCCCGACGATCTTCTCGCGCAAGCGGGGCGACACGGAGTACGGCTTCAAGGCCATCCCCATGGGCGGCTACATCCGCATGATCGGGATGTTCCCGCCCGGGCCCGACGGCCGGATCGAGTCCCGCTCCACCTCGCCCTGGCGCAGCATGATCGAGGACGCGCGCTCCGCCGCCTTCGAGGAGATGGAGGAGGGCGACGAGGACCGCCTCTTCTACACGCGCAAGCCGTGGAAGCGCGTCATCGTCATGTTCGCGGGCCCGTTCATGAACCTCGTCCTCGCCGTCGTCATCTTCTTCGGCGTCGCCATGTCGTACGGCTTCCAGACGCAGACCACCGACGTGGGCGGCGTGCAGAAGTGCGTGATCTCGCAGAGCGAGAAGCGCCAGACCTGCCGGCCCGGCGACCCGGTGTCGCCCGCGCAGGCCGCCGGGCTGCGCAAGGGCGACAAGATCGTCGCCTTCGACGGGAAGAAGGTCGACGACTGGAACACCCTGTCGGGCCGCATCCGCCAGACCATCGGCCCCGCCACCCTCACCGTGCGCCGCGACGGCCACGAGGAGGTGCTCCACGCGAACCTGCTGAAGAACATAGTGGCCCAGAAGGACTCCAACGGAGACGTCGTCCCGGGCAAGTTCCAGCCCGCCGGCTACCTGGGCTTCGCGGCGCAGACCAAGATCGTGCCGCTGTCGTTCGGCCAGTCGGTCGACCGCATGGGCGGGATGATCGGCGACAGCGTGGACCGGCTGGTCGACCTGCCGAGCAAGATCCCCGGCCTGTGGGGCGCGGCCTTCGAGGGCAAGCAGCGCGACGCGGACTCGCCGGTCGGCGTCGTGGGCGCGGCCCGCATCGGCGGCGAGGTGATGACGCTGCACGTGCCGGCCGAGAGCCAGATCGCGATGCTGCTGTTCCTGCTCGCCGGGTTCAACCTGTCGCTGTTCCTGTTCAACATGGTCCCGCTGCTCCCGCTGGACGGCGGGCACATCGCCGGAGCCCTGTGGGAGGCGCTGCGCCGCAACATCGCACGGGTGTTCTCCCGCCCGGACCCGGGCCCGTTCGACGTGGCGAAGCTCATGCCGGTCGCGTACGTGGTGGCGGGCCTCTTCGTCTGCTTCACCGCGCTCGTCCTGATCGCGGACGTGGTCAACCCGGTCAAGATCACCTGATCAGCGGGCTCCCGAGGGAGCCGCATCCCCGCACGACGAGCAGCCGGACATCCCGATGTCCGGCTGCTTACTTTCGGGTGTACACCGGCCGGTGGTGTCACCGAGCCATCCGCCGTGGCGTAATCTCAGGTGCTGGAGCCCGCCGATCTCGGGACCAGGTCCACACTTGGGGTTGCACAGCAGATGACTGCGATTTCTCTCGGAATGCCGTCCGTTCCTGCCAAGCTCGCCGACCGCAGGGTCAGCCGTCAGATCCACGTCGGTTCGGTCGCGGTCGGCGGTGACGCGCCGGTGTCCGTCCAGTCGATGACCACGACACGTACCTCGGACATCGGTGCCACGCTCCAGCAGATCGCGGAGCTGACCGCGTCCGGCTGCCAGATCGTGCGGGTCGCGTGCCCGACGCAGGACGACGCGGACGCGCTGCCCGCGATCGCGAAGAAGTCCCAGATCCCCGTCATCGCCGACATCCACTTCCAGCCCAAGTACGTCTTCGCCGCGATCGACGCCGGCTGCGCCGCGGTCCGGGTCAACCCGGGCAACATCAAGCAGTTCGACGACAAGGTCCGCGAGATCGCCAAGGCGGCCAAGGAGACCGGCACGCCGATCCGCATCGGCGTCAACGCCGGCTCGCTCGACAAGCGGCTGCTGGAGAAGTACGGCAAGGCGACGCCCGAGGCGCTCGTCGAGTCCGCGCTGTGGGAGGCGTCCCTCTTCGAGGAGCACGACTTCCGCGACATCAAGATCTCGGTCAAGCACAACGACCCCGTCGTCATGGTGAACGCCTACCGGCTGCTCGCGCAGAAGTGCGACTACCCGCTGCACCTCGGCGTGACCGAGGCCGGCCCCGCGTTCCAGGGCACCATCAAGTCGGCCGTGGCCTTCGGCGCCCTGCTCAGCGAGGGCATCGGCGACACGATCCGGGTCTCGCTGTCCGCGCCGCCGGTCGAGGAGGTCAAGGTCGGCCAGCAGATCCTGGAGTCGCTCGGCCTGCGCCAGCGCCGCCTGGAGATCGTCTCCTGCCCGTCCTGCGGCCGCGCCCAGGTCGACGTGTACAAGCTGGCCGACGAGGTGACCGCCGGCCTCGACGGCATGGAGGTCCCGCTGCGCGTCGCCGTCATGGGCTGCGTCGTCAACGGCCCGGGCGAGGCCCGCGAGGCCGACCTCGGCGTCGCCTCCGGCAACGGCAAGGGCCAGATCTTCGTCAAGGGCGAGGTCATCAAGACCGTTCCCGAGTCCAAGATCGTGGAGACGCTGATCGACGAGGCCATGAAGATGGCCGAGCAGATGCAGAAGGACGGCATCGCCTCCGGCGAGCCCGAGGTCTCCGTCAGCTGAACCCCGCCCCCTGGCCGCCCGCCGACCCCGGCGACCGCGCCGCACGGCTTGCCCCGAGTCCCGGGGACCGCCCCCGTTCACGGGGACGGTCCCCGGGACTCGCCGCGTGCGGGGCCCCGCCCCGGGACGGGCCCCGCAGCGAGGTCCCGCCCGGGACGGGGCCCCGCACAGCGAGGTCCCGCGCCCCGGCGGCGGGCCCGCCCGCGCGTGGCCGCTGGAGGAGCCGCGCCCCCGCGGCCGTCCCCGCCCGGTCCGAGGGAGGCGCCCGCGGGGAGCGGCGGGTACAGTGCCCAGACAAGCAGACCGTACGGTGAGGCCCCCACGTGTTGACGCAGACCACCACCCGGGTCCTCGAACCCAGCGACCTCCCGGAAGCCCTCGCGCTCCTGGAGAGCGAGCCCGTCGAGAACGCGTTCGTCACGTCCCGCGTCCAGGTCGCGGGCCTGGACCCCTGGCGCCTGGGCGGCGAGATGTGGGGCTGGTACGCCGACGGCCGGCTGCGCTCGCTGTGCTACTCCGGCGCCAACCTCGTGCCCGTGTGCGCCACCCCGAACGCCGTGCGGGCCTTCGCCGACCGCGCCCGCCGGGCCGGCCGCCGCTGCTCCTCCATCGTCGGTCCCGCCGTCCCCACCGCGCAGCTGTGGAGGCTGCTCGAACCGAGCTGGGGCCCCGCCCGCGAGGTCCGCGCCAACCAGCCCCTGATGCGCACCGAGCGGCTCTCGCCCGAGGTCGCCCCCGACCCGTTCGTGCGCCGGATCCGCAAGAACGAGATGGACACGCTCATGCCCGCCTCCGTCGCCATGTTCACGGAGGAGGTCGGCGTGTCCCCGCTGGCCGGCGACGGCGGCCTCCTCTACCAGGCGCGCGTCGCCGAACTCGTCGGCTCGGGCCGGGCCTTCGCCCGCATCGAGGACGGCAAGGTGGTCTTCAAGGCGGAGATCGGCGCCGCGACCCCCCAGGCCTGCCAGATCCAGGGCGTCTGGGTCGCCCCCGCCCACCGGGGCCGGGGCCTGTCCGAGAGCGGCATGGCGGCCGTCGTCCGCTACGCGCTCGCCGACGTCGCGCCCGTGGTGAGCCTGTACGTCAACGACTTCAACATCCCCGCCCGCGCCGCCTACCGCAGGGTCGGATTCCGTGAGGTGGGCGCCTTCATGAGTGTCCTGTTCTGACGGTAGGTTTCGGCACATGCCGATCACCCCCGAAAGCGCCTCCCGGACCCCGGACGTACGGGTCGGTCCCCTCGACCTCGTCGCGCGCGTCGACGACGCGCTGGCCGTGCAGGCCCTCGCCTTCGGGCTCAGCGAGGAGGAGATCGGCGTACGGCACCACATCGTGCTGCGCCACCTGATGTACCCGGGCTGCCGCGCGTTCGGCGCCACCACCCCCGAGGGCCGGCTCGCCGGGTTCGTCTACGGCATGCCCAACGACCGGGCCCACTGGTGGTCCACCGTCGTCGAGCCCTACCTGCGCCGCGAGGACCTCGACGGATGGCTCGACGACGCGTTCGTCATCACCGAACTCCACGTGCATCCGTCCTTCCAGGCCCGCGGCATCGGCCGGGAGCTGATCACCACCATCACCGACGGGGTCTCCCAGCCCCGCTCCATCCTCTCCGCGATCGACGTCGAGAGCCCTGCCCGCCGCCTGTACCGCTCCCTCGGCTACCAGGACCTCGCCCGCCAGGTCCACTTCCCCGGGGCGCCGCGCCCCTACGCGGTCATGGGGGCGCCCCTCCCGCTGCGCCGCCGCCGTCCCGCCGGGGCCCAGGACGCCCGGGAAACGGATTAACGCCGGGCGGCGCCCCCCGGTTACCCTCCTGCCAGATCCCCGGCCGTCCGCCGCACGCAACCGACGCAACGCAGGAGTGCCCCCCATGTCCCGGTCCCAGGTCCAGCGCATGTCCCGTCTGATGGCCAAGACACTGCGCGAGGAGCCGGCGGACGCCGAGACCCTCAGCCACAAGCTCCTCGTGCGCGCCGGGTTCGTGCGCCGCAGCTCGGCCGGCATCTGGACCTGGCTGCCGCTCGGCAAGAAGGTCCTGGACAACGTGGCGCGCGTGGTGCGCGAGGAGATGGACGCGTTCGGCGCGCAGGAGGTGCTGCTCCCGGCGCTGCTGCCGAAGGAGCCCTACGAGGAGAGCGGGCGCTACGAGGAGTACGGCGACCTGCTGTTCCGGCTCTCGGACCGCAAGGGCGCCGAGTACCTCCTCGCGCCGACGCACGAGGAGATCTTCACCCAGGTCGTCAAGGACCAGTGCACGTCCTACAAGGACCTGCCGGTGATCCTTTACCAGATCCAGACCAAGTACCGCGACGAGGCGCGCCCCCGCTCCGGCGTGCTGCGCGGCCGCGAGTTCCTGATGAAGGACTCGTACTCCTTCGACACCACCGACGAGGGCCTCGCCGAGTCCTACGCGCTGCACCGCGAGGCGTACCGGGCGATCTTCGCGCGCCTCGGCGTCGACTACCGCATCGTCTCCGCCGTCTCGGGTGCCATGGGCGGGTCGGCGTCCGAGGAGTTCCTCGCCCCCGCCGCGGCCGGCGAGGACACCTTCGCCGACTGCCCGGCGTGCGACTACGCGGCCAACACGGAGGCCGTGCGCTTCACCGCCGCCGTCGCCCCGGCGCAGGACCCCGGCCCGGTCGAGGAGCTGGACACCCCCGACACCCCGACCATCGAGGCGCTCGCCGCGCACCTCGGCGTGCCCGCCTCCGCCACGCTGAAGAACCTGCTGGTGAAGGTCGACGGCGAGATCGTCGCCGTCGCCGTGCCCGGCGACCGCGAGGTGGACCTCGGCAAGCTCGCCGAGCACCTCGCGCCCGCCGAGGTCGAGCTGGTCACCGCCGAGGACTTCGAGGGCAGGCCCGACCTGGTCCGCGGCTACGTCGGCCCGCAGGGGCTGAAGATCCGCTGCATCGCCGACCCCCGGGTGGCCCCCGGCACGGCGTGGGTCACCGGCGCCAACAAGAAGGACACCCACGCGCGCAACGTCGTCGCCGGGCGGGACTTCGAGGTGGACGACGTCCTGGACGTCGTGGTGGTCCAGGAGGGCGACCCCTGCCCCGCGTGCGGCACCGGGCTGAAGCTGGACCGGGCCATCGAGGTCGGCCACATCTTCCAGCTGGGCCGCAAGTACGCGGACGTCTTCCAGCTCGACGTCCTCGGCCAGGACGGCAAGCCCGTCCGGGTCACCATGGGCTCCTACGGCCTGGGCGTCTCCCGGGTCGTCGCCGCGATCGCCGAGCAGACGGCCGACGCGCAGGGGCTGTGCTGGCCGCGCGAGATCGCGCCGGCCGACGTCCACATCGTCGCGGCGGGCAAGGCCGCCCAGACCGAACTGGCCCTGGAGGCGGCCGAGCAGCTCGCCGCGAAGGGCCTGCGGGTCCTGGTCGACGAGCGCCCCGGCGTCTCGCCCGGCGTGAAGTTCACCGACGCGGAGCTGATCGGCGTCCCGTCGATCCTGGTCGCGGGCCGCAGGACCGGGGAGGGCGTGGTCGAGCTCAAGGACCGCCGCACCGGGAAGCGCGAGGAGATGCCGCTCGCCGACGCGATCGCCGCCCTGACCGCGTAACCGCGCGGGCCGGGGCGCCGGCGGGCACCCGGAAGGGACGCCACCGGCGGCCGTGAGGGCCCCTTCGGCGTCCCCCCGGCCGCGAGCCCGGGTGGACGCGGGGGTGGGACTCGGCCCGGGGGCCGCGCGGGCGCCCGGAGCCGGAGCACCCGGCGCCGCCGCGCATGCCGGGAGTCCGAGGCGCGCGCGCCGGGAGTCCGAGGCACCCGTGCCGGGAGTCCGAGGCACCCGTGCCGGGAGTCCGAGGCACCCGTGCCGGGAGTCCGAGGCGCGCGCGTGGCGCCTCAGAGCCAGCTCGCGTACTCCAGGAGCAGCTCGGCCTCGCGCTCCCGCCCGACGCGCAGGGCGCGGGTCGCGGACTCCACCGCGCGGTACAGGGTCCATGCCCGCAGCCGTTCCCGGTCCACCTCCAGGGAGTCGGCCAGCCGGTTGATGCGCCGGCGCGCCGAGGAGGCTCCCGTGTCGGCGGCGATCAGGTCCTCGACCCGGTCGCGGGCCAGCCGCGCCAGGTCGTAGGCACGCTCGCCGACCACCGGCTCCGGGCCCACGGCCAGCCAGGGCGCGCGCTCACCCGCGAGCACCTTGCCCTGGCGGAACGCGCCGTGCAGCAGCAGGCGCTCGTCCGCCGACGCCGTCATGGCCGCGCGCGCCCGCAGCGCCTCGGCCACGAGCTCCCCAGGCGCGTCCGAGGACTCCATCGCGGCGGCCTCGCGCAGCGTGCGCTCCTCGACCGTCTCGAAGCCGTGTCCGGCCGGCGGCTCCACCCACAGCCTGCGCACCGTGCCCGCCGCCTCCAGCAGCGCCTTCGCCTCCGGCAAGGAGCGCAGCGACACCTCGGGGCGCAGCCGCTCCAGCAGCACCGAGCCGTCCTCGGGGGTCTCCCGCGCGTCGAAGGTCTCCACGGCCCCCCAGCCCTTCCAGTGCGCGAGCGCCGCGCGCTCCGGGCCGGGGGCGGCGAACGGCGGCGCGATCTTCAGGGTCGCGGGCGCGGCGCCGGGCCGCCGTACGAGCAGCACGAGGCTGTCCCGGCCGCCCGGGGCCACGGCGCGCTCCACGTCGAGCCCGCGGACGGCCACGGCCCGCTCGGCGAGGTCCGGCAGGTCAGCCAGCCACGACCGCGCCGCAGGGGCGCCGTACCTCTCGGTGAGCGCCGTCACCAGCCGCCGCGGCGGTTCGAAAGCCATACGTTCCCGGAGTCCTTCCACGTCCCGCCGAGTGGGTTCACGCCCGCTCGGCGAGCCCAGGAAAGGCTACGCCGGAGCCCCGCCAGCGGGCGGCGCGCAGGGCCGCCTCGCGCAGCGCGGCCGCCGCGTCGCCCGGCAGCACGACCACGGCCGCGGGCCAGCGCATCCCCGCCGCCTGATGGGCGGTGAGAGCCCAGCCGTGCCGCAGCTGCGCCTCGACCCGCTCCCGGGGCACCGTCACCGCCACCCGCGCGTCCCCGCCCCCTTCCGCGGCCCCGTCGAGCGACACCCGCAGGCCTTCGGCGTCCGCCGCCTCCACCACACCCTGGACCGTCCGCCCCGGCGAGGGCACGTACGCGACCCGGTCGCCCGGGTCGAAGCCGCCGAAGCGCCCGGGACCGGGCGCCAGCCGCTGCTTGAGGGCCGCGTTCAGCGCGCGCGTCCCCGCGGAACCGCCGTGCCCCACGGTGATCACCTGCGTCTGCCCGGCACCGAGGCCGAACGCCCGCGGCACGGACTCGGCGACCAGCTGCACCACCCGGTGCACGGCCTCGCCCGCGTCCCGCACCGGCACGATCGCGATCTCCTTGTCCGGGGCGGGCACCTGGTTGAGCTCGCCGATCCCGATCCCGGAGACCAGTTCGCCGATCGGGCCCGCATCCGGCGTGCGCGAGGCGATCACCGGGCAGATCCGCGCCGCCAGCAGGTCGCCGAAGACCCGCCCCGCGCCCGCCGACCCCAGGACACCGGGATCGCCGCCGAGCACGAGCCTGGCGCCGTCCGGAAGGGACTCGACCAGCATGGCCGCGCTCTCCACGTCCAGCTGGGGCGCGTCGAGGACGACCAGGAGATCCAGCGCGAACATGCCGTCGCCGTCGCGCGCGGGCCCCTCGGCGCCCTGCAGCAGCCCGGCGACGGTGACGACGCCCGCCGGCCGCGGCCCGCCGGCCGGCGCGGCCGCGAGCAGCCGGTCGCGGCCGTTCTCGCCGTGCACGGCGAGAACGGCACGCAGCCCGAGGGCCCGCGCCGCGGCGGCCACCGCGGCCGGCTCCGCGCGTGCGGCCTCGCCCCCGGTGTGCAGGACGAGCCCGTTGTCCGCGACGGCCCGCAGCAGTTCCTGGGCCGACCGCGAGAGGGCCGCGTCCCCCGCGCCCTCCCAGGCCGCCGCAGGCCGCTCTCCCGCCGTCTTCACCAGCCGCGCGAGACCGTCGGCCAGGCTCTCCTCGGCGAGCGCGTAGCGGTCGAGTCCGAGCAGGACGGGAGGAGCGGGCTCCTCCTCGCCGCCGGGCTCCTGACCGTCCTGCCCGGGACCGTCCTGGCCGGGGCCGTCCCCGCCGTCCGCCGCGTGCCCCACGGGCTCGGTGTGCTCGTCCACTCCCGGCTGCTCCTCGCGGAACACCAGGACCGCGCCCTCCGACACCGCCCGGCGCACGGCCTCGTCCGGGTCGGGCACGCCCTGCTTGGCCAGGCCGGCCCGCACGGCGTCGGCCTCCAGGGCGGTGTGGCCCTGGAGGGCCGCCCGCTCCAGGAGCCAGCCGACGAGGGCGACGGCCCGCCGCTCGTCGCCGGGACCGCACTCCGCTCCCAGCAGCGCGCGGGCGAATCCGTCCGCCTGCTCGGGCCGGACGCCCGGCACGGCGAGCAGCTGCCACGGATCCTCCCGCAGCGCCTCGCCCGCCTGCTCACCGAGCACGCCGACGACCGCGCCCGCGAGGGACTCGGGCGCGCCGCCCTCGCCGAGGACGGCCCGCACCGCGGCGAGCGCCCCGGGGTCCGGGGCGTGCGGGGACTGCGCCGGGACGGCGTGCGCGGCGGGCGGGGCGGCCGGCGGGGTGTCACGCGGCCCCGC
>NZ_JAKGCV010000182.1 GCF_021556455.1 Streptomyces fuscigenes | reverse complement strand
GGCCGGGTTGTGGAAGAGCAGCATGTCCCCGGGCTGGAGGTCGGCCCGGGCGATCTTCACGCCGAAGTCGGCGAGACTGCCGGTCCACTCGTTCTCGGGCAGGCGGACCCGTTGCCGCCCGCCGGCATCCCGGCGCTGACCGCCGCCCCGGGTGCGCCGGGCGCTCCGAGCGAGTGGAGCCCCGCGCGCAGCGACGATCCCATGCCCTCCTCCCACCGCGGGTTGCGCACCGGGACGCAGCCGGCGAGGTCGGCGCGCTCGACGACCTCGTCCGCCGCCGCTCCCAGCACCACGTGCAGCGGCCCGCACCCCGCCTCCCGCAGCACCCGGACCGCGTGCTCCACCAGCGGTCGCCCGTGGTGGGGCAGCAGCGCCTTCGGGCGGCCGCCGAGCCGGCGTCCGCCCCCGGCCGCCAGCAGCAGTCCGGCCACCCGGGGCGTCGTCGCGGTGTGTTCACTGGGTGTGGATTCCATGGCCTTTGCATACCCCATCGGCGATGCATCCCGCCGTATTCGGACCGCCAGGTGGCGCATACCGCTCGGTACGCGTTAACTTGCCCGCGAAACCAGGGAGGTTGACCGCCGACGTGGGGTGCGAGCCGGCACGACGATGTGGGCCGAGGGGGATGGCTGTGCTTGGGAGCATGGGGCGTACGCGGGTGAGGGAACAGGACCGGCCGCGCGGGCGGCGCGGACGCACGCAGAGCGGCGACCCGGAGGCCGAGGGCGCCACGGGCGACCCGCGGGTCGCGGGACTGGGCACCGCCGTGTCCCGGCTGCGCCGCGAACTCGCTGCCTACCCAGGAGAGTTCGCGGACCGTGGGGTGGCGGAGGAGGAGCTGGCGGCGCTCGCCGCGATGGTGGAAGGCGGTTCCCCCGAGATCACCCGGATGCGCCGCTCGCTGCTGCTGATCGTGGGATCGATCGGTTCGGTCAGCGCGCTCGGCCCCGCGCTGATGGCGGTGCGCACGGGCGTCGAGGTCTTCGGCGGCCCTCCGTCCCGCGGCGCCTGAGCGCCGGCCGCGGAAGGGGCCGCACGCACGCGCCCGGCGGGTGCCGTCAGCCGCGGGCCGGCGCGTGGGACGGGGACGGGCCGCCCACCGGTCCGGCGTCCTCGGATCCGGCCGGTGCTCCGGCCGGATCGAACGGGTGGCGGAAGGTGAAGGCGCAGGGCTCCGGGCCGCGGTCGTCGAGGTGTTCCAGCCGGGCGACCCCGTCCTGCCAGGTGGGTACGGTGCCGTCGGTCACCCACCAGAACACGTAGGCCGGGCGTCCCGTCCTCTCGAACCAGTCGTGACGCCTGTTGAGCGCCGCGCGGTGCAGACCGGTGTAGACGAAGTCGAAGGCGGGCCGCAGGCCGGTCCAGAGCGAGAGGCTCGCCGCCAGGGCGGTGGTCTCCGCGGTGCGGCCCTTCCCGTACCAGGCCGGGACGGCGAACTCGCCCCAGTCGCCCCAGTCCGCGCCGAACAGGGCGCCGCGGCTGTGCTCGGCGACTTCCGCGCGGGCGACGTGTCCGGGGTGGCGGTCGAATGCCCGGTGGACGGCCTCGCCGTGCTCGTAGAACTCCCGCGTGAGACCCGCGGGATCGGAGAGGGGCGACTTCAGGACGCCGAAGGTGTAGAGGGCAAGACGGGGCATGCGGTTCTCCCTGGTGAGTGGACATGGTGTGCGGGAGTCCCCGGCGCTCTCGCCGTCGGGGAGCGGACTCGATCCGGCGGCGTGCGCGGGGAGGCGGGAGCTGTGGGCACGGGTCGGCTTGTCGGTCGCGAGCGCCCGGGGCCGGCGGGCCCCTGCGTGGCTGAGCGCGGTTCGGGCTGACGGAACCCCCGGGCGGCCGGGGGGGCGAGGCTGAGGAAACTCCGCCCGGTTGAGGGCGGTCCAGGCGGACGAAGCTCCGCACGGCTGACGGCGGCGCCGGACGTCTGGAGAAGATAGCCGCCGCCGCGCGCCCTGTCGACGTTGTGTTTTTCCTGCCGAAGTGCCCTCTCGCGGGCGCCCGTCGGGCCGCCCGGCGGGCGGTGCCCGGCCGGAGCCGGGGGGACCGGGGGCCGGGGAGACGTCGACTGCCGTTGCCCCCGCCCCGGACCCACCCAGGCCGGTCACATGACGCGCGGGAGCGTCGTCACGGCGCGAGAGGGGCGTCAGGCGCGAGAGGCGCGAGAGGGGCGTCAGGTGCGCGAGGGGCGGGGGGAGCGGCGGGGCCCGTGACGCGTCCGGCCGCGCGCATCGAGCGGCAGGGCGGGAACGGGACGGCGTGCCGCTCGGCCGGGTCGCGAGCGGCGGGAGGGCCGCGCTCCGTAGAGGGCCGCGGGCCGGCGAGGGCCGCGCGGTCCGTCGGGGCCGGGCGCCGTCGGGCGAGGGCTCGGCGGACCGCCGCCGTCCTCAGGAGGAGGCGTTCGTCAGCACCTCGGACAGTGCGCCCGCCACCTCCTGGAGCACCGGCACGATCCGTCCCGTGGCCGCCTCCGTCACCCGGCCCGCGGGTCCGGAGATGGAGATGGCGGCCGCCGTCGGCGAGCCGGGGATCGGCACCGCGAGGCAGCGCACGCCCACTTCCTGCTCGTTGTCGTCGACGGCGTACCCGGTGGCGCGCACCTCGTCCAGGGCGGCCAGGAAGCGGTCCGGCGTGGTGATCGTCCGGTCCGTCGCCGCCGGCATGCCCGTGCGCGCCAGCAGGTCGCGCACCTCGTCGGCCGGCAGGTGCGCCAGCAGGGCCTTGCCGACTCCGGTCGAGTGCGGCAGCACCCGGCGGCCGACCTCGGTGAACATGCGCATGGAGTGCCGGGAGGGCACCTGTGCGACGTACACCACCTCGTCGCCGTCGAGCAGCGCCATGTTGGCGGTCTCCCCGGTCTCGTCGACGAGCCGGGCGAGGTAGGGCCGCGCCCACGTGCCCAGCAGCCGGGAGGCGGACTCGCCGAGCCGGATGAGGCGGGGGCCGAGCGCGTAGCGCCGGTTGGTCTGCTGGCGCACGTAGCCGCACGCCACGAGCGTGCGCATGAGGCGGTGGATCGTGGGCAGCGGCAGACCGCTGCTCGCCGACAGCTCGCTCAGCCCGACCTCGCCGCCCGCGTCGGCCATCCGCTCCAGGAGGTCGAAGGCGCGCTCCAGGGACTGGACGCCGCCGCTCCCCGCGGGCGGCTTCGCGGCGTCTGTGGAGCTGGCGCGGGACGACGGCACGTGGGCGGTCCTTTCACGGACGGTCGGGCGAGCCTGAAGCCTATCGGGCGCCGGGAGCCTCCGGCGTCTTGGCCAAAGGTACATTCTGCTGCACGGAACCCGCGTTTCGCTTTGTGGAAACGTCCAACGGCGAACTCCTTGACGGTCCCGGACAGGCGGAGAAAGATCCTTCAACAATTCGTTGAATCACTCGCCTCCGCAGTTCCGGCCCGAGAGGAACGCATGCCCGAAGTCACTCTCGTCCTGCGCTCGACCCGCGTCGTCACGCCCGAGGGGACCCGCCCGGCCACCGTGGCCGTCGCGGGCGAGCGGATCGCCGCCGTCCTGCCGTACGACGCCGACGTGGCCCCGGGAGCCCCGGTGGAGGACGCCGGGGACCACATGGTGCTGCCGGGCCTCGTCGACACCCACGTGCACGTCAACGACCCCGGCCGCAGTGACTGGGAGGGCTTCGCGAGCGCCACCGCGGCCGCCGCCGCCGGCGGCGTGACCACACTCGTCGACATGCCGCTCAACTCGCTGCCGCCGACGACGACCGTGCCCCACCTGCGCGTCAAGCAGGACGCCGCCCGCCCGGCGGTCCACGTCGACGTCGGCTTCTGGGGCGGTGCGCTGCCAAGCAACCTCGCCGACCTGCGCCCGCTGCACGAGGCGGGCGTCTTCGGCTTCAAGTGCTTCCTCTCGCCGTCGGGAGTACCGGAGTTCCCCGAACTGGACCCCGGCCGGCTCGCGGCCTCGCTCGCCGAGATCGCGGGCTTCGGCGGCCTGCTCATCGTGCACGCCGAGGACCCGCACGCCCTGGAACGGGCCCCGCGCCGCGCCGGGCCCGCGTACGCCGACTTCCTCGCCTCGCGCCCCCGCGACGCGGAGAACGCGGCGATCCGGACGCTCATCGACACGGCCCGGCGGCTCGACGCCCGCGTGCACGTCCTGCACCTGTCGTCCTGCGACGCCGTGGCGCTGATCGCCGAGGCGCGGCGGGCCGGGGTACGGGTGAGCGCCGAGACCTGTCCGCACTTCCTCACCCTCACCGCCGAGCAGGTCCCCGACGGCGCCACCGAGTTCAAGTGCTGCCCGCCCATCCGGGAGGCCGCCAACCAGGACGCCCTGTGGCAGGCCCTCGCCGACGGGACGATCGACTGCGTGGTCTCCGACCACTCGCCGTGCACGGCCGACCTCAAGACCTCCGACTTCGCGACCGCGTGGGGCGGGATCTCCTCCCTGCAACTCGGCCTGCCCGCCGTGTGGACCGAGGCGCGGCGCCGGGGCCGCACGATGGACGACGTCGCGCGCTGGATGTCCACCGCGCCGGCCGCCCTCGCCGGCCTCGGCGCCAAGGGCGCCGTGGAGCCGGGCCGCGACGCGGACTTCGCCGTCGTGGCCCCGGAGGAGACCTTCACCGTCGATCCCGCGCTGCTGCACCACCGCAACCCCGTGACGGCCTACGCGGGCCGGACCCTGCACGGGGTCGTCGTCTCGACCTGGCTCAGGGGCCGCCGCATATCCACGGCCGGCGCGGTGGGGCAGCCCACGGGCCGGCTCCTCGAAAGGACATGACAGGTGACGCGAGCACCGCACACCCCCGCCCCCGCGGGAACGCGACCGGATCCGGAGCGGCCCGCCGCCGGTCCCTACAGCGGCGGCGACCCGTACGCCGACTACCGTGCCGCCGAGTTCGGCTTCACGCGCCTGGCCGACCTCGCCGACCGCCGGCTCGGCGCCGCCGTGGTGGCCGCCAACGACGAGTTCTTCGCGGAGCGCGAGAACCTGCTCCTGCGCGAGCGCCCCGTCTTCGACCCGGAGGCCTACGGCCACAAGGGCAAGATCATGGACGGCTGGGAGACCCGGCGCAGGCGCGGCACCTGCCCCCGCGACCCGCACCCGGCGAAGGACGACCACGACTGGGCGCTGATCCGCCTCGGCCTGCCCGGCGTGGTGCGCGGACTCGTGGTGGACACCGCGCACTTCCGCGGCAACAACCCGCAGGCCGTCGCCGTGGAGGGCGCCGCCCTGCCGGGGCAGCCGTCCGTGGCCGAGCTCACCGGCGAGGGGGTCGAGTGGATCCCGCTGGTCGCGCGCACGGCGGTCTGCGGGCACGCGGCCAACGGCTTCGAGGTCGACGTGGCGCGGCGCCTGACCCACCTTCGGCTGCGGCAGTTCCCCGACGGCGGGATCGCCCGGCTGCGGGTGTACGGGGAGGCCGTGCCCGACCCGGCGTGGCTCGCGGCGCTCGGCACCTTCGACGTCCTCGCCCTCGAACACGGCGGTCGTGTCGAGGACACCTCCGACCGCTTCTTCTCGCCCGGCTCCAACACGCTGGCACCGGGGCGCTCGGCCACCATGCACGAGGGCTGGGAGACCAGGCGCCGGCGCGACGGCGGCCACGACTGGATCCGCTACCGCACGGCCGCGCAGGCCGAGATCCGGGCCGTCGAGATCGACACCGCCTGCTACAAGGGCAACGCGGCCGGCTGGGCGGGCCTGTCCGTGTGCGACGGCGAGGCGGACCGGTGGCGGCAGGCGCTGCCCCCGACCCGCCTCGAACCCGACGCCGTGCACCGCTTCGTGCTGCCCGAGCCGGTGACGGGGGACCGGGTGCGCCTGGACACCTTCCCCGACGGGGGCATCTCCCGGCTCCGGCTGTTCGGTTCGCTCACCGCCTCCGGCGCCGCCGCACTCGCCGCACGCCATCGCGCCCTGGGCGGCTGAGCCCGGCGCCCCGGGAGGCGGGATCGCGCTCCGACCTCCCGCGCCGGGCCCCGCGGTGGGAGGGCAGGCGCAAGGGCGCCCGCCCTCCCACCGCGTTCGTCAGGCGCTCGTCACCGCGAACAGCGCGCCCCGGGCGGCCCCGGCGTCCGCCTCGGCCCAGCCGGTCACCCGGATCGTCGCGCTCTCGCCGGGCAGCAGGGTGAACAGGCCCCGGTCGGCGACGGCCCCGGGCGCCAGCCGGTCCGCCTGGAGCAGCAGGTCCCGCACCAGCGTGCGGGCGCGGACGGTGACCTCGGCGGCGCCGTCCCCGGCCTTCTCCACGGCGACCTCGTACGAGGGGTCGGGGTAGGCGAACTCCAGGTCCCGTACGGGCAGATGCAGGGCGCGCAGTCCGTCCGCGTCGGCGACGAGGTACTCGGTGGCCGATCCGGCGGCGGGCAGGAGCGCGTCGGGCACCGGTGCGAACGCCACTTGGCGGGGGCCGGCCGCGAGCGGGACGCGGGTCTCGGCGAGGAGGGTGCCGTCCACGTCCATCCGGCGCAGGCGCACCTCGGTGTCCCAGGGTTCGCGTGACTGGTTGACGGCGCACAGGGTGGGGGTGTCGTCGCGGGTCCGGATCGTCAGGAGGCGGTCGGCGTAGAGGTCGCGCAGGGCGTACCACAGGGGTTTGCGGCGGGCGTCGCCGTCGATGGCGGCCCAACTGGTGACGGGCCAGCAGTCGTTGAGCTGCCAGACGATGGTGCCCGCGCACACGGGCCAGTTCGAGCGCCAGTGCTCGATGCCGGTGGTGACGGCGCGTACCTGGTTGACCTGCATGAGGTAGTGCCAGCGGTCGAAGTCGGTGGCGGCGGGCACGGCGAAGTGGCGGGCGAGGCCGCGTTCGAGCTTGCCGTTGCCGTCGTCGGCCTTCTGGTGGTGCAGCATTCCCGGCGAGTCGGCGACGAGTTCCTCACCGGGCAGCGCGCGCCGCAGTGTCGCGTACGCGGGCGGTGCCTGCCAGCCGAACTCCGACACGAACCGCGGCACACTGCCGAGGTAGTCGGTGTAGTCGGTGGTGTTCCACACGTCCCAGCTGTGCACGACGCCGTGCGCGGGGTCGTTCGGGTGGTGCTCCCAGGAACCGGACCAGGGGCTGCCGGCCCAGTACGCCCGGCTCGGGTCGGTGTCCGCGACCACGCGCGGCAGCAGGCCCAGGTAATAGCCCTCGCCCCACGAGTCGCCCGCGAGCGGCTCCTCCCAGCCCCAGTCGCGAAACGCCCACAGGTTCTCGTTGTTGCCGTTCCACAGCACGAGGCTCGGGTGCGGCATCAGCCGGGCGACGTTCTCGCGCGCCTCCGCCTCCACCTCGCCCCGGATCGGCTGCTCCTCGGGGTAGGCCGCGCAGGCGAAGAGGAAGTCCTGCCACACCATCAGCCCGAGTTCGTCGCAGACGTCGTAGAACTCGTCCCGCTCGAAGATCCCCCCGCCCCACACCCGGACCGTGTCGACACCCGCCTCCGCGGCCTGCGCCAGACGCTCACGGTAGCGCTCCGCCGTCACCCGCGAGGGGAACACATCGTCCGGAATCCAGTTCACACCGCGCGCGAAGACCCGCTCACCGTTCACGACGAAGGTGAAACCCGTCCCGTGCTCATCGGCCCGCGAGTCGACGACGACGTCGCGGAAGCCGATGCGGCGCGACCAGGAGTCGAGGAGGGGGCCGTCCGCCGCGCCCAGTGTGATCTCGCAGTCGTACAGCGGCTGTTCGCCGTAGCCGCGCGGCCACCACAGGTCGACGTCCGCGACTTCCGCCACGACCACGGCCTCGTCCCCCTCGAAGGTGACCCCGGCGGTGACCCCGCCGACCCGGAGTTCGGCGGCGAGCGGCAGGCCCGCTCCCGACACGGTCCGTTCGACGTCGAGTCGCACCTCCACGCGTCCGGCGCGCGTGGTGGGATCCACGCTCACCAGCGGGCGCACACGGGCGAGCCGCGCGGTCGACCAGTGCTCCAGGCGCACGTCCTTCCAGATGCCCGCCGTCGGCAGGGACGGCCCCCAGTCCCAGCCGTAGGCGCAGGCCATCTTGCGGATGAAGGGGCGCGGGTCCTCGCCGTAGGCCTCCTTCGACGCGCCGAGCCGCTCCCGTACGGCCTCCGCCGCGTCGTAGGAGCAGGCGAACAGCACCGACAGCGGGGTGTCCGCCGCCGTCCGGTCCGTCACGTCGAAGCGGTAGCCGCGGTGCATGTTGGCGGTGCGGCCGACGACCTCGCCGCCGACACTGATCTCCGCGACCGTGTCGAGTCCGTCGAAGACCAGGTCGGTGCGTTCGTGGCCGCTCCCGCGGGCGGGCAGGACGGTGTCGTAGACCCACTCGCGGCGGCCCACCCAGTCGACGTCGGTCTCGTTCCTGGACAGGAACGGATCGGGGACGACCCCCGCGGAGATCAGGTCGGTGTGCACGCACCCGGGCACCTGGGCGGGCAGCGCCCGGCCCTCGTGCCGCAGCGTCCAGCCCTCGTGGAGGGAGACCGCCCGCAAGGACGTGTCGCCGTGGTCGGCATGCGTCGTCGTCACTGTCGTCACCGTCGTTCCAGCCGTTCTCTTCGAAGTCCCTCGCGCGGTGACACTAACCAGGGTTTCCTTCCAGCGTCAACATATAGAGGGAGGCGTTCGCGGCGCCCCGCCCGCCTGTTCGCGGCGCCGTCCGGCCGATCGCGCGGCGGAGCCCGCGGCGGCATGGTGGACGGGGAGAATCAGGGCCGCCGCGGGCGATGAGTTGCGGACGCGGGCGGGGTCCACACCACCAGACACGCGCCGCACCGCCCCGGCCGGGGCGCCCGCCGCGCGGCCGCAGCGAACAGGAGCAGGGACGATGGCCCAGATCACCGCCACCACATTCGTGTCACTCGACGGCGTCATGCAGGCGCCGGGCGGCCCGTCGGAGGACACCAGCGACGGATTCCGCCTCGGCGGCTGGTCCGTGCCCTACGGTGACGAGACCTTCGGTGACTACATGGCGAAGGTGTTCGAGCACGCCGGGGGCTTCCTCCTCGGCCGCCGGACCTACGACATCTTCGCCTCGTACTGGCCGCGCGTCACCGACCCGGACAACCCCATCGCCACCGGCCTCAACTCCCTGCCCAAGTACGTCGCCTCGGCCACGCTCACCGCCCCGGAATGGCACGACACCACCGTCCTCGAAGGGGACGCGGTGGCCGCGGCCCGGAAACTGAAGGAGCAGCCGGGCGACGAGATCCAGATCCACGGCAGCGGCGCCCTGATCCGCTCTCTGCTCGGCCACGACGTCATCGACCTCCACCGCCTCCTCGTCTTCCCGGTGTACCTCGGCACGGGCGCGCGCCTGTTCCCCGACGGCGCGGCGGCCCTGGGCTTCGAGGTCGTCGACCGCACCGCCGTCGGGGCCGGCGGGGGCATCACGGCGCTCACGCTCAGGCCCACGGGACCGGCGCGCACCGGTTCGTACGAGCTGCCGCCCGAGAACGCGCGCTGAGGCGGCCGCCGCCGGGCGGCGGGACGCCCGGCGGCCGGGACGCCGGACTTACGGGCACGGGCACCCCGGGCGCCCGGTCCCACGGCACGGGCGTCCCGGGTGTGGGCGTCACGCCGCGGGCGTCCCCGGCACCGGCTGTCCGCGCAGCCACACGCGGCCCGGCCGCAACTCCCCGTCCAGTTCGACCAGGTCGGCGCGCAGCCCGGGCCGCAGCTCGCCGCGGTCGCGCAGGCCGAGCAGCCGGGCGGCGGTGCCCGAGGACATCCGCACCGCGTCGGCCAGGGGCAGCCCCACCACCGAAACGGCCCGCCGCAGCGCCTGCGCCACGAACAGTGTCGAGCCGGCGAGCGTACGGGTGCCGCGCAGCCGCGCCACTCCGCCCTCGACGCTCACCTCCCGGTCGGCGAACGCGTACGTGCCGTCCGCCATGCCCGCGGCCGGCATCGCGTCGCTCACCAGCATGAGGCGTTCGGGCCCCGCGAGCCGGTGGGCCAGGCGCACCGTGTCGTCGGCGAGGTGGTGCCCGTCGACGATCAGCTCGCACACCAGGCGGGGATCCAGCAGCGCGGCGGCGACCGGCCCCGGCTCCCGGTGGTGCAGCGGCGGCATCGCGTTGAACAGGTGCGTCACCGCGCGGGCGCCGAGGTCCACGGCCCGGGCGAAGCGGGCCGCGTCCGCGTCGGTGTGCCCGAGGGAGCACACCAGGCTTCGCGCGTAGCGGCGCACCAGATCGACGGCGCCGGGCAGTTCGGGTGCCAGCGTCAGCGAGACGGCATGGCCGCCCGCGGCCCGCAGCAGCCGCTCCAGCAGGTCGGGTTCCGGTGCGCGCAGGGCGCTCCTGGTCTGCGCGCCGCGCCGCTGCGGCGACAGGAAGGGCCCCTCGAAGTGGATGCCGGCCAGGTTCGGGGCGGAGCCGTCGTCGATGACGGACGCCACGGCGCGGGCCGCCGCCTCCATGGCCCCGGGCTCGACGGTGGCGATCGACGCGAGCATCGTCGTCGTCCCCCGCGCCAGGTGACCCGCGGCAGCGGCCCGCACGTCGTCGGGGTCCCCGGTGTAGACGGAATGCCCGGCGCCCCCGTGGCAGTGGGGGTCCACGAAACCCGGCACGACGAGGCGGCCGCCCAGGTCGACGACCCGGGCCGGCGCTTGCGGCGGGCGGCCGGTGCCCAGCGAGTGGATCAGCCCGTCGCGCACCAGCAGCCAGCCCCGCGCGACCCCGGCGTCGGCGGTCGCGAACCGGCCGCCGGTGAACAGCAGCGCGGGCCCGCAAGCTCCCGGCGGCCCGGCGGGGGCCGCGGGGCCCCCGTCCGGCGCCGG
>NZ_JAKGCV010000181.1 GCF_021556455.1 Streptomyces fuscigenes | reverse complement strand
GTCGGGGCCGAGGCCGCTGAGGCGCTGTCCGCCGCGCAGGAGGAGGCGGCCCGCCGGCGCCGCGAGGCCGAGGAGCTGCTGGAGTCGGCGCGCTCCGAGGCCGACCGGGAGCGCGAGCTCGCGCGCGAGCAGAGCGAGGAGCTGCTCGCCGCGGCCCGCAAGCGGGTGGAGGAGGCCCAGGCCGAGGCGCAGCGCCTCGCGGAGGAGGCCGACCGCAGCGCGACCGAGACCGTTTCCGCGGCCGAGCAGACGGCCCGCGAGGTGCGCGAGTCCGTGGCGGGCCTGCACGACCAGGCCGAGCAGGAGATCGCGGGGCTGCGCTCGGCGGCCGAGCACGCGGCGGACCGTACCCGCACCGAGGCGCAGGAGGAGGCGGACCGGGTCCGCTCCGACGCCTACGCCGAGCGGGAGCGCGCCGCCGAGGACGCCAACCGCGTGCGCACCCGCGCGCAGGAGGAGTCCGACGCCGCCCAGTCGCTCGCCGAGCAGACCGTCAACGAGGCGGCGGCGGAGTCCGACCGGCTGCGCACGGAGGCGACGACGCACGCCCAGCGGCTGCGCACCGAGGCGTCGGACGCCCGGGCGGCCGCGGAGCAGGACGCGTCCCGCACGCGGGCCGAGGCGCGCGACGACGCCAACCGGATCCGCTCCGAGGCGGCGGCGCAGGCCGACCGGCTGGTCACCGAGGCGACCGACGAGACGGAGCGCATGCGCGCCGAGGCGGCCGGTACGGTCGGCTCCGCGCAGGAGGCCGCCGAGCGGATGCGCGCCGAGGCCGAGCAGGTGCTCGCCGAGGGCACGGCGGAGGCCGAACGGCTGCGCGCCGCGGCGCAGGAGGAGGCCGACCGCCTCCTCGACGAGGCCCGCAAGGACGCCGCCAAGCGCCGCTCCGACGCGGCCGAGCAGGCCGACCAGCTGATGAACAAGGCCCAGGAGGAGGCGCTGCGCAGCGCCACCGAGGCCGAGGCCAGCGCGGACACGATGGTCGGCGCGGCCCGCAAGGAGGCCGAGCGGATCACGGCCGAGGCCACCGTCGAGGGCAACACGATGGTGGAACGGGCCCGCGCCGACGCGGACGAACTGCTGGTCGGAGCGCGCGGCGACGCCGCCGCGCTGCGGGAGCGCGCCGAGGAGGCGCGCGCCCGGGTGGACGCCGAGATCGAGGAGCTGCACGAGCGGGCGAGGAGAGAAACTTCGGAGCAGCTGAAGACGGTCGGTGAGCGGGTGGATACTCTGATGAAGGCGGCGACCGAGCAGCGCGCCGAGGCCGAGCAGAAGGCCGAGGAGCTGCGGGCCGACGCCGACGCGGAGGCGAGCAAGGTCAGGATCGCCGCGGTGAAGAAGGCCGAGGGTCTCCTCAAGGAGGCCGAGCAGAAGAAGGCCGGACTCATCAGGGAGGCCGAGCAGTTGCGTGCGGAAGCCGCCCGGGACGCCGAACAGATGGTCTCGGAGGGCAAGCGCGAGCTCGACATCCTGGCGCGCAGGCATCTGGACATCCAGGCCGAGATCTCCCGGGTGCAGGACGTGCTCGAAGCACTGTCGCTCGAGGCACCGGGCGCCTCCGGCAAGGACGGCCCCGTCAAGGCGGGGGCGTCCGCGGGGACAACGCGTGCGAACGGCAAGCCGTCTGACGGTTAGGGCCTTTCGTTCGGATCAGTCGGGTCGATGAGCGGGGTTCGGTGCCGTGGATCGCAAGGCGGAGGAGGGAGTCGACGCGGAGTGTCGGCGACCTGCTCGGCGCCGCCCCGGAGCGGGGCCGGGGCGATCGTGGGACGCGGTACCGGGGCGCGCGCGCCCGACAGGATCCGATCGAGAGCGCCCGGTCAGGACTGAACCACTCGAAAGGCTGGTCATTGTGCATATCAAAGCTGTATCGACGCGTTGACACGCCGCAACGGCCCCTAGGATTCCCTCTATCACCTCACCGCTCTCTTTCGACAGGAACCCCATGAGCGACACTTCCTCACCCTTCGGCTTCGAGCTCGTGCGGCGTGGTTACGACCGCGGTCAGGTGGACGACCGCATTACCAAACTCGTCGCCGACCGGGACAGCGCCCTGTCCCGCATCACGTCTCTGGAAAAGCGCATCGAGGAGCTGCACCTCGAGACGCAGAACGCCCAGGCCCAGGTCACCGACGCCGAGCCGTCGTACGCCGGCCTCGGTGCCCGGGTCGAGAAGATCCTCCGCCTCGCCGAGGAAGAGGCCAAGGACCTGCGCGAAGAGGCCCGCCGGGCCGCCGAGCAGCACCGTGAGCTCGCCGAGTCGGCGGCCCAGCAGGTGCGCAACGACGCGGAGGCGTTCGCCGCCGAGCGCAAGTCGAAGGCGGAGGACGAGGGCGCCCGCATCGTCGACAAGGCGAAGGGCGACGCGTCCACGCTGCGCACCGAGGCCCAGAAGGACGCGCAGTCCAAGCGCGACGAGGCCGACGCGCTGTTCGAGGAGACCCGCGCCAAGGCCGCCCAGGCCGCCGCGGACTTCGAGACGAACCTCGCGAAGCGCCGCGAGCAGTCGGAGCGCGACCTGGCCTCGCGTCAGGCCAAGGCCGAGAAGCGCCTGGCGGAGATCGAGCACCGCGCCGAGCAGCTGCGTCTGGAGGCCGAGAAGCTCCGCACGGACGCCGAGCGCAGGGCGCGCCAGACGGTGGAGACGGCGCAGCGCCAGTCCGAGGACATCGTCGCGGACGCGAACGCGAAGGCCGACCGCATCCGCAGCGACTCCGAGCGCGAGCTCGCGGCCCTCACCAACCGCCGCGACTCGATCAACGCGCAGCTGACCAACGTCCGCGAGATGCTCGCGTCGCTGACGGGTGCCGCGGTGGCCGCCGCGGGCGCCCCGGCGGACGAGGAGCCCATCTCCCGCGGGGTGCCGGCGCAGCAGACCCGCTGACGTCCGGACGAACCGGACGGGTCGGTTCGGTAACAGTTGTGTCAGCCCCTCGCCACTCAGGTGGCGAGGGGCTTTGCGCGCGCCTAGGTTGGGCCGCATGATCGAGGTCGAAGGGCTCACCAAACGCTACGGCCGCAAACTGGCGGTCGATCATCTCTCCTTCCAGGTACGGCCTGGGGTGGTGACGGGTTTTCTGGGACCCAACGGCGCGGGCAAGTCGACCACCATGCGCATGATGCTGGACCTCGACAACCCGACCAGCGGTTCGGTCCGGATCGACGGCCGCATGTACCACGAGCTGGCGGACCCGCTCAAGCACATCGGCGCGCTGCTCGAGGCCAAGGCGATGCACGGCGGCCGCACCGCGTACAACAACCTGCTGTGCCTCGCGCAGAGCAACCGCATCCCGCGGCAGCGGGTGGACCAGGTCCTCGACATGGTCGGCCTGACGGCGGTCGCCAAGCGCAAGTCGAAGGGGTTCTCGCTCGGCATGGGCCAGCGCCTCGGCATCGCGTCCGCGCTGCTCGGCGACCCCGAGATCCTGATGTTCGACGAGCCCGTCAACGGTCTCGACCCCGAGGGCATCCACTGGATCCGCACGCTGATGAAGGCGCTCGCCGCCGAGGGCCGCACGGTCTTCGTCTCCAGCCACCTGATGAGCGAGATGGCGCTGACCGCCGACCACCTCATCGTGATCGGCCAGGGCCGGCTGCTGGCGAACACGTCGATGGCCGACTTCATCCAGCAGAACTCGCGCAGCTTCGCCCGCGTGCGCACCCCTCAGCCCGAGCAGCTGCGTGATGCGCTGCGCGGAGCGGGACTCGCGGCGACCGAGACGGACAACGGCACGTTCGAGGTCGAGGGCTCGGAGACGGAGGCGCTCGGCGAGCTGGCGGCCACGCACCGGATCACGCTGCACGAGCTGAGCGCCCAGCGCGCCTCCCTGGAGGAGGCCTTCATGCAGATGACCGCGGAGGCGGTGGAGTACCACGCGCACGCCGGGCCCGGCGAGGGCGCGCCGCCCGCCGGGCCCGTGCCCGGCCAGGTCCCCGCGGGGCAGGGGGCTCCGGGTGCCGGGCAGGCGCAGGGGCCGGCCCGGGGGCAGCAGCCCCCGGCCCCCCAGACCTGGGGACAGGACTGGAACCAGGGCCAGGACCAGCGCAGCAAGGGAGCCTGAACGATGTCTTCGGTACCGGCCGTCCTCGAGTCCGAGTGGACGAAGATCCGCACGGTCTCCTCCACGACCTGGACGCTGGCTCTCGCCTTCATCACCACGGCCGGCCTGGGGGCCGTGGCGACGTCGCTGATCAACCCGGGCGCACACTTCGACCCGACGTTCATCAGCTTCTCCGGGATGACGCTGGGGCAGCTGGCCATGGTCGTCTTCGGCGTGCTCGTGGTCGGCTCCGAGTACAGCTCGGGCATGATCCGCACGTCGCTGGCGGCGGTCCCGCGCCGGGCCACCTTCCTGTTCGGGAAGATCGGCGTGGCCGGCCTGCTCGCGCTGGTGGTCGGCCTGGTGACCGGCTTCATCACGTTCTTCCTCGGGCAGGCGCTGCTCGGCGACGACGGGACGACGCTCGGGGCGCCGAACGTGCTGCGCGCGGTGATCGGCAGCGGCCTGTACATGTGCCTGATCGCGGTCTTCTCGATGGGTGTCACGGCGATGCTGCGCAGCAACATGCTGTCGCTCGGCATCCTGATGCCGTTCTTCTTCCTGGTCTCGAACATCCTCTCGGCCGTGCCGAAGGCCAAGGACGTCGCGCGGTACTTCCCCGACCAGGCCGGCTCCAAGATCCTCCAGGTGGTGCCGAACGCGCAGGGCTCGACCGACGTGCCCTACGGCCCCTGGGCCGGGTTCGCCATCATGGCCGCCTGGGTGGTCGCGGCGCTGCTCGGCGGCTACCTGGTGCTGCGCAAGCGCGACGCGTGAGCCCGCCGCCGCCCCGGGGCCCGCGGGCCCCGGGGCGGCCCCGGGCGGGGACGCGGGGCTTCGCCCCCGCCCGCCGCGTGCGGATATCCTCGCTGTCCGAAGACCCGACGCGTCGATGGGGCCGGAGATGATCGAGGCAGTCCGCCTGACCAAGCGCTACGGCGCCAAGACCGCGGTGGACGACCTCTCGTTCCGGGTCCGCCCCGGCCTGGTCACCGGCTTCCTCGGACCCAACGGCTCCGGCAAGTCCACGACCATGCGCATGATCGTCGGTCTGGACCGGCCGACCAGCGGCACCGTCACCGTCGGCGGGGAGCCGTTCCGCCACACGCCGAACGCGCCCCGCACGGTGGGAGCGCTGCTCGACGCGAAGGCCGTGCACGGCGGCCGCAGTGCGCGCAACCATCTCCTCTCGCTCGCCCAGCTCTCGGGCATCCCCGCCTCGCGGGTCGAGGAGGTGCTGGGCGTGGTGGGCCTGCGGGACGTGGCGGGCAAGCGGTCCAAGGGCTTCTCGCTGGGCATGGGGCAGCGGCTCGGCATCGCGGCGGCGCTGCTCGGCGACCCGCAGGTGCTCCTGTTCGACGAGCCCGTCAACGGTCTGGACCCCGAGGGCATCTACTGGGTCCGCACGCTGATGAAACGGCTCGCCGCCGAGGGCCGCACCGTGCTCGTGTCGTCGCACCTGATGAGTGAGATGGCGGTGACCGCGGACCACCTGATCGTGATCGGCCGGGGCCGGCTGCTGGCCGACATGAGCGTCCGCGACTTCATCGCACGCAACTCCTCCGACTTCGCCCGCGTACGGGTAGCCGACGACGACCCCGGGCAGCGGGAGCGGCTCGCCGCCGCGCTCGGCGACGCGGGCGGCCGGACGCTGTCGGAACCGGACGGCATGCTCCGCGTGACGGGAGTGCCCCTCCCCCGCATCAGCGACCTCGCGCACAAGGACGGCATCCGGCTGTGGGAGCTCTCGCCGCACCACGCCTCCCTGGAGGAGGCGTACATGCGGATGACGCAGTCCGCGGTGGAGCACCGCTCCACGGACGACGAGCTGGCCGGCTTCGAGCAGGAGGAGCAGGGCCCCGAGCCGCTCGTCGTGCCCGAGGTGCCGCAGCAGGGCTGGTACGTGCCGCCCGCCGACTCCCGGCGGGATCCGCGGTTCGCGCACGGCCGGGAGCCGGCGGCCGGCGCCGGCGAGGAGCGGGACGGCGCCCCCGGGCGCGCCCCGGAGTCGCGGGAGGACGCACGATGAGCGCCGTACAGCCGAGCCGCGGCGCCCAGGACCCGGCTGCGGCCGGGGGCGTCTACGTGTCGCCGATCCCGGTGCGCCGGGCGCACCTGGGCGACGCGATCGTCGCCGAGTGGACCAAGATCCGGTCCGTCCGCTCCACCCTGTGGACCCTCGGCGGCCTGATCGTCGCGTTCCTCGGCACCGGCCTGGTGATCGCCTGGGGCGTGGCCGTCACCTCGGTGGAGCGCTCCTCCGGGACGGCGCTGTCCTTCGGGTTCTTCGGGGCGCTGCTCGGCCTGATCTGCGTCATGACGCTCGGGGTGCTCACGTTCTCCAGCGAGTTCAGCACGGGCCTCATCCGTACGACGCTGACCGCCTGCCCGAGCCGGGCGCGGGTGCTGGGCGCGAAGGCGGTGGTGTACTTCGCGGTCGTCTTCAGCCTGATGCTGGCGCTCACCTGGAGCACGGCCGTGCTCCAGATCGTGATCCTCGACGCGCGGAGCCCGCGCCCCGGCGAGTGGATCTCGGCGACGCTCGGCGTGAGCCTGTACATGGCGCTGCTGGGCGTGCTGTCGCAGGCCCTGGGCGCCCTGGTGAAGCACGCGGCGGGCGCCATCACCGCGATGCTCGGCGTCGTGCTGCTGCCGCTGGTGCTCGCGCTCTTCCTGATCTCGCCGCTGCCCAAGGTCAGCGACGTGCTGCTGACGTACTCCATCCCGAGCCAGCTGGCGTCCTTCTACCCGGCGCTGGGCGGATTCGCGGGCGAGAACGGCGGCAGCGGGCCCACCGGCTGGACGTCGCTGTGGATCCTCGTGGGCGTGACGGCGCTGGCCATGGGCGGCGCGTACGCGGCCCTCGAACGGCGCGACACCTGAGGGCCGGACCGGCCGGCGGCCCGCCCTCCGCGGCGCGGGGCCGTCAGTAGCGGGGGGCGTTGCGCGAGCGCTGCACCCGCGCCCCGCGCCGGTCCTTGGCGTTCCAGCAGGACTGGTGCCAGTGGCGGCGGTCGTCCACGCCGCCGTACTCCGGCCAGGCCACCACGTGCGGCACGTGGGAGGGGATCTCCTGGTCGCAGCCGGGGCAGCGGTAGCGCTTGCCCGCCGCGCTCGCGCCCGCGACGTGCCGCACCGCCCACTCCTCCCCCTGCCACGACTCGGTGCGCTGGAAGCCGCCGTACCGGGCGCCGCTCTCGCCGGCGTCGGGGCCGGTCGCCTTCTCGCCGCCGCGGGGGCGGTTGCGGCGCGGGGACATGAGGCACCTCACGGGACAGACGGCAGGGCTGCCCTCCAGCGTAAGGCCCCCCGGGGCCCGGGCCGGGCCCGGCGGGCGGAGGCGGGCGGGCGGAATACGCCACGCGAGAGAGGCAATTACCGGACAATCGCAAGATCTTGGTCCGTAGCCGTGCCTTTGGCACGTGTCAGGCGTTACTGCCGGAGAGGGGGGCCGCGTCGGCCGCGAGGAGGCAGAAGGCGATGCGTGTGCGCAGTGCGACGCGTACGAGGACACGTGTGGGGACATTCGTGCTGGCAGCACAGTTCCCGGGACAGGGCCAGGGCGAGGCGCTGCACCGCGCGGTGCGCACCGCGCAGGCCGTGGAGAGCGCGGGCCTCGACGAGGTGTGGCTGGCCGAACACCACTTCGTGCCCTACGGCGTGTGCCCGTCGGCCGTGACCCTGGCCGCCCTGCTGCTCGGAAGGACACGGCGCATCGGGGTGGGCACGGCGATCAGCGTGTTGCCGAACACGCATCCGGTGACGCTCGGCGAGCAGGCGGCGCTGCTCCACATACTCTCCGAGGGCCGGTTCTCGCTCGGCGTGGGCCGGGGCGGGCCGTGGGTGGACCTGGAGGTGTTCGGGGCCGGGCTCGACGCCTTCGAGCGGGACTTCCCCGAGTCGCTCGACCTGCTCCTGCGATGGCTGCGGGAGGCGCGCGTCGGCGCGCTCGGACCCCGCTACACCTTCCGCGAGGTCCCCGTCGTGCCCCGGCCGGACGAGCTGATGGACTCCCCCGCCCCCGAGGTCGTCGTCGCCTGCACCTCGCCCGCGACCGTGCGGCTGGCCGCCGAGCGGGGCCTGCCCATGCTGCTCGGCATGCACGCCGACGACGAGGAGAAGGCCGGCATGGTCGCCCTGTGGCGCACGCACGCGCGGGCGTCGGGCCACGACCCCGAGGGCGACCACGTGTCGGTGGGTGTCGCACAGGTCGCGGACACGCGGGAGGCGGCGTCGGAGGCGCTGGTGAAGGCCATGCCCGGCTGGCTGCGGCAGGGACTGTCCGCGCACACCACCGTGGACGGCCGGTCCCGCTCGATGCGCGACCCGGTCGAGTACACGGAACTGCTGTGCTCGCTGCACCCGGTCGGGCCGCCGCGGCTGGCCGCGGACCGGCTGGCGGCCACGCGCGAGCGTACGGGCATCTCGCGCTTCGCCCTCCTCGTGGAGGGCTCGGGCGACCTGGCGTCGACGGAGGAGAACGTACGGCGCCTCGGGGCGGAGGTCGTACCGCAGTTGGCGTAGCGCACTCGGGCTGGCCGAATGTCGCGGGTTTCCGCCGGTGCGTGCGCCCCGTGCGAGAAGGCGGCGCGCGCCGGACGGCGCCCCGGGGGCGACGGCCCACGCGCGGGGCCGCCGTGCCGCGCACCGATCGCCCCCTCCGGTGCGCGACGCCGGCGGCCCGCCGAGGGCGGCGCCGCGCCGTCAGCAGTCCCGCAGTTCCGGGGACTGGTTGAGCAGCTGGGCCCGCACCGAGGTGAAGCGCGCCAGCCGCTCGTCCGTCGACTCGTCGAGCGGGAAGACGGCCACGCGGTGGCAGTTCTGGAAGGCGAGGCGCACGCCGAAGTGACGCTGCAGCGCCCCCCGTATGGCGTCGCTGGCGAGCGCCCGCAGCAGCTCACCGCGGGCGTGCTCGTCCGGCGGGGGCGTCCGGTTGTCCGCGAACGGACCGCCGTCGACCTTGAGCTGTGCCACCAGGGAACTGATCATCTCCCACGCGTAGGGCAGGGAGGTCCGGACGCAGTCGACGAAGTCGGCTTCGTCGACCTCGCCTCGCTCGGCCTGCTCCAAGAGCGCCGGTGAGACGTCGAGCGACATGGGTTCTCCTCTCGCGACCCCGCGACGGGGGCCTTACGGGCAGGGAAGGGGGGAGGGGTGGCGACGCAGCGTGCACGCGCGACAACCTCCTGCTTACACGTTAGGCGCGTGGCCAGGACCGCACCAGGCAGGTGGGAGCACAACCGGCCACAAGCGAACGGGGCTTGTGGGGCGAATCGCGTACGGCGGCGCCCGTCGAGTAGCGTTGCCGACCATGCGTCTCGTCATCGCCCGCTGCTCCGTGGACTACGCGGGCAGGCTCACCGCCCATCTCCCCTCCGCGCCCCGTCTCATCCTGGTCAAGGCGGACGGCAGCGTGTCCATCCACGCCGACGACCGTGCGTACAAGCCGCTCAACTGGATGTCACCGCCCTGCACCCTCAAGGAGGGCGACGGAGTGTGGACCGTCGTCAACAAAGCGGGCGAGAAATTGATCATCACCATGGAGGAGGTCCTCCACGACTCGTCCCACGAGCTGGGCGTGGACCCCGGCCTGATCAAGGACGGCGTCGAGGCCCACCTCCAGGAGCTGCTGGCGGACCGCATCGAGACGCTCGGAGAGGGCTACAGCCTCATCCGCCGCGAGTACCCCACCGCCATCGGCCCGGTGGACATCCTGTGCCGGGACGCCGACGGCGCCACGGTCGCGGTCGAGATCAAGAGGCGCGGCGAGATCGACGGTGTCGAGCAGCTGACGCGCTACCTCGACCTGCTCAATCGCGATCCCCATCTGGCCCCGGTCAAGGGCGTGTTCGCGGCCCAGGAGATCAAGCCGCAGGCCCGGGTGCTGGCCACGGACCGCGGCATCGGCTGCGTGGTGCTCGACTACGACGGCATGCGCGGCATCGAGGACGACAAGCTCCGGCTGTTCTGACCCGCGCCCGGCCCACGCCGCCGAGCGGTCCGGGCGGCCGAGCACTCCGGGCCGCTGAGCGGTACGGGCAGCCGACCGGTGCGGGCAGCCGACCACCCTGGACCGCTGAGCAGTACAGGCAGCCGACCGCTCCGGGCCGCTGAGCACTCCCGTGCCCGCCCGGGCGCCGACGGCCGGTCACCGGCCCGGAAGGGCCCCCGGCACCCGCGGCCGTCCGCCCGTGCGCCGAGGGCGCGGCGCGCGGGCCGCCCCCGCGCGCGGCGGCCTCCGCCCGGGGCCCGGCGCCCCGTCAGCTCGACTGCGGGGCCGTGGCCGTGAACGACGCCGACTGGTCCGTGCCGCCGTCCTGGCCGGACGGCTCCGGCGGGGGCGTCGTCGTCGTACTGTCGCCGGGGTCCGGGGATCCGGGGTCGGCGGGCGACGAGGGGTCGTCCGGCGAGCTGGGAGGGTCGGACGGACCCGTCGGGTCCGACGGGTCGCCGGACGTCGGCGGGGGCGTCGTGGTCGAGCCGCCCGGCGAGCCTCCGGTCCCGCCCGTGCCGCCCGTCCCGCCGGGCGACGACGGATGCGTGTGGCCGCCCGAGGGCCAACCCGAGTGGGAGTGCGACGAGCCGCCGGGCCCGTGCCCCGCCTGCCCGCTGTCGGAGGGCGCCTGCGGCGTCCCGTCCGGGGACGAGCCGGCGGCGGACGACGAGGGGGCGCCGGGCGTCCCCGAGGCT
>NZ_JAKGCV010000180.1 GCF_021556455.1 Streptomyces fuscigenes | reverse complement strand
CTCCTCGGCGGCAGAGCGCCGTCCGTCCCCTGCCCGGCCGCGCCGCCGTCCCGGCCTCGGCCGCCCGGGCGGGTACCCCGGGCCCGTATGCGTCCTGCCGGCACGCGCCCGCGCGTCCGGCGCACCGCTCCGCCCCCGCCCGTACGGGTGCCCGTGGTCCGGACGTCACCGGGGCGGAACCCGCCGCTCACCGGCGTGGCCCGAACCGGGCGGCCGGGGAGTGCGAGGTGTGGTCGCCGGGTAGGGGGCGGTACCTTCGGGCCGCACGGCGCAGGTGCGTGTGGGGAACCGGCAGACAGAGCAGAGCGGAGTCACAACGTGAGCGTCACGACAGGCGACGGGGCCGACCCCTTCGACACCGCCCGGCTGCGGCGGGGAGTGCTCGACGCCTGGGCGGCGAGCCCCGCGAGGTTCCGTGAGGACGCCAACGCCGAGGAGGACCTCGCCCTCGGCGGCTACCGGGACCGGCTGGTCGTCGAGTTGGCACAGAACGCCGCCGACGCGGCGTCGCGCGCCGGGGTGCCCGGCAGGCTGCGACTGACCCTGCGCAGCCGGGGCGGGGACGGCGCGGGCGAGGGCCCGGTCCTGGTGGCCGCCAACACCGGCGCGCCCCTCGACGCGGCCGGGGTCGAGTCGCTGTCGACGCTGCGCGCCTCGGCCAAGCGCGAGGAGAGCGACAGCGTGGGCCGCTTCGGCGTCGGCTTCGCCGCCGTGCTCGCCGTCAGCGACGAGCCGGCGGTCGTCGGCCGGACCGGCGGTGTCCGCTGGTCGCTGACCGACGCGCAAGCGCTCGCGAGGGAGGCCGCGGCCGACCCGGCCCAGGACGCGGGCACCCCGCTCGGCGAGGAGATCCGGCGCCGCGACGGGCACGTGCCCCTGCTGCGCCTGCCGCTGCCCGCCGAGGGCGCCGCACCCGTGGGCTACGACACGGCCGTGATCCTTCCGTTGCGCGACGGCACCGCCCTCGACCTCGTGCGGCGGCTGCTCGCCGACGTCGACGACTCGCTGCTCCTGACGCTGACGGGCCTGGAGGAGATCGTCATCGAAGGCGCGGGGGGCGCGGGGGGCGCGGAGAGCGACGGCGGGCCGGGTGCCGAGCGGGTCCTGCGCCGCGTCGAGGACGGCCCCTTCGTCCGGGTCGAGGACGGCGGCGAGCGCCGCACCTGGCGGGTCGTGCGGCGGCACGGCACCGCCGCGCCCGAGCTGCTCGCCGACCGCCCGACGGAGGAACGCCTGCGCCCGCACTGGTCGGTCACGTGGGCCGTCCCGGTCGTCACGGCGGACGGCTCCGATCCCGAAGCCGGCTCCGGCGGGGGCGACGGCACCGCCGCCGGAGCCCCGGGCGTCCCGGGCCGGCCGGGGACCGCCCCGGTCGTCCACGCCCCGACGCCCACCGACGAGCCGCTGGGCGTGCCCGCGCTGCTCATCGCGTCGTTCCCGCTGGACCCGACCCGCCGCCACCCGGCCCCGGGCCCGTTCACCGACTTCCTCGTCGCCCGCGCCGCCGACGCGTACGCGGAACTGCTGGCTTCCTGGGACCCCGTGACGCCCGGCACCATCGATCTCGTGCCGGGCCCGCTCGGCAAGGGCGAGCTGGACGGGTCGCTGCGCGCGGCGATCCTGGAGCGCCTGCCGCGTGTCGCGTTCCTGCCGCCCGCCGCGCCCACGGACGAGATGCCCGCGCTGCGGCCCTTCGAGGCCGAGGTCGTGGAGGGCGCCGGCGCCGACACCGTACGCGTGCTGGCGGAGGTGCTCCCGACGCTGCTGCCCGGCGGCCACGAGCGCCGCGTCGAGCTGCGCACGCTCGGCGTCGGCCGGCTGCCGCTCGGCGACGCCATCGAGCGCATCGCGGGTGCCGAACGCCCGCCCGCGTGGTGGCACCGCCTGTACGAGTCACTGGCCGGCGTGGACCCGGACCGGCTGTCCGGGCTGCCGGTGCCGCTGGCCTCGGGTCGCACGGCGATCGGGCCGCGCCAGGTGCTGCTGCCGCTGCCGGACGCGGAGCCGCCCGCGGACCTCGGCCGCCTCGGCCTGAAGGTCGCCCACCCCGAGGCGGTGCATCCGCTGCTGGAGAAGCTGGGGGCGCTGGCGGCGACGCCGCGCGCCGTCCTGACGACCCCCCAGGTACGGGCCGCCGTCGCCGCGTCGCTCGACGCCGACGACATCTGGTACGAGGACGACGCCGCCGCGGCGCCCGGCCCCGAGGAACTGGCGGAGACCGTGCTGCGCCTCGTGCGCGACGCCGGGCTGGAGCCGGGCGACGAGCCGTGGCTCGGAGCGCTCGCCCTGCCCGACGAGGACGGCGAACTCGCGCCCGCGGGTGAACTGGTGCTGCCCGGCAGCGAGATCGCATCCGTGCTGCGTGAGGATGAACTTGCCTACGTCGACTCCGAGTTGGCGCAGCGCTGGGGTGAGCAGCCGCTCGCGGCGTGCGGGGTGCTCGCGGGCTTCGCGCTCGTACGCGCCACCGACGTGGTCCTCGACCCCGACGAACTGGAGCCCCGCAGCGGGGACTTCCCCGAACCGGACGACGCGGGCCTGCTCGACGCGGTCGACGTGTGGTGCGAGGACGTCCTCGACCGGCTGCCCGAGTCGCCGGTCCCGCCGGTCGCCACCGAGATCGTCGCCGTGCGGGATCTGGACCTCGTCGACGACGACGCCTGGCCCCGGGCGCTGGCCCTGCTGGCGCGGCCCCCGCTGCGCGACGCGCTGACCCAGCGGGTCAGGGTGCTGCTGCCGGACGGCACCGTCGAGACGGTGCGCCCGTACACGGCCTGGTGGCTGCGCGGGCACCCGGTGCTCGACGGGCGCAGGCCCGCCGGCCTGCGGGCCGCGGGCGGCGACCCGCTCCTGGACGGCCTCTACGACGCGGTCGACGCGACCGGATTCGACGACGCGGAGGTGCTGCGCGCCCTCGGGGTCCGCACCAGCACGGCGGCCCTGCTGGCCGAACCGGGTGGCGCCGCCGAGCTGCTGGGACGGCTCGCCGACCCGGAGCGCGCCGTCCGGCCCGCCCAACTGCGGGCCCTGTACACGGCCCTCAGCGACCTCGACCCGGAACAGGTCACTCTGCCGGACGAGTTGCGGGCCGTCGTGGACGGGCGGGTGCGCGTCGTCGACGCGGCCGACGCGCTCGTCGCCGACGCCCCCGACCTGCTGCCCCTGACGGCGGGCCTCCCGCTGCTGCCGGTGTCGCCCTCCGGTGCCGCCGAACTGGCGGAACTGCTCCAGGTGCGCCGGCTCGGCGAGTACGCCGCGGAGGAGGGCCTGGCCGAGGTCGCCTCGCGGGGCGAGGAGCACGACGTGCCGGAACCCGTACGCGTCCTGCTCGGCGCCGGGGCCCCGCGCACGTACGTGGAGCACGAGGAGCTCGTCGTGCACGGCCCCTCCGGCGACGTCGAACTCGACTGGCGCCGCACGCCGGACGGCACGGTGCACGTCGCGACCCTGGAGGGGGTGGCGGCCGGGCTGGCCTGGGCGGCCGGCCAGTGGCCGCGCCGCTTCGAGGTCGCGGCGCTGCTGGAGGACCCGACGCGGACGGCGGAGCTGGAGCGCGACCGCTGGTTCGACGCCTGAGCCGCCGGGAGCGGGGGCGCCCTCAGGCCCCGCCGGTCCCCTCAGGCCCCGCCGGTCCCGTCAGGCCCCGCCGGTCCCGTCGGGGCCGCGGGTGCCGTTCGCCGGGGCGGGCGGCTCGCCGCCCGGGGACTGGGCGTCGGGGTCCGCGTCGCGGGTGGCCGCCGAGCGCTTGATCGCCGCGTCCCGGGCCCGCACGTACCAGATGCCGAAGCAGCCGAGGCCCGCGCCGGCCAGGCACGTCCAGATCCACCAGGCGTGGCCGTGGTCGCTGAACCAGCCGTAGAAGGGCAGCTGGCCGAGGAACATCACGGACCAGATGATCGTGCCGGCCGTGACGGTGGCGACGATCGGCCCTTCGAGGGGTGCGGGGGCCTCGCGCTTCGGCGTCGCCGTGGGACCGGTCATGGCGACCAGTCTATGTGGGGGGTGTCACCCGGCCCCGGGGGCCTCCCGGGCCGGGCGGCCGCCGGACCTCCTTCGTAGGGACGTCCAAGCCCCCGGGCGCCGTCACGTGACGGCCAAGGACCCGAAAGTTGGTCGGTATGTCCCGATATGAAAGGGATCTACGCGCGGAGATGGTGATCTTCACGTACTTTTATTCATACTGAAACGGTTTCCGGTCGATCGTTGTCCTGATCTGCTCGTTCGAACATCCAAGATGAGCAGCGCATCCGAGCGCGACCAGAGACGGACACCCCCCGCCCCGCCCCGATGACGACTGAGGTCTCCACGCATGCCCTCCGCACCGGTCGACCCCGTGGGTCAGCCAGCTCCCGCGGACCCGCACAACGGGTTCGACCGCTACTTCAAGATCACACAGCGCGGCTCCTCCGTCGCCCGTGAGATCCGCGGCGGCTTCGCCACCTTCTTCGCGATGGCCTACATCATCGTGCTCAACCCGATCATCCTGGGCAGCGCGAAGGACATGTACGGCCACCACCTCAACAGCGGGCAGCTCGTGACGGCGACCGTCGTCACCGCCGCCTTCACCACGCTCCTGATGGGCGTGTTCGGCAACGTGCCGATCGCGCTGGCCGCCGGCCTCGGCGTCAACACCGTCGTCGCCCTCCAGCTCGCCCCCCGGATGAGCTGGCCCGACGCGATGGGCATGGTCGTGCTGGCCGGCCTCGTCGTGATGCTGCTCGTCGCGACCGGGCTGCGGGAGCGCGTCATGAACGCGGTGCCCGGCGGCCTGCGCAAGGGCATCGCCATCGGCATCGGCCTGTTCATCATGCTGATCGGCCTGGTGGACTCCGGGTTCGTCTCCCGCATCCCCGACGTCGCGCAGACCACCGTGCCGCTGCAGCTCGGCGCCACCGGCCACCTCGACGGCTGGCCGGTGCTGATCTTCGCCCTCGGCGCGATGCTGACCCTGGTGCTCCTGGTCCGCAAGGTGCCCGGCGCGATCCTGATCTCGATCGTGGCCATGACGGTCCTCGCGATCGTCATCAACCTCGTCGCCAAGGTGCCGTCCTGGGGCCTGACCGTGCCGAAGTGGCCCGGCAACCCGGTCTCGTCCCCCGACTTCGGGCTGATCGGCCACATCAGCCTGTTCGGCGGCTTCCACAAGGTCGGCATACTCACCGGCATCCTCTTCGTCTTCACCGTGCTGCTCTCGTCGTTCTTCGACGCCATGGGCACGGTCCTGGGCGTCGGCGACAAGGCCGGCCTGACCGACGAGAAGGGCCGGATCCCCGGCATCAACAAGATCCTGTTCATCGACGGCATGGGCGTCGCCGCGGGCGGCGTCAGCTCGTCCTCCGCGGGCACGTGCTTCGTCGAGTCCACGGCCGGTGTCGGCGAGGGCGCCCGCACGGGCCTGGCGTCGATCGTGACGGGCGCGCTGTTCGCGGTGTCGCTGTTCCTGACGCCGCTGGCCACGATGGTGCCCTCGCAGGCCGCGACGCCCGCGCTGGTCGCGGTCGGCTTCATGATCCTCGCCGGGTCGATCAAGGACATCGACTGGAGTGACTGGTCGATCTCCATCCCCGCGTTCCTGGCGATGGTGATAATGCCGTTCACCTACTCGATCACGAACGGCATCGGCATCGGCTTCATCACCTTCACCGTGCTGCGCCTGGCGCTCGGCCGCGGCAAGGAGGTCCCCGTCCCGATGTACGTGGTGTCGGCGGTGTTCCTCTTCTACTACCTGATGCCCGCGTTCGGCCTCGCCTGACGCGGCACGCGCGAGCGCGTACGAGTCGCGAGCGCGCGTACGGTCGCATGCGGTCACATGTGGGGACGTGGACGCGGCGCTCGCGCCGAAGGCCCCGCCCCGACGGAGAACCCTCTCCGGCGGGGCGGGGCCTTCGGCGTCCCGCCGGGTGGGCGGGGCGGGCGGTCCCGGCTCACCCGGCCGAGCTGCGGTAGAACCTCTCGGTCTCGTCCACGGCCGTCTTGAAGCGCTCGTCGAAGTCGTCCCGTACGAGCGTTCTGACCACGTAGTCCTGCACGCTCATCCCCCGTCTGGCCGCGTGGTGCCTGATCCGGTCGAGCAGCTCACCGTCGATCCGCAGGCTGAGCACTGTCGATCCCATGTCGGCAAGCGTCCGGCCCCGGTGGCGGCCGGGGGGTGACTTTCCGGAACAGAGTCACTCGTACGAGTGAAATGTGTGTGCCATGCCACCCGGAATCGGCCGCGCGCGGGTACTCCTTAGTTTGGGTAATGAGTTACTCTAAATACATGCCTGTCCTGTCCCACGACGTCGAGGACGACGCCGCCGTGAACTCCCTGCGCTCCGCCGTGATGCGGCTGGGGAGGCGGCTCAAGCACCAGCGCGTCGACGAGTCGCTGAGCCCCACCGAGATGTCGGTGCTGGGCACGCTGCGCCGCTGCGGCTCCGCCACACCGGGCGAACTGGCCCGCAAGGAGCACGTCCAGCCACCGTCGATGACCAGAATCGTGGCATTGCTGGAAGCCAAGGGGCTTGTCAGGCTGGAACCGCATCCCGACGACCGCCGGCAGAAGGTGGTCAGCCAGACCGAGCAGGCCGAGGCGATGCTCGAGGAGAGCCGCCGCAAGCGGAACGTCTGGCTGGCTTCCCTGATCGAGGGCTTGGACGAGGACGAGTGGGCGAAGCTGCGCGCGGCCGCCCCGGTCCTGGAGAAGCTCGCCGACCTGTGACCCAGCGGGTCGCGGGAGCGACGGAGGCCACGAGCCGCGCCACGAGCGCCACGTGCGCCACCGCGCGCCGAACGAACCCGCCGCCGGAGACGGCGGCACCGCACCATCGCGTCACCGCTGAGGAGGCGAACGCACTTTGAGTACGGGATCCGGAGCAGACTCCGCCCCCGCACACAAATCCGCCCACGACACCCAGAACACGCCCCCACCGACCCCGGGAGCCGACCAGGCACCCGTCGCCGGCGACGACACGGACGCCGACTCCGCGTCCGCCGCCGTGCAGACGGCCGAGGCGGCGGGGGAGGCCCTCGCGGCCGCCGACGTCGTCACCGCACCGGGGGCCCCGGCGCCCGGCACACCCGGCGGGCCCGGCACCTCCGGCCCGGCCCAGGCGCAGGACGCCTCCGAGGCGCGGGGCGCCGCCGGGGCGCAGGACGCACCGGACGGCCGGAGCGCGTCGTCCGCACCCGCGAACACCGCGAGCCCCGCGCACACCGCGATACCCGGCGCGTCCGGCAGCCCCCGCACGCCCGCGGGGCAGGGCACTCCGGCGGCACCCGGCACGCCCGGGCCCGGCACGGAGAACGACGGCCTGCCGGACGCCGCGCCCGGCGGCATGTTCTCGTCCCTGAAGATCCGCAACTACCGGCTGTTCGCCACGGGTGCCGTCGTCTCCAACATCGGCACATGGATGTCCCGCGTCACGCAGGACTGGCTGGTCCTGAGCCTGACCCACTCCTCGGCCGCCGTCGGCATCACCACGGCGCTGCAGTTCCTGCCGATGCTGCTGTTCGGCCTGTACGGCGGCGTGCTCGTGGACCGCTACCCGAAGCGCAGGCTGCTGATCGGCACCCAGGGTGCGATGGGGCTGTGCGGCCTCGTCCTCGCCACGCTGACGCTGTCCGGGCACGTCCAGGTCTGGCACGTGTACCTGATCGCGTTCCTGGTCGGCGTCGTCACGGTCGTGGACAACCCGACGCGGCAGTCCTTCGTGTCGGAGATGGTCGGCCCCAACCAGCTGCGGAACGCGGTCAGCCTCAATTCGGCCAACTTCCAGACCGCGCGACTGGTCGGCCCCGCCGTCGCCGGTGTGCTGATCACCTCCGTGGGCAGCGGCTACTCGTTCCTCTTCAACGGGCTCTCGTTCCTCGCACCCCTCACGGGACTGCTCCTGATGCGCCCGGGCGAGTTGCACAAGGGGCGGCTCGTGAAGAAGGGCAAGGGCCAGCTCAGGGAGGGGCTGCGGTACGTGAAGGGGCGGCCGGAGCTGATCGCGCCGATCGCCCTGGTGGGCTTCGTGGGCACGTTCGGCTTCAACTTCCCGATCTGGCTGACGGCCTTCGCGAACAACGTCTTCCACGGCGGCGCGGGCCTGTACTCGTTCTTCAACATCCTGATGGCGGCGGGCTCGCTGAGCGGCGCGCTGCTCGCGGCCCGCAGGCGTTCGACGCGGCTGCGGCTGCTCGTCTTCGCGGCGGCGGCGTTCGGGCTGCTCGAGGTCCTCGTGTCGTTCTCGCCGTACGTCTGGCTGTTCTGCCTGGTCCTCGTGCCGATCGGCATGATGGGCATGACGACCAACATCAGCGCGAACACGACGGTGCAGATGGCCGCCGAGCCCGCGATGCGCGGCCGCGTCATGAGCCTCTACATGATGGTGTTCGTCGGCGGCACGCCGATCGGCGGACCGCTGCTGGGCTGGGTCACCGACACCTTCGGCGCCCGCGTCGGCTTCGCCGCGGGCGGCGGGGTCACGCTGATCGCGGCGCTGGTCGTGGGGTTCGTCCTGGTCAAGGTCGTCGGCGTACGGCCCCGGATGGGCGTGCGCGACGGGCGGCCGTACGTGGAGCTCGTCCCGCGCGACGGCGGCAGGACGGAGGCCGAGCTGACCTCGGTCGCCTAGGCGGCCTGTCCTGAGAGGCTGCGGGCGGGAGAGGGCGGTCGGAGCGGGTGCCCCGGCCGCCCTTCGCGCACCCGGGCGGACCCCGGCGTCCGTACCGGACCCGGCCGGGCGGGTCCGGGGCCTCGGGCGTCCGGGTGCCGGGCGCCCGCCCGGCGTGCTTGGGTGGGCGGCGTGAGACTCTTCGCGGCCGTGCTGCCGCCCGACGAGGCCACCGATGCCCTGCGGGCCGCCGTCGCCCCGCTGCACGGCCTGCCGGGCGCCGACCGCCTGCGGTGGACGGCGGAGGAGGCCTGGCACTTCACCGTCGTGTTCCTCGGCGAGGTGGACGAGGAACTGCTGCCCGCGTTCGACGAGCGGCTGACCCGCGCCGCCCGGCGCTGCGCACCCTTCGCGCTGCGCGTCCGGGGCGGCGGCCACTTCGGCGGCCGGGCCCTGTGGGCCGGAGCGGACGGCGCGCTGCCCGAGCTGCGCCGGCTGGCCGAGCGGGCCGGGGCTGCGGCACGGCGCGCCGGGATCGGTACGCAGGAGCACCGCGCCTACCGGCCGCACCTCACCCTGGCCCGGGCACCGGCCCCCGCGCCCGGAGAGGCCGGCGTCGACCTGGACCCCTACGCCGAGCGGCTGGGCGGCGTGGAGGGACCCGTCTGGCAGGTGACGGATCTGTGCCTGGTGCGCAGCCGGCTGCCCGACGGGCGCACGCCGGGCGCGCGGCCCCGCTACGAGACCCTCGCGCGCCGGCCTCTCGGGCGGGGTCGTTAATCTCGGGAGTGTGGACCCGAAGACCCGGAACCGGATCATGGCCGGTGTGTTGTTCCTGCTGTTCGTGATCGTCGCGGTGGCCGCGGCGGTGCACTGAGCGGACGGCCCGGCGGGCAGGGCCGGCCCCCCGCGCGGCGCTGGGCCCACCGCCGGGCGTGCGGGATGACCGACGGGCGCGGGACGGAGACAGGGCGGGGGATGAAGACGGGGCGGGGGCGCGGGCCGGTCGACGCCACGGTCCCGCCCGCCCCACGCCCCCGCCCCGGTGGCTCCGGAGGCGTCCCCTACCAGGCGAAGGCCTCCGGCGAGGGGCCCGGCCCCGGGAAGATCTCGTCGAGGCCCGCCAGCAGCTCGTCCGACAGTTCCAGGTCCACGGCGCGCAGCCCCGACTCCAGCTGCTCCATCGTGCGCGGGCCGACGATCGGACCCGTGACGCCCGGCCGGGTCAGCAGCCAGGCCAGGGCGGCCTCGCCGGGCTCGACGCCGTGCTTGTCCAGCAGGTCCTCGTACGCCTGCACCTTGTCGCGCAGCGCCGGGGAGTCCTTGAGGCGGCTCAGCGAGCGGCCGCCCCCCTCGCCGCCGCGCTCGCGCTCCTTGCGGATCGCGCCGCCGAGCAGGCCGCTGTGCAGCGGCGACCAGGGGATGACTCCGAGCCCGTACTCCTGGGCGGCCGGGATGACCTCCATCTCGGCGCGGCGCTCGGCCAGGTTGTACAGGCACTGCTCGCTGACCAGGCCGACCCTGCCGCGCTGCCGTGCGGCCTCGTTGGCCTGCGCGATCTTGTAGCCGGGGAAGTTCGACGAGCCCGCGTAGAGGATCTTGCCCTGCTGGATCAGGACCTCGATGGCCTGCCAGATCTCCTCGATCGGGGTGTTCCGGTCGACGTGGTGGAACTGGTAGATGTCGATGTAGTCGGTCTGCAGGCGCTTGAGGCTCGCGTCCACGGCACGCCGGATGTTGACGGCCGAGAGCTTGTGGTGGTTGGGCCAGGCGGGGCCGTCGCCGGCCATGTTGCCGTTGACCTTGGTGGCGAGCACGGCCTTGTCCCGGCGGCCGCCGCCCTGCGCGAACCAGGTGCCGATGATCTCCTCGGTGCGGCCCTTGTTCTCGCCCCACCCGTAGACATTGGCCGTGTCGAAGTAGTTGACGCCGGCGTCGAGGGCCGCGTCCATGATCGTGTGGCTGTCGGCCTCGTTGGTGAGCGGGCCGAAGTTCATGGTGCCGAGGACGATGCGGCTGACTTCGAGACCCGTGCGTCCGAGTTGCGTGTACTTCATGGGTCACAGCCAACGCGTTCGAGCGAACTCGAAGCAAGGGTGCGGGGGTGCGCCGGGGCGGGTCGCGGCGCGAGGATGGTCCGGCGCGGGGCCGGGACCCGCGCGGCCGCGGCCCGCCGGACGGG
>NZ_JAKGCV010000017.1 GCF_021556455.1 Streptomyces fuscigenes | reverse complement strand
GTTCGGCCCCGCGGCGCCCGGCCCGGCCGAGCGCGCGGTCCAGCGCGGCGGCGGCCGGCGGCGACCAGCCGCTCGGCCCGCCTCCGGGCACCGCGCGGGGGATCGCCCCGGAGTCCTCGACCGTGCCCTGCCAGCGCAGCCCGTAACCGATGCTCCGCTGGACGAGGTAGCCGAGCACCCGGGCGACCTGGGTGCCGTCGGCGAAGACCTCGCGCACCTGCGGATCGGACTCGATGAGCGAGTGCAGGAGGTGGGCGGTGTCGACCTGCCCGTCCCCGTCCCGGTGCGCGCGGCGGCGTGCGCCCGCGAGCACCGAGGCGAGTTCCACGGTGATCCGGGCGTCGAGGCCGGGGCCGGCGAGTGCGGGAGTGGTCGTGACCCGCGGGGTGGGGCAATGCACGCTTCCACCCCATCAGGTCACCGGCGCGGGGACATCCCCGCCGGGAAGCATCCGCGGGTCCGTCACTGGTTGGGTCCGCCGGGGGCCCGCGTCATCCTTGCGAATGAGATGCGCGCGCACGAACCCCGACAAGGACGGGCGGCCGGGCGCGCCGCCTTGTGAGACCGCCCGCGCGTGCCCCGCGCCGCGACTCGACGACTCCACGGCTTCACGGCTTCACGACTCCATGGCTTCTGGGCTTCTCGGCTTCACGGCTCCGGCGGGACCGGTCCGCGCGCCGCCGGACCGCGCGCCGCCCCGGGACGCGGCCCGCGCGCCGGCCCGGCGTCAGGCGACGACCCGCGCCAGCGCGAAGCCGTCGTACCCCTTCACGCCGACCGTCTGGACCGCGGTGGCGGACAGCCGCGGGTTGCGGCCCATCAGTTCGAGGAAGTCGCGGATGCCCCGCACGCCGGGATCGGCGGCGTCCTGGTCGGCGACGGCGCCGCCGCGCACGACGTTGTCGCCGATGATCACACTGCCGCGCCGGGTCAGCTTCAGGGACCACTCCAGGTAGCGCGGGTTGTTGGGCTTGTCCGCGTCGATGAAGACGAGGTCGAAGGGTTCGACGCCTTCCTCGACGAGGGCCGCGAGGGTGTCGAGCGCGGGGCCCAGGCGCACCTCCGTGCTGCCGGCGAGGCCCGCGTGCGCCAGGTTGCGCCGCGCGACGTCGGCGTGCACCGGGTCGGCCTCCAGCGAGACGAGCCGGCCCTCCTCGGGCAGCGCCCGGGCCAGCCAGATGGTGCTGTATCCGCCGAGCGTGCCGATCTCGAGGATGCGGCGCGCGCCCTGGATGCGCGCCACGAGGTGCAGGAGCTTGCCCTGGTTGGGCGCGACGCTGATCGGCGGCAGCCCCGCCTCGGCGCTCGTGCGCAGCGCCGCCGCGAGCGCCTCGTCCTCGGCCACGAGCCGGTCGGTGAAGAAGTCGTCCACGGCGGCCCATCGGCTGTCCGTCATGCGGTGTCCTCCGTTGCTCTCGTCCCGCGGGTCCGGTTCCCGGCCGCGCACGGGCGGCCGGCGGCGGGGCGCGGTCCGGCCGCGTCCCCGTCGCGGGAAGCGTAGGTGTCGGCCGGTACGGCACGACAGGAGGCGCCGCGCGTCGGCGGCGATCACCGGAGGGCAGGGCGGGGCCCGTGCGGCCGCTCCGGTGCCGCACGAACGCCCATCGATAATTCGCGAATGCGAATATCCGGCGTGCCGGACCCTCGGCTTCCTCGGTCCCTTCGATCGCCTGGTGACGGACGTCACAGGAGTCCGGCCCTTGCCAGAAGCGCGTCTAAACCGATTTAGTGACGGCACCGCAGAGCACTAAACCGGTTCAGGGTGACCGTGGGTCACCTGTCGACGAGGAGAGGGCGGATGGCGCGACGACCGACCATTGCCGACGTGGCCCAGCGCGCGGGCGTGTCCCGCAGCTCGGTGTCCTTTGCGCTCAACAACCGCCCGGGGCTCGCCGAGGAGACCAGGGCCCGCATCCTGGCCGCGGCCGAGGAACTGGGCTGGCGGCCGAGCCGTCCCGCGCAGGCCCTCTCGCTGGGCCGGGCGGGCGCCCTGGGCCTCGTCCTGACCCGCGAGCCCGACCTGATCGGCGCGGACCCGTTCTACCCGGCCTTCACGGCGGGCATCGAGTCGGTCCTGTCCGAGCGGGGCGACGGCCTCGTCCTGCACGTCACCTCCGCCGACCGGGAGAAGTCGCTGTACGAGCGGCTCGCCGCGGACCGGCGCGTCGACGGCGTGCTGCTCACCGACCTCCGGGTCGACGACCCCCGCCCCGCGCTCACGGCGTCCCTCGGCCTGCCGACGGTCGTCGTCGGACGGGCCGAGTGGGCCGGCGGGCACTGCGCCGTCGAGCTGGACGACGAGCCCGCGTACGTGGCCGCCGTCCGGGCCCTCGCGGAGGCCGGCCACCGCCGGATCGCGCACGTCGAGGGGCCCCGGGAGTACCGCCACGCGGCGCGCCGGCGCCGGGCCTGGGAGCGGACCCTCGAAGAACTCGCGCTGCCGCCCGGCCCGTTGCGGCCCGGCGGCTTCACGGCGGAGGGCGGCGCCCGGGCCACCCGCGAGCTGCTCGCCCTCGACGAGCCGCCCACCGCGATCGTGTACGGCAACGACCTGGCGGCCACCGCCGGGCTCGCCGTCGCGCACGAGCTGGGCGTACCCGTGCCGGGCCGGCTGTCGGTCGTGGGCTACGACGACACGCCGCTCGCCCAGTACACGCACCCGCCCCTGGCCTCGGCCCGTGCCGACGCGCGCGGCTGGGGCGAGGCCGCGGCCCGGGCCCTGGGCGCCGTGATCGCGGACGGCGCCGCCCCCGACGTCGTCCTGCCCCCGGCCGCCTTCCTGCCCCGGGCCTCCATCGGCCCCGCGCCGGCCGCCGGCAACGCCCGGCCCGGCGCCATCCGTCCGGCAACGGTGCCGGACGTGCACCTTTCGGAGTGAACCATGTTGAGGAGAACGGCGTCCGCGCTGACCGTGATCGCCCTTGCGGCGGGCACGGCGACGGCGTGCGCGCGCTCCGCCCCGGACCCGGCCGACGCGGCCCGGTCCCGCGGACCGATCACCGTATGGCTGTCGAACAACGCCCAGGAGCTCCAGTGGGGCGAGCGGATGGTGGCCGACTGGAACAAGGCGCACCCCGACCAGCGGGTGCGGGCGCAGAACATCCCCGCGGGCAAGACGTCCGAGGAGGCCATCAGCGCCTCGATCATCGCGGGCACCAGCGCCTGCCTGGTCTTCAACACCTCCCCCGCCTCGGTGCCCCAGTTCCAGAAGCAGGCCGGGCTGGTGCCGCTGAACGACTTCCCCGGCGGCGCGAAGTACATCGAGTCGCGCAGCGGGTCGCTGGCCGGCCAGTACCGCTCGGAGGACGGCAAGTACTACCAGCTGCCGTGGAAGAGCAACCCGGTCATGATCCTCTACAACAAGAAGCTCTTCGCGAAGGCGGGGCTCGATCCCGAGCACCCGAAGCTCGCCACCTACGCCCAGTTCCTCGCCACCTCGCGCACGCTCGTGAGGAGCGGCGCGACCGACGCGGCGATCTGGCCGGCGCCGAGCAGCGAGTTCTTCCAGTCCTGGTTCGACTTCTACCCGGCCTTCGCCGCCGAGAGCGGCGGCTCCTCGCTGGTGGAGAAGGGCGAGCCGCGGTTCGACTCGCCCGCGGGCCGCAAGGTCGCCGACTTCTGGAACACCCTCTACCGGGAGAAGCTCGCTCCCCAGGAGCTCTACCCCGGTGACGCGCTCGCCGACGGCAAGGCCGCCATGGCGACGGTCGGCCCGTGGGCCGTCGCCGCGTACAAGGACAAGATCGACTGGGGTGTCGTGCCGGTGCCGACGTCCGACGGGCGTCCCGCGTCGGAGATCCACACCTTCAGCGACCAGAAGTCCATCGGCATGTTCTCTGCGTGCAAGAACCGGGCGACGGCGTGGGACGTGATGAAGTTCGCCACCTCCGAGAAGGAGGACGGCGCGTTCCTCGACGCGACGGGCCAGATGCCCGTGCGGGAGCACCTCGCGAGCCTCTACTCCGGCTACTTCGCGAAGAACCCCGCGTACAAGCCCTTCGCGGACCAGGCGCAGCGCGAGGTGGAGGTGCCGAACGTCGCCGGCTCCATCGACATGTGGCAGGCCTTCCGCGACGCATGGACCCGTTCGGTCGTCTTCGGCCGCCAGTCCCCCTCGTCGGCGCTGCACGACGCCGCCGCGAAGACCCGCACGATTCTCGGCGAGTACTGAGGCAGCCATGACCCTGACCCAATCCTCCCCGCGCGCCGCGACCACGCGCCCGGGCGCCCCGGCGGGCCGCCGCCGCGGCCACCGCCGAGCCGGCATCGGCACGCTGTTCGTCACCCCGTACCTGCTGTACGTGCTGGCCGTCTTCGCGATACCCCTCGGCTACACGGTCTGGATCTCCTTCCACCGCTTCTACTTCACGGCACCCGGCGCGCACGCGCCGAGCCCGTGGGTGGGCTTCGCCAACTACCGGGACGTGCTGACGGATCCGGTGGTGGGGCGGTCGTTCCTCAACATCGGGATCTTCCTGGTCATCAACGTGCCGCTGACGGTCGTGCTGGCCCTGGTCCTCGCGACGGCCCTGAACGCGAAGATGCCCTTCCGGTCGTTCTTCCGGGCCGCGTACTACCTGCCGTACATCACCGCCAGCGTGGCGCTCGTCGCCGTGTGGCAGTTCCTCTTCGGTTCGGACGGCCTGGTCAACCACGCGCTCGGCGGCCTCGCCCCGGACCCGTCCTGGCTGGTCAACACGCATCTGGCGATGCCGATGATCGCGCTGTTCGTGACGTGGAAGCAGCTCGGCTTCTTCGTGATGCTGTATCTCGCGGCCCTGCAGAACGTCGGCAAGGACCTGTACGAGGCGGCGTCCGTGGACGGCGCGGGCCCGGTGCGCAAGTTCTGGTCGATCACCGTGCCGGGGGTCCGGCCCGCGACGACGCTCGTGACGGTGTACGCCATCGTGACCGGCGCGAACCTGTTCAGCGAGCCCTACCTGCTCACCGGCGGCGGCGGCCCGGACAACTCCTCCACCTCGCCCGTGCTGCTCATGTACCAGAAGGGCATCGAGCAGGGGCACCCCGACTTCGCGGCCGCCCTCGGCGTCGTCCTCGTGGTCCTCGTCCTCGCCGTGTCGCTGATCACCCGCAAGCTCTCCGAGAGGGGCAACTGACGCCATGAGCACCACTGTCCCCACGTCCGGTGCCGCCGTGCCCGCGGACGCGCCCACCGGCTCCCGCGAGGGCCGCAGGGGCCGCGCGGTGCGCCTCGCCGTCCTGCTGGTCGGCGCCGTCGCCTTCCTCTTCCCCTTCTACTACATGGTCGTCGGCTCGCTGCGGAAGGTGACGGCGGGCGACCTGTCGTCCGCCGCGCCCAGCGGGCTGACCGGCGGCAACTACTCGGCGATCGACGGCGCGCTCTCGCTCGGCCGGTCCCTGGTCAACTCCGGTGTGATGACCGCCGGCGTGCTGCTGTGCACGCTGGTCCTCGGCGTCCTCGCCGGGTACGCGCTGGCCCGCCTGGAGTTCACCGGCCGCGGCGGTGTGTTCGCGGTGCTGCTGCTCGTCCAGACCGTCCCGTTCCAGCTGCTGACCCTGCCGCTGTACGTCCTGGTCGTACGCGACTACGGGCTCGGCGACAACTACGCCGGGATGATCCTGCCGTTCGCGATCAACTCGACCGCGGTCTTCCTCTTCCGCCAGTTCTTCCTGCAGATGCCGGCGTCGCTGTTCGAGGCGGCGCGGATCGACGGCGCGAGCGAGCTGCGCATCCTGTGGAAGATAGCGATCCCGATGGCGCGCCCGGCCCTGCTGACCGGCGCCCTGCTGACGTTCATCGGCCCCTGGAACGAGTTCCTGTGGCCGTTCCTCGTCACGAAGAACGCCGACATGCAGCCGCTTGCCGTCTCGCTCGCCGGCTTCCTCAGCAACCTCCAGGGCACGGTGTCGAACCCGACCGGCGCCCTGATGGCCGGCGCGTGCGTGCTCGCCGCGCCCGCCGTGGTGCTGTTCCTCCTCTTCCAGCGCCACTTCACGCACACGAACATCGATTCCGGAGTAAAGGGCTGACCCGCGCCATGAGCAACACCGACCCCCACAACCACATCCCGTTCCGGCTGGTGCGCAAGGGCGTGGTGATGTCGCCGCGGCCGGGCGAGCCCTTCGAGGCGGAAGGCGTCCTCAACCCCGCGTCCGGGCGCACCCCGGACGGCACCCTGCACCTGCTGCCCCGCCTGGTCGCGGAGGGCAACGTCTCCCGCGTCGGCCTGGCCGAGGTCACCTTCACCGACGGCGTGCCCTCCGGTGTCGAGCGGCGCGGCACGGTCCTCGCGCCCGACGCCGGCTGGGAGCGCGGCAAGAACAACGCGGGCGTCGAGGACCCGCGCACCACCTGGGTGCCGAGCCTCGGCCTGCACGTGATGTCGTACGTCGCGTACGGGCCGCTCGGCCCGAAGCCGGCCCTCGCCGTGTCGGAGAACCTGACCGACTGGACGCGGCTGGGCCCGGTGCAGTTCGCCTACCAGCCCGACCTGGACACCGACCTCAACCTCTTCCCCAACAAGGACGTCGTCCACTTCCCCGAGCCGGTCCCCGGCCCGGACGGCGAGCCGGCGTACGCGATGCTGCACCGCCCGATGTGGGACCTGGGCTGGTTCCGTCCCGGCGAGGGCGTCCACCTGCCCGCCGGCGTCGGCGACGAGCGGCCCGGCATCTGGATCTCGTACGTGCCGGTCGCCGAGGTCGAGCGGGACGTCCGGGCCCTGGCCCGGCCGCGCGACCACCGGCTCGTGGCGCTGTCCGCGTACCCGTGGGAGGCGCTGAAGATCGGGGCCGGTCCCGCGCCGATCCGGGTCGACGAGGGCTGGCTCCTGATCCACCACGGCGTCTCGGGCGTCATGGAGGACGACCCGTTCGTCCCGAACCAGCGGGTGTCGTACGCGGCGGGGGCGATGATCCTCGATCCGGCCGACCCCTCGCGCGTCCTGGCCCGTTCCGCGGAGCCGCTGATGGCGCCGGAGACGGAGCAGGAACGTTCCGGCACCGTGCCGAACGTCGTCTTCCCCACCGCGATCGAAGAGGTGGACGGCACCCGTTACGTCTTCTACGGCATGGCCGACGCGCACATCGGCGTCGCGGTGCTGGAGCGCACGGCGTGAGCTCCGCACCCCTCGGAGCCGGACTGGTCGGCTGCGGCGCGTTCGGGGCGTACGTCCTCGACGCCGTGGCCGGCCTGCCCGGCCTCGGCATCCGCGCCGTCGCCGACGCCGACACGCACCGCGCGGCACCGCTCGGCGCGCGGCACGGCGCCGCGGTGTGCGACGGGCTCGACGCGCTGCTCGCCCGCGCCGACGTCGACGTGGTGGTGATCGCCACCCCGCCCCACACCCACGCCGACCTCGCGGTACGCGCCCTGCGCGGCGGCCGCCACGTCTTCTGCGAGAAGCCGCTGGCGCTGACCGCGGAGGACGCCCGGCGCGTCGGCGACGAGGCCCGCCGCTCGGGCAAGGCGCTCGCCGTCGACCACGTCCTGCGCCACAACCCGCTGCTGCGCGCCCTCGAACGCCTCATGGCGGAGGGCCTGCTGGAGCGGCCCCGCCGCTTCCTCTTCGAGAACGACGCGGCCGACGAGGACCTGGGGCCGGACCACTGGTTCTGGGACCCCGCCCGCAGCGGCGGCATCTTCGTCGAGCACGGCGTGCACTTCTTCGACGCCGCCGAGGCCCTGCTCGGCGCCGCCCCGGCGACCGTACGGGCCACGGCGGTGCGCCGCCGCGGCGGGCCGGTGGACATGGTCGTCGCCGACGTCGTGCACGAGAGCGGCGCCCTCGCCACCCACCTGCACTCCTTCACCCACGCCCACCGTGCGGAACGCCAGCTGATGCGGCTCGACCACGGCTTCGCCGAGTCGGTGATCACCGGCTGGATCCCGACCCGCGCCACGGTCACCGCGTGGACGGACGACGACGGGGCGGCCCGCTGGGAGCGGCTGCCGCTGCGCGCGGCCGAACTGCTGGACGTGGCGGGCTTCGAGCCGAGCGGCGACGAGCGGGTCACGGTCCGCGTGGAGCGCGGCGCCGGCGGCTCGGCGCCCGCCTCGGGCCGCGGTGTGTCGCGCACGGTCCCGCACCGCGTCGAGGCGGTCGTGGACCTCGGCGGCGAGGCCGCCAAGGCGCGCGTCTACACGCAGAGCGTGCGGGCCGCCTTCGCCGACCTGATGCACAGCGCGGCCACCGGGAGCGCCCCGGTCGCCGGGGCCGCGGCCGGGATCAGCTCCGTGGCCGTCGCGGAGGCGGCCGCGCGGGCCGCCACGTCCGGCACCGAGCGGCACGTCGCCGCGCGTCAAGGGGGCACGCCGTGAGCTGGTGGCGCGACGCGGTCTGCTACGAGATCCACCCCCGGTCCTTCGCGGACTCCGACGGGGACGGCACCGGCGATCTCAGGGGCGCCGCGCTGCGCCTGCCGCACGTGCGGCGGCTCGGCGCCGACGCCGTCTGGATCACGCCCTTCTACCCGTCGCCGCTGGCCGACGGGGGGTACGACATCGCCGACCACCGGGCGGTCGCGCCCGACCTCGGCACCCTCGACGACTTCGACGCCCTCGCGTCGACCGCCCACGCGCTGGGCCTGAAGGTCATCGTCGACCTGGTGCCCAACCACACGTCCGACGCGCACCCGTGGTTCCGCGAGGCACTGGCCGCGGGACCCGGCCCCGGCCGCGCCCGCGGGCGCTACCTCTTCCGTGCCGGGCGCGGCCGGGACGGCGAGGAGCCGCCCAACGACTGGCGGTCGGCGTTCGGCGGACCCGCCTGGACCCGGGTGCCCGACGGGGAGTGGTACCTGCACCTGCACGCACCCGAGCAGCCCGACCTCGACTGGCGCGACGCCGAGGTGCGGGCCGACTTCGAGGACACGCTGCGCTTCTGGCTCGACCACGGGGTCGACGGGTTCCGCGTCGACGTGGCGCACGCCCTGTTCAAGGCGGCCGGGCTGCCCGACGCGGGCCCCGGCCAGCACCGGGACCCGGCCCGCAACCACCTGATGCCGTACTACGACCAGGAGGAACTGCACCCGCTGTACCGCGGCTGGCGCGCCCTCCTGGACCGGCACCCGGCCGTGCCCGGCGCGGTGGCGCCCGAGGACCGCGTCCTCGTCGCCGAGGCCGCGGTGTTCGAACCGGCCCGCCTCGCCCGGTACATCAGGCAGGACGAGATGCAGCAGGCGTTCAACTTCGCCTTCCTGGAGGCGCCGTGGGACGCTCCGGCGCTGCGCGGCGTCGTCGACGGCTCGCTCGCCGCCACCGCGGCCGAGGGCGCGCCCGTCACCTGGGTGCTCTCCAGCCACGACGCGGTACGGCCCCCGACCCGCTACGGCTCACTCCTGCGGGCCCGGTCCGCGGCGCTGTTGATGCTCGCGCTGCCGGGGGCCGCCTACCTGTACCAGGGCGAGGAGCTGGGGCTCCCGCAGGCGTGGGTCCCCGACGACCGCATCCGCGACCCCCTGTGGCCGCGCTCCGGGCACCGGGACCGCGGGCGCGACGGGGCCCGGGTGCCGGTGCCGTGGTCCGGGGACCGTCCCCCGTACGGGTTCTCGTCCGCGGCGCCCTCGGAGACCTGGCTGCCGCAGCCGGACGGCTGGGGCGCGCTCACGGCCGAGGCCCAGCAGGGCGACCCGGGCTCCACGTTCGCGCTGTACCGCGCCGCCCTGCGGCTGCGCCGGACGCGCCCGGCGCCGGGGCACGGCTCCCTGGTGTGGCACTCGCAGGCCCGCGCCTCCTACCTGGCCTTCGAACGGGCCGGACTGGCGTGCGTGGTGAACCTGGGGCCCGACCCCCTGCCCCTGGAGCGGACCGGGCTGCGCGGACGCCCCGTGCTGACGAGTGCGGAGGGCGACGGCACCGTACCAGCCGCCCGCGAGGCGCTCGCGCCGGACACCGCGCTCTGGCTGCTCACCGACGACATGGAAGGAGACGGCCGTGCCCCGCACTGAGCTGTCAGGGATCGTGAAGGCGTACGACGTACGGGGCGTGGTCCCCGACGAGTGGGACGAGCCGGAGGCGGAGCTGTTCGGCGCGGCCTTCGTCACGGTCACCGGGGCGACCGCGATCGTCGTCGGGCACGACATGCGCCCCTCGTCGCCGGGCCTCGCCGCCGCGTTCGCGCGCGGCGCCACCGCCCGCGGGGCCGACGTCACGCTGATCGGCCTGTGCTCGACCGACGAGCTGTACTACGCGTCGGGCACGCTGGACGTGCCCGGCGCGATGTTCACCGCGTCGCACAACCCCGCCCGCTACAACGGCATCAAGATGTGCCGGGCCGGGGCGGCCCCCGTGGGGCAGGAGACCGGCCTGCCGGAGATCGCCGGGCTGGTCGGTGCCTGGGCCGCGTCGGGCGCCCCCGCCCCCGTCGCCGCGCCCGGCACGGTGAGCGGACGGGACCTGCTGCCGGGGTACGCGCGGTACCTGCGCTCCCTCGCGGGGCCCCTCGCGCGCCCGCTGAAGGTCGTCGTCGACGCCGGCAACGGCATGGCGGGCCACACCGCACCCGCCGTGCTCGGCGGGCTCCCCGTGGAGCTGGTGCCGCTCTACTTCGAGCTGGACGGCACCTTCCCGAACCACGAGGCCAACCCCCTCGACCCGAAGAACATCGCCGACCTGCGCGAGCGCGTCGTGGCCGAAGGGGCCGACGTGGGGCTGGCCTTCGACGGGGACGCCGACCGATGCTTCGTGGTCGACGAGAGGGGCGAGCCGGTGTCCCCGTCGGCCGTCACGGCGCTCATCGCCTCGCGCGAGCTGGACCGCAACGGCGGCCACGGCACGGTGATCCACAACCTGATCACCTCCTGGGCGGTGCCGGAGATCGTCCGGGAGCACGGCGGCGTCCCGGTCCGCACGCGGGTCGGCCACTCGTTCATCAAGCAGCGGATGGCCGAGGAGGGCGCGCTCTTCGGCGGCGAGCACTCGGCGCACTACTACTTCCGCGACTTCTGGAACGCCGACACCGGCATGCTCGCCGCACTGCACGTGCTGGCGGCCCTCGGCTCCCAGCCGGGGCCGCTGTCCGAACTGGCCGCCTCCTACGAGCGCTACCGGGCCTCCGGGGAGATCAACTCCACGGTGGACGACGGGGCCGGCCGCCTCGCCGCGTTGCGTGCCGCGTACGGCGGTCGGGACGGGATCACCCTCGACGCACTGGACGGCCTCACGGTCACCGCTCAGGACTGGTGGTTCAACGTCCGCCCGTCCAACACGGAACCGCTGCTGCGCCTGAACGTCGAGGCACGGGACGCCGCGACGATGGAGCGCGTCCGCGACGAGGTGCTGGCGCGCATCCGCGCCTGACGCCCCCCGCCGGTTCGGGCGGGGCGCGCGGCCGCCGCGTCCCGGCCCGGCACCGCGCGAGCGGTCGGGAGCGCCCTGCGGCCGGCGCGCCGGCCGTGCGAGCCGCCCGGGGAGCCTGATGCCCCGGACGGACGGGTGGGCCCCGGGAACCTGACACCCGGGGCCCGCGCACCCGGGTCGGGCCTCACAACGCGAGCGTCTGCCGGACTTGCAAAGCCTCGTGCCGTTTCGGCAGCATGAGGGCATGGGCACAGCGAAGAAGGACGTGCTGGACGCGGTCGGGCCCCGTCTGCGCGAGCTGCGGCGCCGGCGCGGGATGACGCTGGCCGAACTCGCCCGGCGGACCGGGATCAACGAGAGCACGCTCTCGCGGCTGGAGAGCGGCGGCCGCAAGCCGACGCTGGAGCTGCTGCTTCCGCTGGCGGAGGTGTACGCCGTTCCGCTCGACCAGCTCGTCGGCGCACCGCACACCGGCGATCCCCGGATCCACCTGCGCCCGGTCAGCCGCGGCGCCCTGACGTACGTGCCGCTGAGCGAGCCCGGCGGGGTCCAGGCGCACAAGCTGCTCATCCGTCCGAGCCCCGGGGCCGAGCCCGAGCCGAGGAGCCACGAGGGCTTCGAGTGGCTCTACGTGCTCGCCGGCCGGCTGCGCCTGGTGCTGGGCGAGCGGACCCTGGTCCTCAAGCCGGGCGAGGCCGCCGAGTTCGACACCCATGTGCCGCACTGGCTCGGCCCGGACGGCGACCGGACCGTGGAACTCCTGGTGCTGTTCGGACGGCAGGGCGAGCGGGCACACCTCAGGGCCCGTACGGACTGACGAGCGACCCCGGGCTGTCCGGCGCCGTGGCGGCGATGCCGAACCCCGTACGTCCCGGGGCGGCGATGCGGACCCCGTGCGTCCCGCGGTCTCCTCGCCCCGTGCCCTCGCGCACGGCGAAGGGCGGGACGCCCCCGGTGCGTCCCGCCCTTCGCCGTTCTCTTCCCGCCCGGCGCCCCGCCACGGCCGGGGCCCGTCCGGACCGCTTCCCCCGGCGGCCGGCCGCCCCTGCCCGTCGGCGCCGCTCCCCGGCCCCTTCTTCCCGGGACCGGCGCGCCGCGGACGGTGTCAGTCCTCGGAGCCGCCCGGCCCCTCGGCGCCCTCGTCGTCGTCGGCGAGGATGAGGTAGAGCTTCTTGCGGGTGTCGTTGATGACCGCGAGCGCCTTCTTGCGCTGCTCGGCGCTGCCGGTCTTCCACACCTGGCCGAACGCCTCCATCAGGCCGAAGCCGGCCTGGCGGATCTCGTTCATCGTGTCCCAGTCGATGCCTCGGCCCGCGTCCTCCCAGGGCGCGTCCGGGACCGACTCGGCCTCGGTGCGGCCCGCTTCGGTGAGGGTGAAGAGGTTCTTGCCGCCCTCGCTGCGGCTCTCGATGAGCCCCTCGTCCTCGAGCAGCTGGAGCGTCGGGTAGACCGAGCCCGGGCTGGGCCGCCAGGCCCCGCCGCTGCGCTCGCCGATCTCCTGGATCATCTCGTAGCCGTGCATCGGGCGCTCCTTGAGCAGCGCGATGATCGAGGCGCGCACGTCGCCCCTGCGCGCACGCCCCCGGCCGCCGCCGCGTCCGCGGCCACCGCCGCCGAAGGGTCCGCCCGGGCCGCCGAAGGGAGGCCCGAACGGGCCGAACGCCGCGCGCAGTCCCTCGAATCCGCCGCGTCCGCGCGGTCCGGCGCCCCAGGGCCCCGGGCCGAAGCCGGGCCCGCGCTCGGGGCCGTGTGCGTGTCCATGGTCGTGTCCGTGTGTTCCGTACATGACGGTTCTCCATTTCTATGTCGTACGGTCTTCCGCGTTCGATCTTTGACCGATCGCGATGCCTCAACGATATATCGGAAACACGCTTACGACAACCCCCGTCCGACCTGCGACGACAACGCCGGAGGGCGAGAAGCGCTCCCCGCGAGAGCCGGCGGGCGCGGAGTCACTCGCCTCCGGCGCTCCCCCACGGCCGCGGCGGTCACGACATGGGGAGGGCCGTCGCGGCGCGGGAGCCCCGCCGCCCCGGGGCCACCCGTGCGCGATTGGCTTTGGTGCCGCCGCGAGCGCGGCGCATAGCGTCGGTGCCATGCGCATCCGAATCGTCGACGCCTTCACCGACCGCCCCTTCCGCGGGAACCCGGCCGGTGTGCTGCTGCTCGGCTCCGACCGCTTCCCCGACGACGAGTGGCTGCGGCAGGTGGCCGCGGAGGTGAACCTCTCGGAGACCGCCTTCGCCCATCCCCTGCCGCCCGGCGGCCCCGCGGACTGGGCGCTGCGGTGGTTCACGCCGGCCACCGAGGTGTCGCTGTGCGGGCACGCCACGCTGGCCACCGCGCACGTCCTGCGCACCTCGGGCGAAGCGGCGGGGCTCGTACGGTTCCAGACCCGCTCCGGCGTGCTCACCGCCGTGGCCGGCGCGGACGGCGCCCTCACGCTCGACTTCCCCACCTCGGCGCTGACGCCCACCGCCGCCCCTCGGGGCACGGCGGCGGCGCTCGGCGCCGAACCGGTCTCGGTGCACGGCACCTCGGACCACGTCGGCGACCTGCTGGTCGAACTCGCCGACGAACGGACCGTGCGGGAACTGGCGCCGGACCTCGACGCGCTCGTACGTCTGTCGGAGCGCGGGGTGGTCGTCACGGCGGCCGCCGCGCCCGGCAGCGACCACGACTACGTCTCCCGCGGCTTCTTCCCCGCGGTGGGCGTCCCGGAGGACCCCGTCACCGGCAGCGCGCACACCGCCCTGGCGCCGTTCTGGTCGGCCCGGCTCGGGCGGGCGGACCTGACCGGTCTTCAGGCCTCGGCGCGCGGCGGCCTGGTCCGCACGGCGCTTCGGGGCGACCGTACGCTGCTCACGGGCACGGCCGTCACGGTGATCGACGGCGAACTGCTCGCCCCGCCGCCGGCGTGACCCCGGCCATGCGGGTCCGGGCCGCGACCGTCACAGGGTGGGCAGCCAGCTGACGTGGCCGGCCAGCAGCGCGTACCCGACGAAGGCCCCGACGTCCATCAGCGAGTGCGCCACGACCAGCGGGCCCACCCGCCCCCACCTGCGGTACAGCAGCACGAAGACGATGCCCATCGCCACGTTCCCCGCGAAGCCGCCGAGTCCCTGGTAGAGGTGGTACGAGCCCCGCAGCAGCGCGCTGCCCGCGAGTGCGGCGGGCGCCGACCAGCCGAGCCGGTCCAGCCGCCGCAGCAGGTAGCCGACCACGACGACCTCTTCGAGGATGGCGTTCTGCACGGCGGAGACCACCAGCACGGGGAACTTCCACCAGACGTCGGGGAGGGACTCGGGCACCACGGTCAGGTTGGCGCCCGAGCCCTGGGCGAACAGGTAGAAGACGATGCCGATGCCGCCCACGCAGGCCGCGATCGCCGCGCCCCAGCCGAGATCGAAGCGGGGCCTGCGCCGGTCGAAGCCGATCGTGCGCAGGCTCGCGCCCTCCCGGTAGAGCAGGTACGCCACCAGGAGCACCGGGACGAGGGCGGTGGCGATGTCGAACAGCTGCCAGGTCAGGTCGAGCCACGGGCGGCCGGGGGCGGCCGACGCGTTCAGGTTCGCGGCCTGGTTCTTCAGCGAACCGCCCTTGGTGACGGAGCCGACGAAGCTGATGAGCGCGGACACACCGCTCGCCCCGAGCGACAGGGCGAGGACGATCAACGTCTCGGTCCGCAGCGCGCCGCGGCTCAGGTCCCCGGCTGTCTCACCGGGGCGGGAATCGGTCACGGGCCCTGCCTCCAGCTGCACACCGGCCTCCACGGCTACGCGTCGCGGTCGGCGCGCACGGCCGACGTGCACAAGTTACGCCCGTGGCCTGTGCGAGCCGCTCCGCGACCCGGCCGCGACCGCCCCGGACCGCGCCCCGCCGTGCGCGGGGCCGCGGGCCGCGACCGCCCCGAGCCGCGGGCCGCCGTGCGCCGGAGCGCCGGCCGCCGTGCGCCGCCGGCCCCGGTACCTGTCCTGATGTCTCCTCCGGGGCCGGAGCCCTCCGCCGCCCGGGCCACTCCCCCGGACGCGCGGCGGGCCTACTCGGCGGGCAGCCGCCCCGACTCCTCCGGCGCGGGGAAGCCCACCGGCCAGGTGTGGACCGGGCTGCCGTGGTGCATCAGCTCGCAGTACCTGCGGGTGGTCGCGGCGAGCGCCGCCTCCCGGCCGAGCCCCGCGTCGACGGCCCGGTGGAAGGTGCCGATCTGCCACGAGGCGCCGTTGATCCGGCGGTTGCAGCGCTCCTCGATGACGCCGAGGTACAGATCCCGGTCGGCCGGCTCGATGTTCCACGCGTCGAGGCCCGCCGCGGCGAGCGGCAGCAGCTCGTCGCGCACGAGGTCCACGGCGGGCCGGGTGACGAGCCCGGAGGTACGGCCGTGCCGGGGCCAGCGCAGCTCGGCGCCGATGCCCTGGCGGCAGGCCGTGTCGAAGTTCTCCGCGGCCACCGAGAACGGCATCCGCTGCCACACCGGGCGGCTCTCCTCCGCGAGGGCGCGGACCAGCCCGTAGTAGAAGGCGGCGTTGGCGATCACGTCGGTGACGGTCGGCCCGGCCGGCAGCACCCGGTTCTCCACCCGCAGGTGGGGCACGCCGTCGGCGACCTCGTAGACGGGGCGGTTCCACCGGTAGATGGTGCCGTTGTGCAGGGACAGCTCCTGGAGGGTGGGCACACCGCCGGCGTCCAGCACCTTCTGCGGGTCCTCGTCGGACATGATCGGCAGAAGCGGCAGGAAGTAGCGCAGGTTCTCGGCGAACAGGTCGTAGGGCGAGTCGATCCAGCGCTCCCCGAACCAGGTGCGCGGGCGGACGCCCTGGACCTGGAGCTCGGGCGGCCGCACGTCCGTGGCCTGTTCGAACAGCGGCGGCCTCGACTCGTGCCACAGCTCCTTGCCGAACAGGAACGGGGCGTTGGCCCCGAGCGCCACCTGCACGCCCGCCACGGCCTGCGCGGCGTTCCACACGTCGGCGAAGCGCTCCTGGGTCACCTGCAGGTGCAGCTGCACCGAGGTGCACGCGGCCTCGGGCGTGATCGAGGGCGAGGTCGCCACGAGCCGTTCCGCGCCCTCGATGTCGAGAACGAAGTCCTCGCCGCGCGCGTCCCGCATCCGGTCGTTGAGCAGCGTGTAGCGGTCGACGTTGGACAGGCTTCCCGTCCCGACGTCGCGGTGGGCGAGCGTCGGGAGAATTCCGACCATGACGATCCCGGCGTCCACCTCCTCGGCTTTGCGATGCGCATATCCGAGGCCCGCGCGGAGTTCCTCGGCGAGTTGATCGAGAACACGTCCGTCGAGGCGGTGCGGCGCGATATTGACCTCGAGGTTGAACATGCCCAGCTCGGTCTGGAAATCATGGCTCGCGATACGGCTGAGCACCTCGTGGTTCATCATCCGGGGCAGGCCGTCACTGCCCGCGAGATTGAGTTCGATCTCCAGGCCCATGAGATTCCTGGGCCGGTCGAAGCGTTTCTCCGCGAGGAGCTTTCCGAGTACCGACAGGCACTGCCGCAGCCTCTTGCGGTACTGCTCGCGGCCGGCCAGGTCAAAGCCCCCCGCGTCGACCTTCTCACCCATCGACGTGTCCTCCTCGGCATCGACGTCCCGCCACCGTGCGCGCGTCTCGGTCGATAATGCCCGCGCCCGCTGATCCCTAACGTCCCTCCTCGGGGTCCCTCGACCGCTAGACTGTTTCCGGGCGCGACCGAAGGGCACATGCGCGGCTCACATACGGGACGCACATTTCCTCGACAGGTTCTCGCGTCACGCCGTGCGGCCACTTTCACCGGGCATCCACGGAAGGCGCTCTTCCGGCATACGCTTGGGTTCAGTAGCATAGGCATGCAGCGGTGGATCCATGGCGCCTTACGCGGGGCCGAGCACGGGAGACGAGCGCGGCCGGACCGGCCGCATGTGCCCGTGGCAGGTGCCCCCGGCACGGCAGCGCGGCAGTCCCGCCGGCGGTCGCGGGAATACGGCGCGATTTTCGGCCGTCCGGAGCGGCGAGATCACCGCAGGCCGGCTGCCGTGCGTTCACAATTCCGCCAGCTAATCGGCACGGAAATACGACCGAATAGTGGCTGGCCCGCAATGCGCACGACAGCTAGAAGAAACATCGTGTGAACACGCGTCGTATAAACTTCGCGGACGAGGTGGAAAGCGGGCGCAAGGCCCAAGGCCCCGGAGCGCGATCCGGGCCCGCACGCCGACAGAGTCGTCCGCACCTCCCTCCGCACCCGCACCCGCACCCGCGCTGCACCCTGTCTCCTGAGCGAGAGGCAATCCACCATGCCGCTGCATGTCCCTCCAGTACCCGCACCCGCCCTGCGCAGCGTTCTCACCGCTCTCGGCTCCCCCACCGCCGTCCGCGAGGCACCGACCCCGGCCCTGAGAGCCGCGGGCGGGCCGCTGAGCCCCGAACTCCCCCTTCCGCTCCACGTGCTCGACGCGCCCGAGGTGCTCGCCGCTCCCGCGCTGCTCGACGGCGCGGGGGCCGCGCCGCACACCCGGCTGACGGGCTGGCGGTTCACGATCCGCGCCGGCGACCGTCTGGTGGCCGCCGCCGACACGATGCTCACGGCCGACGGCTGGGCGTTCTCCCGCTTCTTCGAGGGGCCGTACGTGACGGCGACGGAACGCGCCCTGCGGCAGGCCGAGGTGCTGCACACCGCGTACCAGCCGCGGCTGCTGTCCGTGCCGGGGCTGTACATGCTCACGCTGTGGCTGCACGCCGACACGGAGGCCGACCCGGCCACCGGCGCGGTGGCACCGGCCGACCTGCTGGTGCCGCTCGCTCCCGCGCCCCCCGGTTTCGCAGCGCACCGGCCCCATCGCGCGGCGGAGCTGCTGCCGGTGATCCGCATGCGGCTCACGCCGGGAGACCTGGTGCGAACTCCCGTCTGACCTGCGGCGCAGCGGCCCGCAAGCGCCCCGAGGCCTTCCGGCCGCGGGGCGCTTCGCGCGCGTGGGCCCGCCCGCCGCGGGGGCGCTCCCGGCACGGCGCGCCGGCGGTTCTCCGGACGTTTCGGTGACGGTTCGCCAACGGTCGTCGATGACCGCTAAGTTGAGCGGAACCGGCCGACCGGGTGACGGCGTCCGGGCCGAGGACGACGTGCTGCCGCGAAATCCCCGAGGATCATCGCGCGCGGGACGACACTGGGTCCGGACGACGAGGACGGGGCCGCCGTCGGTCCCCGCCGTGCTCGGCACGCGACGGCCCGCGGCCTCGGCGCACCGATCGGCCACGCACGAAGAAACCGCAGACCTCCACGACGAAGACCCGGAGCAGAAGTCTCCGTCCCGCAGCGAAAGAACCCGCCCATGTGTCAACACCAGCCAGCCTGTCCGACAGCCGACTCCGCCGACCGCGAGGCCGCCCGCGCGGTGGCCAGCCACCCCGAGCAGGGCTGGACCCTGCTGTGCAACGGCGTCGTCCAGTTCGAGGACACCGGTGAGCTGCTGCCCGACGGGCAGATCATCGCGCCGCACCGGCCGCAGCGCACCGGCCGGGTGGCGGCGGCGGCCTGACGGCGCCCAAGGCGCCGGGCACACGCGAGGGCCGGTCCGGAGCACACGCTCCGAACCGGCCCTGCGGGCTGTCCACGGGGGTCCGGCCCCCTCCCCCTCCCCACCCGTTCGGGTGAAAGCGGCGGGGCGGGCGACGTCAGTCGTCCGCCGCGCCGCCCCGGCTCGGCCCGGGAACGCGACCCGGGCCGGGCTCCCGGCTCAGTGGTCGTACGCGTCGAGCGGCGGGCACGAGCAGACGAGGTTGCGGTCGCCGAACGCACCGTCGATGCGGCGCACCGGCGGCCAGTACTTGTCCGCCGCGGAGACGCCGGGCGGGAAGACCGCGACGTCCCGGCCGTAGGGGTGCGTCCACTCGCCGCCGAGCGCGGCCGCGGTGTGCGGGGCGTTGCGCAGCGGGTTGTCGTCCGCGCTCCACTCGCCCGACGCGACCTTCTCGATCTCCGCGCGGATCGCGATCATCGCCTCGCAGAACCGGTCGATCTCCGCGAGGTCCTCGCTCTCGGTCGGCTCGATCATCAGCGTCCCGGCCACCGGGAAGGACATGGTCGGCGCGTGGAAGCCGTAGTCGATCAGGCGCTTGGCGATGTCGTCGACGCTCACGCCGGTCGCCTTGGTCAGCGGCCGCAGGTCGACGATGCACTCGTGGGCGACCAGCCCCGCGGGGCCGGTGTAGAGCACCGGGAAGTGCGGCTCCAGGCGCTTGGCGATGTAGTTCGCCGCGAGCACGGCCACCTGGGTGGCGCGGGCCAGGCCCTCGCCGCCCATCAGCCGCACGTAGGCCCAGGAGATCGGCAGTATCCCCGCGGAGCCCCACGGCGCCGCCGAGATCGGCCCGACACCCGTCTCCGGGCCCGCGGCGGGCTGGAGCGGGTGGTTGGGCAGGTACGGGGCGAGGTGCGCGCGCACACCGATCGGGCCGACACCGGGGCCGCCGCCGCCGTGCGGGATGCAGAACGTCTTGTGCAGGTTGAGGTGGGAGACGTCCGAGCCGAAGCGGCCGGGCTTCGCGAGGCCCACCAGCGCGTTCAGGTTCGCGCCGTCGACGTAGACCTGGCCGCCCGCGTCGTGCACGGCCGCGCAGATGTCGCCGATCTGCTCCTCGAACACACCGTGGGTCGACGGGTAGGTGACCATGAGGACGGCCAGCTCGTGGCCGTACTGCTCGATCTTCGCCCGCAGGTCGGCGACGTCGACGTCACCGGACTCGGCGGTCTTCACGACGACGACCTTCATGCCGGCCATGACGGCGCTGGCCGCGTTGGTGCCGTGCGCGGACGACGGGATCAGGCAGACCGTGCGGCCGGTGTCGCCGTTGGCGCGGTGGTACGCGCGCACGGCGAGCAGGCCCGCGAGCTCGCCCTGCGACCCGGCGTTCGGCTGCAGCGACACCGCGTCGTAGCCGGTGACCTCGGCGAGGCGCTCCTCCAGCTCGCGGATGAGGGTGAGGTAGCCCTGGGCCTGCTCGGCGGGCGCGAACGGGTGCAGCGCGCCGAACTCGGGCCAGGTGACCGGCTCCATCTCGGTGGTCGCGTTGAGCTTCATCGTGCAGGAGCCGAGCGGGATCATGCCCCGGTCGAGCGCGTAGTCGCGGTCGGACAGGCGGCGCAGGTAGCGCAGCATCGCCGTCTCGGACCGGTGGCTGTGGAAGACCGGGTGCGTCAGGTAGTCGTCGGTGCGCAGCAGCCCCTCGGGCAGCGCGTCCGCGGTGGCCTCGTCGAGCGCCTCGACGTCGCCCTGCACGCCGAAGGCCGCCCACACGGCGGTCAGCTGCGCGCGGCCGGTGGTCTCGTCGCACGCGGCGGAGACGTGGTCGGCGTCGATCAGGCGCAGGTTGACCCCGCCCTCGCGGGCGTCCGCCACGATCTGCGCGGCCCGGCCGGGCACGCGCAGCGTCACCGTGTCGAAGTACGCGTCCTCGGTGACCTCGACGCCGCCCGCGCTCAGGCCCGCCGCGAGGATCGCCGCGTAGCGGTGGGTGCGCCGGGCGATCTCACGCAGCCCGTCGGGGCCGTGGTAGACCGCGTACATCCCGGCCATGACGGCGAGCAGCACCTGCGCGGTGCAGATGTTGCTGGTCGCCTTCTCGCGGCGGATGTGCTGCTCGCGGGTCTGCAGGGCGAGGCGGTAGGCCTTGTTGCCGTCGGCGTCCACGGACACGCCGACCAGCCGGCCCGGCAGGCTGCGGGCGAACGTGTCGCGGACGGCCATGTAGCCGGCGTGCGGGCCGCCGAAGCCCATCGGCACGCCGAAGCGCTGCGTGGTGCCCACGGCGATGTCGGCGCCGAGCTCGCCGGGCGACGTCAGCAGCGTGAGGGCGAGGAGGTCCGCGGCGACGGTGACGACCGCGCCGAGGCCGTGCGCCTGCTCGACGACGGAACGCAGGTCGCGCACGGCGCCGGAGGCGCCCGGGTACTGGAGGAGCACGCCGAAGACGCCGCGCTCGGCGACCTCGGCGGGGATGCCCGCCGACAGGTCCGCGACGACGACCTCGACGCCGGTGGGTTCCGCGCGGGTGCGGATGACCGCGACGGTCTGCGGCAGGGCGTCGGCGTCGACCAGGAAGACGCCGTCCTTGACTTTGCCGACGCGCCGCGCGAGCGACATGGCCTCCGCGGCGGCGGTGCCCTCGTCCAGGAGGGACGCGCCGGAGGTCGGCAGGCCCGTCAGGTCCGCCACGACGGTCTGGAAGTTGAGGAGGGCCTCCAGCCGGCCCTGCGAGATCTCCGGCTGGTAGGGGGTGTAGGCCGTGTACCAGGCCGGGTTCTCCATCACGTTGCGCAGGATGACCGGCGGCGTGTGGGTGCCGTAGTAGCCGAGGCCGATCATCGGCGCGAGCACCTGGTTGCGGTCGGCCAGCGCACGCAGCTCGGCGAGGACCTCGGCCTCGGTGCGGGCGGCTGGGAGGTTCAGCGCCTCGGCGCTCTTGATCACATCGGGGACGGCGGCGGCCGTCAGCTCGTCGAGCGAGCCGTAGCCGACCTGCGCGAGCATCTTGGCCTGCGCCGCCGCGTCGGGGCCGATGTGGCGCTGCTCGAAGGGGATGCCGCGCTCCAGCTGTGCGAGCGTCTTGCGGTGGGCGGTCATGTGCGGAGGCCTCCTGGTCGACGCGACCTGCGTGGGGCGCCACTCGGCAGTGGTGCCCGGACGGCCTCCCCCTCTGTCATACGACCTGAGAGCTTCACCGGATCGCGGCGCGCGCCGCTGCCCGGTTTTCACCGTCGGTGAGGGCGGATGCCGTCGACGTCCGTCCTGCTTTCCAGAGTGACCTCGTCCGCGCGGTACGGGGGCCTGAGAGATTCCGGGGAGGATTTGCTCCTTCGGCGCCTCCGGCGGCTGCCGGAGGACTCTCCCGCGCGGGGTCAGTAGCCGCTGCCAGCCTACCAGCGGACCCCTGAACGCCACGTTCCGGCCGATCGTCCCGTGCGGGGCACCCGGACGCCTCCGCCGCAGGTCGCCGAGTGGCCGTGCCCCGCGAAGTGGCCTTTCGTAGGAGCTAGCAGTGGTCGCGAGCAACTGGAGGGACCGTGGAGACCGACATCGATCCGCGAAGCCTGATCGGCCGCAAGGCGTTCGACCGCTCGGGACACAAGATAGGCACGGTCGACGAGGTGTACCTGGACGACGCGACGGGCGTGCCGGAGTGGGCCGCCGTGCGCACCGGCCTGTTCAGCAGGGACGCGTTCGTGCCGCTGGAGCCGAGCTCGCTGGTCGAGGACACCCTGCGGGTCCCCTTCGAACGGTCCCTGATCAAGGGCGCCCCCGATTTCGGGGTCGGCCGCCACCTCTCCCCCGAGCAGGAGGTGCAGCTGTACCGGCACTACGGGCTGGACCTGCCGCCCGCCGGGCAGCCCGAGCAGCCCGCCTCGCTCGCCGAGCGGGACCGCGAGCGGGACTTCGGCAAGGTCGCGGGCCAGGACGACTGACCGGCCGCCCGGCCGAAGGTCCGACCAGGACGACTGACCGGCCGCCCGGCCGGAGAACCCCCTCCGACGGCCTCCTGTCGTGAGCCGCACCCCGCCGGGCCCGGGGACCCCGGCTCGCGCATGCCGGGTCCCCGCGGCTTCCGGGACCTGCGGCTTTCCGCGCGCGCGGGCCGTCGCGCCCGCGGCCTCCAGGGCCGACGGCTTTCCGCACATACCGCTCCCGCGCCGCTAGGCACCGGGTTCCTCCGTGTCGCGCTCCACCAGCGGCAGCGGGTCGGAGGGCTCCAGCTCCGGATCGTCGATCCAGAACGTGCGGACCCTTCCCACCGCGGAGCCGGGCCGCTCGAAGCGCACCGTCACGCGCCGGGCCCCGCTGCCCTGCACCCAGCCCGGGCCGTGCACGGCGTGCCGTACGTCGAGACCGGCGGCGAACCGCCGCTCGGTGCGGGCCGTCGAGGGCTCGTCGCCGGGGGCCGCGGCCGGGGCGGGCTCCTGGGCGGCCGCGGGCTCGTCCGGCAGCGGCTGCGCGTGCTCGGCGCCGGTCCCCGACTGGGCGAACAGGTCCTCCTGCGTGAAGTCGGCGAGGCCCGTCACACCCACGCCGAGCAGCCGGACCCCGCCCGTGGTGTCCACCGCCTCCAGCAGCCGCCCGGCCGCCTCGCGCACCACCGAGACGTCGTCCGTGGGGCCCCGCAGCGTCTCCGAGCGCGTCAGCGTCGAGAAGTCGAACCTGCGGACCTTGAGCACCACCGTGCGCCCCGAGCGGCCCGCCTCCCTGAGCCGGCGCACGCAGCGCTCCGCCAGCCGGTCCACCTCGGCGCGCACCCGAACCCGGTCGTGCAGGTCGACGTCGAAGGTGTCCTCGACGGACACCGACTTGGCGTCCCGGTCGGAGACCACGGGCCGCTCGTCCCGCCCGAGCGCCATCCGGTACAGCGACAGGCCGTGCGCCCTGCCCACGAGGCGCACCAGCTCGTCCTCCCCGGCCTCCGCGAGATGGGCCACCGTCGTCATGCCCGCCCGCCTCAGGTGGTCGCCCGTCGCGGGACCGACACCGGGAAGCGTCCGCACGGACATGGGCCCCAGCAGTTCGCGCTCCGTGCCGGGCTCGATCAGCACCAGCCCGTCCGGCTTGGCCTCCTCCGAGCCGATCTTCGCGAGCATCTTGGAGCCGGCGAGGCCCACCGAGCCGCTCAGCCCGGTGACCTCGCGGATCTCGGCCCGCAGCCGCTCGCCGGTGGAACGTGCCGTGGCGCTGTCGTGGGCGGTGCCGCCCGCCTCCAGGTCCACGAACGCCTCGTCCAGGCTGAGCGGCTCGACCAGCGGCGACAGCCGGGCCAGAAGCTCCATCACCTGCCCGCTGATGGATCGGTACAGGGAGAAGCGCGGCACCAGGTACGCCGCGTTCGGGGCGAGCCGCCGGGCCTGCGCCATGGGCATCGCCGAGTGGACGCCGAAGCGCCGGGCCTCGTACGACGCCGTCGCGACGACACCGCGCGGGCCCAGCCCGCCCACCACCACGGGCTTGCCGCGCAGGCTCGGCTTGGACGCCTGCTCCACCGAGGCGTAGAACGCGTCCATGTCCAGGTGGAGGATGGTCGGCGCGCGTCTCATGACGTCGATGCTGCCGCAGACCACTGACAACGGCCCCTCGCGGGCCGTGTGCGGCCGCTTCCCGGCTCGCCCCGCCGGTCCCGGCGCGGCGGGCCGTCCACCCCGCGGCGGCGCCCGCAGCGGCCTCTCGGGAGCTTCGCACCGGCCGTCTCCCGGACCGGTGCCTCCGCCTGGCCCGCCGGCGCCACGGGCGCGGCGGGAGCGGGTCAGACGGCCCGGTCGCGGCGCCGGCGCGCGAGCTCGTCCGTGGGGTTGTTGCCGATCAGGGTCTCGCCGGTGTCGACACGCTCGCCGTGCAGCTGCGACAGCGCCGCCTCGACGTCCCGCCACACCACGCCCACGGCGATGCCGAAGACACCCTGCCCGCACTGGAGGAGCGAGACGACCTCGTCGGGCGACGTGCACTCGTGGACCGTCGCGCCGTCGCACATCAGCGTCATGCGGTCGAGGTCCTGGAAGCCGCGGTCCCGCAGGTGCTGGACGGCGGCCCGGATGTTCTGCAGGGCCACACCGGTGTCCAGGAAACGCTTGACGATCTTGAGGACCACGACGTCGCGGAAGCTGTAGAGCCGCTGGGTGCCGGAGCCGTACGCCGGCCGCACGCTCGGCTCGACGAGTCCGGTACGGGCCCAGTAGTCCAGTTGGCGGTACGTGATGCCCGCCGCCGCGCAGGCCGTGGGGCCCCTGTATCCGACACCCTCGCACCCGGGGTCGACCGTACTGCCGTGAAGCCGGTACGCACTCGCCGTCGTACCGTCGCCGCTGCTGCTCACGCCGACCTCCGTCCTTGACCTGCCTTCACGAAGGTAGGCAGTCACTCGGGGTGCGTCAACGATCGCCGCACTCGCCACGCCGAGTGATAATCACCCCGAGGGTGGTTTAGCGTGCCCGATTCGCGGGAATGGCTCCTCGAATTGTCCGGGGCACAGCATGATAACCGGTGCGGCGGCAGCGGAATCCACCCGATCGGCGGACGCGGCGGCCGTGTTGGCCGCCGCGTCCGCCGATCGGGTTCTCACTGGCTGTTCGTGCCGAAATCCTCCGGCGAGATCTGGTCGAGGAACTCGCGGAACTTCTCCACCTCGTCCTCCTGCTCGTCGGGAATCGCGATGCCGGCGTCGTCGAGGACCCCGTCGCTGCCGTAGATCGGCGTTCCCGTGCGCAGGGCGAGCGCTATGGCGTCGGAGGGCCGCGCGCTCACCTCGACTCCGCTGGCGAAGACCAGCTCCGCGTAGAAGACCCCGTCACGGAGATCCGTGATGCGGACCTCGGTGAGCTCCTGGCCCACCGCTTCGAGGACATCCTTGAAGAGGTCGTGCGTCAGCGGTCTTGCCGGCGCCATGCCCTGCTGGGCGAAGGCGATGGCGGTGGCCTCCCCTGGGCCGATCCAGATGGGGAGGTACCGATCGCCTCCCACTTCGCGCAGGAGCACGATCGGCTGGTTGGAGGGCATTTCCACCCGGACACCCACAACGTCGAGCTCGTTCACACAGCAACCCTAGGACGTGCCCGGCAGGTTTGGGTAGTCGGGCACCGTCGCGATCAGTGGAGCCGGCCATTCAGGGCGGTGCGCACGAGTGCCGCGTGCAGCCGTACGGACAGCCCGGCCAGCTCCCGGGTGGTGGCCTCCGCATGGGTCCTGGTCTGCGGGTTCCGGTGCCGGCGCAGGGGTGCGACGACCTGCTCGACGAGCCCGGCCTCGCGCTCGGCCGCCGCTTTCATGACCCGCAGGTGGCGCGGTTCGAGTCCGAATCGGCCGAGATCCGCCACCAGGCCCGCCACGGTGACGGCGTCCGCGTCGAAGCTTCCGTCGGCCAGGGGGGCGACCAGCCCGTAGGACTCCCACTCGGCGAGCTCGCCCTCGTCGACGCCGAGCGCCGCCAGCAGCTCCGTCCGCCCGACCCGCGCCGCCGTCGGCTGCTCGGGCGCGGGCTCCACGGGGCCGGGCCAGCCGTCCCCGCGGTCGCGCTGGGGCCCGGGGAGCGGCACCTGCTCGCCCCGCCCGAGCGCCTCCAGGTGCTCCTTGATGACCTTCAGGGGAAGATAGTGGTCCCGCTGCATGCGCAGGACCAGCGCGAGCCGCTCCACGTCCTGAGGGCCGAACTTGCGATAGCCCGACGGCGTCCTGCGCGGCTCCACCAGGCCCTCCGCCTCCAGGAAGCGGATCTTCGAGATGGTGACTTCCGGGAACTCGTCGCGCAGCCGGGCGAGCACCGCTCCGATGCTCACGAGCGGCTCGGCCGCCCGGGCGGTGCCTCGCTCGGCACCGCCCTTCGGTGTACGCAACATGTGCTCTCCGGGGGTCACGCGCCCCGCTGGCTCGCGTAGAAGACCAGCCGGTACTTGCCGATCTGGACCTCGTCGCCGTTCGCCAGCAGGACCGAGTCGATCCGCTCACGGTTGACGTAGGTGCCGTTGAGGCTGCCCACGTCCGCGACGGTGAAGAGGCCGTCCGCGCCCCTGCGGAACTCGACGTGCCGGCGCGAGACCGTCACGTCGTCGAGGAAGATGTCGCTCTGCGGGTGGCGGCCCGCCGTCGTCAGGTCGCCGTCCAGCAGGAAGCGGCTGCCCGAATTGGGGCCCCTGCGCACGATGAGCAGCGCGGAACCGAACGGCAGCGCCTCGACGGCCGCCTGCGCCTCCGGGCTCAGGGTGGGCAGCTGGGTCTGGCCCGTCGTCTCCGGGTCGTAGGCCTCCAGGCCCGAGATGGAGATCGTGGACGTGGTCTCGGCCGGGCGCTCGCTCGGCGCACCCGCCCGCAGCGGCGCGCCGCAGTTCGAGCAGAACCGGCTGGCCTCGGGGTTGTGATGGCCGCATCTCGTGCATACCAGGGCCGACATGGCGGGGTCCTCCTGCCGTGGCTGCCCCGCCCGTGGGTCGGTCGCGAACGAGGCCGTGGGAAAGTCTCCACTCGTACTTGAGGCTGACGGTTCCCCGAAACCTATGCGGCCTTGCCCGGCAGGGTCAACAGACGACGCGCCGGGGCCGCCGGCGCCCACCTGGTCGCGGAAGAGGGGCCGCTCGCCGGCCTGCTCCTCACCCTGCCCCTGGCGCCCGGCACGGTGGCGTGCGTTGCCGCCCTCCTCGCGAGACCTCTTGCCGAACAACTTCGCAAACCAATTCACGGGCGATTCCCCTTGACCGAAACAGACCCGCCCGTGGGGCAGGACGACATATCACTGAACACGCCTGCCGACCCGGACATCTTGACAGCGTCCGTATACACCGAACAGTTTCCACCACACATCACGCTGATCGTGCGTCGACCCCCCGCAACCTCCTGCCCGCGCGGCGCGGACGCCATGCGGCCCCGCGTCACCGGGAGGACGACCGAGCGTAGCCAGGCTGCTCGGCCCGTCGCAAGGCGTTCACGACCACCTTGTCGGAGCCGGTCACCGTGGCCGTGGCCTGCTCCTTCTCCAATGTCTGCACCACTCCGCCCGGGATGTTGAGCGCCGGTTCGAGGTCCTGGGGCCGGCCGATCACCGTGAAACGGTACGGCTGGGTGACCGCCTTGCCGTCCACCTTGATGTCGCCCTCCGTTCCCGTGAAGTCGGTGTCCGCGACCACGCGCACGCCGTTGACCTGGATGGCCTCGGCACCCGCGGCGCGCAGCTCCTGGACCGTGTCGAGCAGCATGTCGGCGGCCACCATGTGCCGTGCGTCGTGCACGCTCAGCGTGATCCCGGGCCCCTCGGCCGCCGTCGTGCCGGCGAGGATCCCGAGCTGCTGCTCCTTCTCCCGCGTCTGCTTGCGCGCCTCCTCCGCCTGGTCCGAACTGTTCTCCAGGCCCGTCCGCTGGTCGACGAGATCCTGCTTCTCGTCCTCTAGACGCTGTGTGCGGTTGTCCAGTTCATCGAGGATACGGACAAGATCCTCCTGGCGTGCCCCGCGCAGCGCGCTGCTGTCGCTGTGCGACCTGACCTGGACGGCGAGTCCGAGGCCGAGGACGAACAGCAGCACCGCGACGGTGAGTTGCGCGCGGGTGACACGCGGCGGCCAGAGCCCGTTCACGAGCCGCTGCCGCCCGCTCAGGCGCGGCGCGCCGGAGGAGGGTCCCGTGTCCTCGCGCGAAGTGCCCGTGCTGCCGGGCGCGTTGTGAGTGGCCATCGCGTCAGGCCCGGAAGACGTGCCGGCGGATCGCCGCCGCGTTGGAGAAGATCCGGATGCCGAGGACGACGACGACACCCGTGGACAGCTGCGCGCCGACGCCCAGCTTGTCGCCGAGGAAGACGATCAGCGCGGCCACCACGACGTTCGACAGGAACGACACCACGAACACCTTGTCGACGAAAATGCCGTCGAGCATGGCCCGCAGGCCGCCGAAGACCGCGTCGAGCGCGGCGACGACGGCGATGGGCAGGTACGGCTCGACCACCGCCGGCACCTCGGGCCGGACGAACAGTCCGACCACCACTCCCACGACGAGGCCCAGTACGGCGATCACGATGTGCCCTTCTCTGTCTTGGCCGGCTTCCCGGTCCCACTGGCGGCCGCCGTCGCCCCCGCGGCCGCACCGGACGGCACGGGCCTGGCGGTCCGCACGATCAGGCTCGGCGCGGCCGGCAGCCGCACGTCGTCCTGCACGGACAGGGAGGTGCGGATGCCGAAGTCGCTGTGGAGCGACGCCAGGTACGCACCATCGGCGCTGCGCCGGAACGCGGCGACCAGTTCGGTCCCGTTGCCCACGGCGAGCACCGTGTACGGCGGCACGAGCGGCCTGTTGTCGACCAGTATGGCGTCACCGGCGGCGCGGACGGCCGAAAGCGACGTGAGGCGCTGCCCGTTGACGCTGACCGCCTCGGCCCCGGAGGCCCACAGGCCGTTGACGACCCGCTGGAGGTCGTGGTCGCGCACCCGGCCGCTCGCGGTGAAGTCCTCGTTCTGCCTGGGGTCCCCGTCGCCGCCGGTCTCGGTGTCCTTGGCGTCGTCGACGACGAGCTTCACGCCGGGCCCGTGCACCTCGGTGCCACCGGCCAGGAGTGACACCAACTGCCCGGTGTCACCGCCGTGTTGTTTCAGTGCGGCTTGCTGGCGTCGGCCCACGTCACCACGCAGCCCCTCGACCTGGTGCTCCAGGTCGTCGGCGTGCTTCGTCTCGCTGCCGACCCGGTCGATGAGCTCCTGGCGCTCCTTGGCGACGACGGGCGCCGCGTGCCGGGCCTGCGCCGCGCCCAGGGTGACCACGAGCGCCGCCAGGACGAGTCCGCCGCCGAGCCACAGCTTGGCGCGCAGCGGGCGCGGCAGGCCCGCCTCCCCCGACCTTCTGCGGGCGGCCGCCTCGGCGTATCCGTCGTCCAGGCTGTGGTCCATGACGTTGGTCAGCAGCGACATCGACGCGTCCGGCCGCGCGCGGCCCGCGTCGGTGCTCCGTGTGGGGGACTGCTGCGGCATGCCGCACATCGTCGCATGTCGCCCCGGCGGCCGACGAACGGCCCCGCGAACGGCGGCACCGGGCCACGTCGTGGGACGTGGCCCGGTGCGGGTCCTGCGGGAGGGGCGTGCGGCGGTCAGTGACCGGCGCTGTCCACGGTGGTGGACCACTCGTCCAGGAGCGCCTGGGCGGACGCGTCGTCGGGGCCCTCGGCCCACAGGTGGGTGACGGCCTCCGCCGGGTCGGGCAGCACCATGACCCAGCGCCCGTCCGCCTCCACGACGCGCACGCCGTCCGTCGTGTCGACCTGCCGGTCGCCGGCCGCCTCCACGACGGTCCGCATGACGAGGCCCTTGACGGCCCACGGCGTGGCGAGGTCGCGCCGCAGCACGTGGGCGCGCGGGATCCGCGCGTCGATCTGGCTGAGCGTGAGCTGCGTGCGCGCCACCAGGCCGATGAGCCGTACGAACGCGGCCGAGCCGTCCAGCACGCTGCTGAACTCGGGGACGAGGAAGGCGCCCCGGCCGTCGCCGCCGAAGATCGTGTCCTCCTCGCGGCCGACCCGGGTGAGGTCGTCGGGCGACGTGGTCGTCCACTCGACCTGCGTGCCGTGGTACGCGGCGACCTGTTCGGCGATGCGCGTCGTGGTGACGGGCAGCGCGACGCGGCCGCTGCGCCGCTCGGCGGCGACCAGGTCGAGCAGGACCAGCAGGGCCCGGTCGTCCTCGATGATCCGGCCGCGCTCGTCCACGAGGGACAGCCGCTCGCCGACGGGGTCGAAGCGCACACCGAACGCGGCGCGCGCCGAGGAGACGATCTCCCCGAGGCGTACGAGGCCCGACCTGCGGGACTCGGCGGTCTCGGTGGGCCGCGACTCGTCGAGGCCGGGGTTGATGGTCAGCGAGTCGACGCCGAGGCGGCCGAGGAGGCTCGGCAGGACCAGGCCGGCGCTGCCGTTGGACGCGTCGACGACGACCTTCAGGTTGGCCTCGGCGATCCCCGTCGTGTCCACGCTGCGCAGCAGGGCGCCCGTGTACGAGTCGAAGATGCTGGAGGGGAACTGGAGGTCGCCGATCTCACCGGGGAACGCCCTGCGGTACTCCTGCCGGGCGTAGACGCGGTCCAGCTTGCGCTGGCCGGCCTGCGAGAGGTCGGAGCCCCGCTCGTCGAAGAACATGATGTCGACGGAGTCGGGCACGCCCGGCGTCGTACGGATCATGATGCCGCCCGCGCTGCCGCGTGCGGTCTGCTGGCGGGCCACGGGCAGCGGCACGTTCTCCAGGTCGCGCACGTCGATGGCGCTCGACTGGAGGGACGAGATCACGGCCCGCTTGAGGGCGCGGGCGCCGCGGGAGTGGTCTCGGGCGGTGGTGACCGTGGAGCCCTTCTTGAGGGTGGTCGCGTACGCGCCGGCGAGCCGCACGGCGAGCTCCGGCGTGATCTCCACGTTCAGGATGCCGGAGACGCCGCGGGCACCGAACAGGTTCGCCTGTCCTCGGGACTCCCAGATGACCGACGTGTTGACGAACGCGCCGGCCTCCACGGTCTTGAAGGGGTAGACGCGGACGTTGCCCTGGATGATCGATTCCTCGCCCACGAGGCACTCGTCGCCGATGACGGCGCCGTCCTCGATCCGGGCCGCCCGCATGACGTCGGTGTTCTTGCCGATCACGCAGCCGCGGAGGTTGCACTGCTGGCCGATGTACACGTTGTCGTGGACGACGGAGCGGTGGAGGAACGCTCCGGACTTCACGACGACGTTGGAACCGATGACGGTGTGTTCCCGGATCTCGGCGCCGGCCTCGACCTTCGCGTAGTCGCCGATGTACAGCGGCCCGCGCAGTTCGGCGTCCGGGTGCACCTCGGCGCCTTCGGCGACCCAGACGCCCGGGGAGATCTCGAAGCCGTCGATCTCGACGTCGACCTTGCCCTCCAGGACGTCGGCCTGCGCCTTCTGGTAGCTCTCGTGGGTGCCCACGTCCTCCCAGTAGCCTTCGGCGATGTAGCCGTAGACCCGCTTGCCCTCCTTCATGAGCTGCGGGAAGACGTCACCGGACCAGTCGACGGAGACGTCGGCCTCGACGTAGTCGAAGACCTCGGGCTCCATGACGTAGATGCCGGTGTTGACCGTGTCGGAGAAGACCTGGCCCCAGGTCGGCTTCTCCAGGAAGCGTTCGACCTTCCCCTCCTCGTCCACGATCGTGATGCCGAACTCCAGCGGGTTCGGCACCCGGGTCAGGCACACCGTGACGAGTGCGCCCTTCTCCTTGTGGAAGGCGATGAGGTCGGTGAGGTCGAAATCGGTGAGGGCGTCGCCCGAGATCACCAGGAACGCGTCGTCCTTGAGGGCCGCCTCCGCGTTCTTCACACTGCCGGCCGTACCGAGGGGCTTTTCCTCGTTCGCGTAGCTGAGCTCCATGCCGAGTTCTTCGCCGTCGCCGAAGTAATTCTTGACGAGTGAGGCGAGGAACTGCACGGTCACTACGGTCTCGGTAAGTCCATGGCGCTTGAGCAACCTCAGCACGTGCTCCATGATGGGCCGGTTTGCCACCGGCAGGAGCGGCTTGGGCATGCTGGAGGTCATGGGGCGAAGCCGAGTACCTTCACCACCGGCCATTACGACGGCCTTCATGTCGGAAGCGTCCTCCTCGAAGAGACGATCTCGCCGACTTCACCCGTCAGGACGGACCGGGCCTGTGATCAGGCGGGCGGCGGCTCTGCGACGGTGCAAGGCCACGATGACGGGATCAGCCGGTCACCGCGTCGGCGCTGACTAGCCGGCGGACCTGGATCACATAGAGGATCCCTGCCCACCAGTACAGGCTTGTACCCCATCCCGCGAACGCCCATCCGAAAACTTCGGCGAGTGACGAAAGCCACCCGCTTCCGTCACTGAGCAACAGCAGCGGGAAGGCATACATCAAGTTGAAGGTAGCCGCCTTGCCCAGGAAGTTCACCTGGGGCGGCGGATAGCCGTGCCGGCGCAGAATGCCCACCATGACGAGAAGCATGAGCTCGCGGGCCACGAGTACGGACGTGAGCCACAGCGGCAGGATGTCCCGCCAGGTGAGGCCGACCAGTGTCGAAAGGATGTACAGGCGGTCGGCGGCGGGGTCGAGGAGCCGCCCCAGGTTGCTGATCTGATTCCACCGGCGGGCCAGCTTGCCGTCGAGGTAGTCGCTGACACCGCTGAAGGCCAGCACCAGCAGCGCCCAGCCGTCGGCCTTGGACTGTCCGAACTCGGGTCGGAGAATCAGCCACAGGAACACCGGCACACCGACGAGGCGGGCCATGCTCAGGATGTTGGGGATGGTGAGGACCCGGTCCGTCTGAACGCGGGTCTCCTGGACCTCCACCCGGGGGCCTCCTGCTGGGAATGTGCCGACAATGCCTCCTGACCCTACCTGGACGGCGGTACGGGCCGTGCCACGGGGTGGGGCGAGGGACGCCGGCCGCGCAGGCCCCGGCGGGGGCCGGGACGGCCGCCCCGGACGGACCCGTGTGTGTGCGGCTGCGGGGGGCCGTCGGGCGGCCGGAGGGGCCGCCGGAGTCACCGCCCGGGGGACCCGGTCGCGGGTGCGGGGAACCCGGGGCCGGCACCGGACGGTCCCGGAGGCCGGTGGTGACACGGGGGTCCGGGGCTGGCCGGCACGCATCCGGTCGCGTGGAAATTGTTCTGGAACGCAGAAAGGGCCCGTACCATCCCGGCACGGGCCCTTCCCACAACAATTGTTCGGCGGCGACCTACTCTCCCACAGGGTCCCCCCTGCAGTACCATCGGCGCGGTAAGGCTTAGCTTCCGGGTTCGGAATGTAACCGGGCGTTTCCCCTACGCTATAACCACCGAAACACTATGAAACAATCAAACAAGCCGGACCAAACACAGCCGTTCGTGGTTTCAGAACCAACACAGTGGACGCGAGCATCTATGGACAAGCCCTCGGCCTATTAGTACCGGTCAACTCCACCAGTCACCTGGCTTCCATCTCCGGCCTATCAACCCAGTCGTCTACTGGGAGCCTTACCCCATCAAGTGGGTGGGAGTCCTCATC
>NZ_JAKGCV010000179.1 GCF_021556455.1 Streptomyces fuscigenes | reverse complement strand
CTCACCGGCGCCGGGACGGCCGCGGGGGAGCCGGCGCAGGGCCGCGGAACGCTGCCCGCGCCCGCCGTGGCGCCCGAGGCGGACGGCGGCCGCCCGCACTGGCGGCCCTGGCGCTTTCGCATGTCGAACGACGTGTGGGGCACGCCGGTCGTCGACGGGGACCTGCTGTACGTGACCAGCTTCGAGGTGCACGCGCTGGACGTGGGCACCGGCAGGCGGCAGTTCAAGACCCGGGACGTCGCCTGGTCCATGGCCGTGGCCGGGGGCCGCATCCACGCCTCCGACGGCCCGACGCTCTACGCGCTCGACGCCAAGGACGGCTCCGACCGCTGGCGCCTGGGCACCGACGCCTGGGTGTATTCGCTGAGGGTCGACGCCGGGACGGTGGTGACCGGCACCCGCGGCGGCGGCGTCCAGGCGTGGGAGGCAGCGAACGGCGAGAAGCTGTGGGAACTGACCGGCGCGCAGACGGAGTTCGAGACCCCCGAGGCCGGGCCCGCCGTCCACGACGGCACGGTCTACGTGTGGAAGGACGCCCGGCTGCGGGCGCTCGACGCGCGCAGCGGCGCCGAGCGCTGGTCCTACCCCGTCGGCGACGCCGCGTCCTGCGGCGGCGTCCCGGTGCGGATCACGCCCGCCCCGGACGGGCAGCTCTACGTGGCCGCCGGGACCCGCGTCCTGTCGATCGACATCGCGGGCGGGCACGTGCGCTGGCACTTCGAGGCGCCCGCGGTCTTCCTGTCGGCGCCCGCCTTCGCACCGGGCCCCGCCGTCGCGGGCGGCGGTGTGTACCTCGCGGACTATCTGGGCACCGTCTACGCCCTCGACGCGACGACCGGCAAGGACCGCTGGCGCATCGCGACGGAGTCCCGCGCGTCGGTGGAACCGGTGCTCGTCGCCGGCGGCAACGTGCACGTGGGCAGCGGCGCGGCCCTGTACACGCTGGACGCCGTCGCGGGCACGCCCAAGTGGCGCTTCGCCGCGGGCGGCGACATCGTCGGCGCCCCGGTGGTGGCCGACGGCAGGCTGCACTTCGGCTCGGCGGACCACGTGCTGTACACGCTCGACGCGAGCGAGGGCCAGCTGCGGTGGAAGCTGGCGACGGGCGGGGAGATCACCGGCTCGCCGGTCGCCGAGCGCGGAGTCGTCTACGCGTGCAGCAAGGACCGCTGCGTGTACGCGCTCGACGCGCGCAAGGGCACGGCGACGGGCGGAAGCGGCGGCGCGGCCCGCTGACCGCCGGACGGCATCGGGCCCCGGACCACTCGGCCCCGGCCCGGCCTCCACTCGACTCCGGCGCCGGACCCGGCGGGCGGCAGCAACGGGGGCGGACTCGCCGCCCGGGACCCGCCGCACCGCACGTGACCTGCGGCGACGGCCGGATCCGCCGCGTCAGGATCCGTACCGGTCCGGCCCGCCGCGGCCGTGGTCCCGGCCGTCGCGCGCGCCGCCGTCGTAGCCGCCAGGTCCGTCGTGCGGGCCCTCGTCGCCGTAGCCGTACCCGTACCCGTACGAGTCGGGCCCCTGGTCGTCCGTCTGCCGCACGGGCTCGGCCCGGCGCCTGCGCCCGCTCATGACGGCCGCGGCCAGCAGCAGCGCGATCCCGCCGCCCGCGCTGTAGGCGACGCCCTGGCCGAGGCCCGAGCCGTCCCCCTCGATGGCGAGGCTGCCCGCTGCCTGGCCCTGACGGACCATCCACAGCACGGTGAAGCCGAGGACGACGAGCCCGGCGAACGTGATGAGCGTCCGCGACCGCAGCACGAGCCCGATCAGGGTCACCAGCGCCGCGAACGCGAAGGGCGCGACGAGGGAGGCCCACACGCCGGTGCCCGCGCTCGTGACGCCCTGCGCCTCGAAGAGTTCCGAGAGGCGGTAGTCGCGCCCGTCGCGGCCGTTGTACCAGGACAGGAACGGCCCGAGGACGGCCGATGCCGCCCCCGCGAGCGCGATGATCCCGCCTATGACGTTGCGTACCACCGTCGGCCTCCTTCGTGAGGTGCGGCCCGCTCGGGACGCTACGCCGCCCGGCGCCGAACCGCCATGGCGCGGCGGGCGTCCTTGCTAGGGTGTCCGGGCCTCTTTTGACAGGTACCGGGAAATCCTGGGTTTCACACGGGGGACGGGGAAGAACGCGCCATGATCAAACAACGCTTGAAGGTCGCCGCGGTCGCGGGTGCGGTGGTGCTGGCACTGACCGGGTTCTCCCGGCACGGCGGCCACTCGCACAGCCACTCCTCGGGCGGAGGCGGCGGCTGCTCGGGCCCCTCGCACACGAGCAGCAGCGGCACGACGGGCGGCAGCGGGAGCACCTACGACCCCGGCAGCGACCCGAGTGACGACCCCGGCTACGGCGACACCACCACGAGCGGCGGCACCTACGGGAGCGGAGGCTCGTACGGCGACGACGGCTCGTCCGGGCCGGCCAGGGCGCCCCGCCACCGCCCCCGGACCCGCCCGACGCAGTCCGCGACGGGCTCCTCGTCGGGTGCCAGGGCCACGGCCACCGTCGTGAGCTGCGCGAGCCCCGCCGCGGGCGGCCGGAAGGCCGTGACGTCCTCGAAGGTCCGGGTGACGGCGGGCAACGGCTTCGGGGGCACGGCGAGCTTCGAGGTCGACGTCGTCTTCCGCGACGCCGGCGCGACGGTCGTGGACTCGGGCTCCTCCTCGGTGACCCTGCGGCCCGGCCAGGTGAAGACCGTCACGGTCGAGATGAACACCCCGTCCGAGGTCGGCAAGGTCGACAGCTGCGAGGCGTCGCTGATCTGAACCTCCCGCGAGGAGGCCCGCCGCCCCGCCGGACGCCGTGGTGCGGGCGGCGCTCCCCGACCGGGCGCACGCGGCTCGCCGGGCCCGCGCCGTCACGGCCCTGGGGGCAGGAGACCCTAGAGCTGCGAGGCCCCTCCGTCGACGGGGAACTCCGACCCCGTCGAGAAGGTCGCGCCGAACGCCAGGTACGCCACCGCGGCGGCCACCTCCTCGGACGACCCCAGCCGCTGCATGGGGACGGTGCCGCGGTAGGCGTCCTTCGTCGCCTCGACGACATCGGCGGGCAGCGAGGAGCGGTCCAGGATGCCCGAGTCGATCGGGCCGGGGCTCACGGCGTTGACGCGGACCTTGCGCGGCAGCAACTCGCGGGCCAGGGTCCGCGTCATCGACCGCAGGGCCGCCTTGCTCGCCGAATAGACGCTGAGCGCGTCGACGCCCAGGGCGTTGACCACCGACGTGGTGAGCACCACGCCGCTTCCCTCGCGCAGCAGCGGGGCCAACGCCTTCACCGTGAAGTAGGCGCCCTTGGTGTTGATGCCGAACAGCTCGTCGTACATCTCCTCCGTCGTCGACTCGAAGGGCGCGGACGCGGTGACGCCGGCGTTGACGAACAGCGCGTCCACCGTGCCGAACCGCTTGTGGACCGTGTCGGCCAGCGCCTCGATGTCCGCCAGGGAGGCGGTGTCGGCACGGACGGCCGTCGCCCTGTTCCCCAACTGTTCCGACGCGGTGTCCAGGGAACCGCGTGTACGGCCCGTGATCAGTACGTGCGCCCCGCCGTCGGCGAACAACCGGGCCGTGGCCAGGCCGATACCGCTGCTTCCGCCGGTGATCACGATCTTCTTGCCGTCGTAAGTCGTCATGCCCTCAAGCCAAATGCCCACCGCGGCGCACGTCCAAGACCTGTTCGGCATGCCGTCATGCCCCGGGCGTATGACGGCAGGCGGCGTACGCTGAGCGAATGGACTTCGACCTGCGGCTCGTGCGCTATTTCACGGTCGTGGCGGAGTACGGCAACTTCGGTCGGGCCGCCACCAGGCTGCACCTGGCGCAGCCGTCGCTCAGTCGCCAGATCCAGCGGCTGGAGGCCCAGCTCGGTGTCCGGCTCTTCGACCGCTCGCCGCAGGGCAGCAGCCTCACCGACGCCGGCCGGGCCTTCCTTCGCGGAGCCCGGGCGCTGCTCCACGAGGCCGAGCAGGCCGCCGGGGCGGCCAGGGCCGCCGCCGAGCCCCGCACCCTCACGGTCGGCTGCGCCGAAGGCCTGGTCATCACCGCTTGCGCGCAGGAAATGCGCCGCCGGCACCCGGGCAGCCGGATCCGCACCCGGCACCTCGACTGGCGGGACACGCACGCCCTCGCCGAGCGCCGGGTCGACGCCCTCGTCGCCTACCGGCCCCTGCCCTGGTCCACGGACGGCCTCCGGGTGACCTCGCTGTACGAGGAGCCGCGGGTGCTCGTCACGTCGGCGAGCCACCGGCTGGCGAACGGGAAGCCCGTGAGCCTGCGGGCCCTGTCCGACGAGGAACTGGTGAGCTGCGCCGCGACACCGGTCGTCTGGAGCACGCCCAAGCCGGTCGGCGACCGGCCGCCACCGCCCGCACCCGCGCCCGACGACAGCTACGAGGACAAGCTCGAACTCGTCGCCACGGGCCACTGCGTCGCGATCTTCCCGGCCGGCGACCGACGCGCCGCGGTGCGCGAGGACCTCGCGCTCGTGCCGGTCGTCGGCATCGATCCCTGCGAAGTCGTCCTCGTCACGCGCGCCGGCGACCACGACCCGCTGCTCGGCTCGCTCGAGGACGTCGCACGCGCGGTGCTCGGCACCGCGCGCCGCCGGGAGGACGACGCACTGTCGCTCACCTGACCTCCGTGCCTTCGCGCGGTGCGCGCGGGGCTGCCGCCGCGCCGCCTCGTCGGCCCGCACCCGGCACACGGCAGTGGGGCCCGCGCGGCTGCGCGGGCCCCACCTTTTTCACGTCGTCGCGTCGCCGTGCCCACCCCGCCACGGTCGCGACGGCCTCCCCTCCGGGCCGTCGCGACCGTGCCCCCGCTGGGCGGCCGGCTCCCCCGTCGCGGCGAGTTACGGGATGTGGCTGTCGAGCGGCTTGACGGGCGTGTCCTCGTCCGTCGCCGCACCCTTCGCGTCCGCGTCGGCGGCCGCGTCCGTCGCGGGCGCCGGGTCGGCACCGTCGGCCGGAGGAGCCGGGATGTGGCTGTCGAGGGTGGTGATTTCCTCGTCCTTCGTGGGTTCGCTCATGGTTTCTGGCTCCTGTGTACGCGTGAGTGGGTGGCGCCCGCCCGACACCCCCCGTGCCGTGCGGAGCGGGCGCCTCGGACAATTCGTCCTTCCCCCGTGCGACGAATCGTCGTTGCGTTGAGCATGCCAGGAGGCGCTAAACGTTCGATGAACGGCCCCGGCCTCAGGCCGCCAGGGGCGTCAGCAGCAGCCGGACCTCCGCCGCCTGGTCCGCGCCGGTGGCCTCGTACAGGCTCAGCGCCTCCCGCCAGCAGGCGCGGGCGCGGCCGGCCTGCGACAGCGCGTTCAGCGCCTTGCCGAGCTCGGTCAAGATGTTCGCACGCATCCAGTCCCCGCCGATGAAGCCGGTCGCCAGGGCCTGTTCGGCGAGTTGCGCCGCCTGGCCCGGCCGGCCGGTGGCGAGCTGCACCTGGGCGATGCGGAAGTAGGTCGTGCCGAGCCACAGGCGCTGGCGGTTCTCCTCGAACACCTCGATGGCCTGCTGGAACTCGGTCATCGCCTCGGCGAAGCGCTCCGCGTGCGAGAGCGCGATGCCGAGCGCGAAGCGGGCGTTCGCGAGCCGCAGCGTCAGGCCGAGCGCGTCGTAGAGGGCCATGCCCGCCTGGACCAGCTCGATGGCCTCCGAGGTCCGGCCCATGGCGACCAGCGCGCGGGACGTGTTGCACAGCGCGCTGGCCTCGCCCGGGCGGTTGCCGTCGGCGCGGAAGGACTCGACGGCCGATCTGCTGAACGTCTCGCAGTCCGCGTACCGGCCTTGGCAGAAGGCGATGATGCCGCGTTCGTTGGTCAGGTTGGAGCGCAGCCACGCGTCGTCCGCGGCGTCCTCGAGGGCCGTGGCCCGGCCGGCTTCCTCGTCGGCCTCCTCGAACCGGCCCGCCTTGATGTACACCTGCGTGAGCGTGGTGCGCGCGCGGCCCTCGGCGTGCGCGTCGCCCGCCGCCCGGGCCGCGTCCCGCGCGGAGACCGTGGCGGCCTCGTACGCGCGCGAGTTGGCGCCCGACTCCGAGAGGTCCTTCGCCGCGAGCAGCAGGTCCACGGCCCGGCGCAGCAGCCCCGGGTGGCGCAGGGACTGCTGGACGCACGCGAGGATCGACGCGGCCTCGGCGTACAGCCAGTCCAGGGCCTCGGCCCGGGTGGTGAACGACAGGCCGGGCCGCCCCGCGCGCTCCAGGTGCGCGACGGTGCGGTCGCCGGGGCGCTCCATGCCGTACACGCGCGACGCCGTCGCGAGGTAGAAGTCCAGCAGCCGGTCCAGCGCCTCGGCCCGTTTGGCCGGGGGCAGTTCGTCGCGTTCGGCGCATGCACGCGCGTAGAGCCGTACGAGATCGTGGTAGCGGTAGCGGCCCGGAGCGGCCGATTCCAGCAGCGAGGTGTCGACGAGTGTCTCCAGCAGGTCCTCCGTCACCTCGACGCTCAGGTCGAGCACGGAGGCCGCGGCGGCCAGTGAGATGTCCGGCCCGTCGGCGAGGCCCAGCAGGCGGAACGCGCGGGCCTGCGGGGGCTCCAGCTGGCCGTAGCCCAGCTCGAAGGTCGCCTTCACCGCAAGGTCCCCGGCCTGGAGCTCGTCGAGCCTGCGCCGCTCGTCGGCGAGCTTGGAGGCGAGCACGGACACCGTCCAGGTCCGCCGGGAGGCGAGCCGGGACGCGGCGATGCGGATCGCCAGCGGCAGGAAACCGCAGGCCGCGACGACGTCGAGCGCGGCCTCGCGCTCGGCCCGCACGCGGTCGGCACCCACGATCTTGGTGAAGAGTTCGAGGGCCTCCTCGGGGGACATCACGTCCAGGTCGACGAGGTGCGCGGCGGCCAGGTCGACCATGCGCGTGCGGCCCGTGACCAGCGCCGCGCAGCCCGGGGTGCCCGGCAGCAGCGGGCGGACCTGGGCCGCGTCCCGGGCGTTGTCGAGCAGCACCAGCACGCGCCGCCCGTCGAGCGTGGAGCGGAACAGCGCGGAGCGCTCCTCCAGCGTCTCGGGGATCGACCGGTCCGGCGTGCCGAGCGCCCGCAGGAACGAGCCGAGGACCGTCGCGGGGTCGGCCGCGGGCACGGAGGTCCCCTGGAGGTCCACGTAGAGCTGGCCGTCCGGGAAGTGGGGGCGCGCCGCGTGCGCCACGTGCACGGCGAGCGTCGTCTTGCCGACCCCGCCGATGCCCGCGAGCGCGGAGACGGCCATCACGGAGTGCTCGGCCAGCGCCAGCTTCTCGCCGAGCTCGGCCACGAACACGGAGCGCCCCGTGAAGTCCGGCACGGTGGCCGGCAGCTGCGCGGGCCGCGGCGCGGCGAGGTCCGGGGCCGCTTCGGCGGCGGGCCGGGCGAGCGCCTCGTCCGCGGTGAGGATGGCGTGCTGGAGGTCCGTCAGCTCCTGGCGGGGGTCGACGCCCAGCTCGTCGGCGAGCAGCCGCCGGGTGTCGGTGTAGACGGCGAGGGCCTCCGCCTGCCGGCCACCGCGGTACAGCGCCAGCATGAGCAGTTCCCGCAGGCGTTCGCGCAGCGGGTACTCGGCGGTCAGCGCGGTCAGTTCCGACACGGTCTCCGCGTGGCAGCCGAGTTCGAGGTCGAGGTCGAGCCGCGTCTCCACCAGGCCGAGGCGCCACTCCGCCAGCCGGGCGCGCTGCGTCTCGGCGAACGGGCCGGGCAGGTGGGCGAGGGCCTCGCCGTCCCACAGGCCCAGGGACTGCTCCAGCAGCGCCCGGGCGCCGCGCCGGTCGCCCGCGGCGCGGGCCTTCTCAGCCTTCGCCGAGAGGTCGTGGGCCACCTGGAGGTCCAGGGCGCCGGCGGGGGCGCGCATGGCGTAGCCGCCGGCCTCGCTGACGAGCGCGCCGGGTCCGAGCACCTTGCGCAGGCGGGACGCGTACGTGCGGACGGCGGCGAGCGCGCGGGTGGGGGGCTCCTCGCCCCAGAGGGCGTCGATCAGTTCGGCGGCGGTGGCGGTGCGGCCCTCGCGCAGCAGCAGCGCGGCGAGCATGGCGCGCTGCTGCGGCGAGCCGGGGGGCAGGGCCTCGCCGTCGCTCCACGCCCGGACCGGACCGAGCACGCTGAAGCGCAGGCGGCGGCTGTCCTCCAGCCCCGCACCGTGCTCTACCGGAACGCGCTGTTCCGGTACGCGTGGCCCGCTGTCACGGTCCATGGCTTCCCCCTCGCCCCCCGCTGGCGGATTCACTGCTCCGACAGTGTGCCTTGTCGCGGGCGGGCGCGTCAGCCGCGGGTGCCGGTCTGCACAAGGCCTCGACACGACTCGGGCCCGGCCTCCTTGACGCGCGCTCAGCGGTCCCCGATGGGGGACAGGGTGGCGGTGGCCGGGTGACGGCAGGTGGCGGAGGGGCCAGGGTGCCGAAGGGGACGAGGCCGGGGGAGGCGCCCGCCGCGCCCGCCCCCGCGCCCGGGTGTGTCACTCGCGCGGGGGACGGGGCGGGGACCCGGGACGCCGGGGCGGGGGCAAGCGCCGGGCACGTCGCGGCCCCGGGGCCCCGCGCCGGCGCCCCCGGGCCCCGGGGGGCGCCGTGGCCGGGAGCGGGGGCGTCAGGAGATGTGCGGACGGCTGCCGGGCTCCTGCCGGGGAACGCGCTGGCCCGTCACGGGCGGCACCGGGAGCGGCAGTTCGCTGCCCTGGTACTGCGCGAGGTTGTACGCGGCGTTCGTGTCCGGCAGCGACGGCGCCTTCTTCTTCGCGTCCCCGAAGCGGAACGCCGACGTCATGTCGCCGACCCTGCCCCGGCGCCACGCCGAGATGTTCGGCTCCCGCACCCCGGTGACCTTCTCCAGGAAGCGGATCTGCGAGGTGTGGTCGAAGACCTCCGAGCAGACCCAGCCGCCCGCCGTCCACGGCGAGACGATGATCGACGGCACCCGGAAGCCCAGGCCCACCGGCAGGCCGCCGCCGTCGACCCCGGTCGGGGACGTCTTCGTGACGAACTCGCCGGCCGTCCCGGCCTTCGGCGTCGGCGGGACGACGTGGTCGAACATCCCGTCGTTCTCGTCGTAGGACAGGATGAAGACCGTCTTCGCCCAGACGTCCGGGTTGGACGCGATCGCGTCGATCACGGCGGAGACGAACTGCGCGCCCGCGGCGGGCGTGCGCGCCGGGTGCTCGTCGTTGGCGGACGGCGGCATCAGCCAGCTGACCGTCGGCAGCTTGTCGTTGAGGCAGTCGTACTCGAACTGCCCGATGGGGGAGGGCGCCAGGGTCTGCGCGTACAGCGGCGAGTCCGGCGACAGGCTCTGGAACTGCTTCATCTTCTGGTACAGCGCGAGTCCGGTGACGCTCCCGGGCCCGTGGTACCACTTGAAGCTGACGCCCGCGTCGAACAGCCGCTCCGCGTACGTCGTCCACGAGTAGACGTTGTCCGCCGCGTTGTTGTCGAGCGCGGGGCCGCCCGCGGCGCCGTCCGGGTCGATCGTGCCGGTCATCCACATGTACCGGTTCGGGTGGGTCGGGCCCATGACCGAGCAGTGGTAGTTGTCGCAGATGGTGAACGCGTCGGCGAGCGCGTACTGGAACGGGATGTCCTCCCGCGTGAAGTAGCCCATCGTGAACGGGCCCTTGCTGTCGCCGTCGGACGCCCGGTGCGCCGGCAGCCAGTTGTCCATCTTCCCGCCGTTCCACGCCTGGTGCTGCACCGTCCAGGCGTGGCTCATCGAGGGGATGACCTGGCCCGCGGTCGTGCGGGTGTCCAGCCGGTACGGCAGCAGCTTGCCCGCCGGGCTCGACGGGTCGGGCTGCTCGAAGACGGAGTCGCCGTTGGGAAGCCGCACGGCCTTCGGGTCGTCGAAGCCGCGCACGCCGGACAGCGTGCCGAAGTAGTGGTCGAAGCTGCGGTTCTCCTGCATCAGCAGCACGACGTGCTCGACGTCCTTGAGCGACCCCCGCCGGCCGGCCGCCGACGGGGTCGCGGCGAGCGCCTTGCGGACGTTGGAGGGCAGGGCCATGTCGGCCGCGGCGAGCGCGCCGACGGCGGCGGCGGACCCGAACAGCCTGCGGCGGGTCAGGCCGGCGCGCGCCCGGCCGCCTTCGGCCTCGGGAGCCGCCGGGGTCTCGGCGGCCTCGGGGGCGTGCGAGGTGTGGGGGGCCCGGGAGGTGCGGGGGGCCTGGGAGGTGCGGGGGGTGGCGGAGGCGTCGGTCCGGCCGGAGCCGGTGGTCGGCACGGATCTCTCGGGGCGGTCGTCCAGGTGGTCGTTCACCGGAATCCCTTCGGAGCTGGTCGTGCGGGGCCCCGACACGGTCGCGCTCCCGGATGATCGGCGACCCCCCACCTCAAGTGACGGGCGTGCGAAGAGTGGTTGAAGCCATGCACCGGTGCGGGGGAGGTCCGCGTGCCCGACCGCCCGCCGTTGCCGGGCGTTGGCCGTGACGCCTCCTCACGCGTCCCCCGCCTGCCCGCCGGTGGCCGCCGGGGTGGGCCCGGCGCGCCCCGCGCGGCCGTCCCGGCCACGGACGGACGGCGTCCGTCCGGCGCCCTCGCCGAGCGGGCGGCGCGGGGGTGACGTAGGGGAGGGGGACCGGGTACGGCCAGGAGGGTGAGCGTGCGGGGGCCGCCGGGCGGGGCGTCCCCCGGGCGGGTACCTGATCCGGTCGACGCGGTGTCCAGGACCGTCCCCCGCCCGGAGCAGCAGCCCGGACTACCCGAAGGTGAGTTCCATGCCCGAACGCCTCGTGCGCCCGCCCCGCCCGGCGCGAGATGCGGGGGAGCGCCGCTCCCGTCGCACCGCACGCCCCCTGGCGGCCGCCGCCCTGGCCGCCCTGCTCGGCGGGCTGTGCG
>NZ_JAKGCV010000178.1 GCF_021556455.1 Streptomyces fuscigenes | reverse complement strand
GCCGCGCCCGCCACCACGACGACGGCGCCGGTGCCCACGGCGGTGCCCGCGGCCGTGCCGAACGCGGCGTCCGCACAGGCCGCGGCGATCGCCGCGGCGCCCGTCACCAGGGCGGGAGTGGTCAGCCCCGCGCGGCCGAACCGGCCGGCCCAGGGGCCCCTGCTCGCGGCGAGCGCGTCCAGGGCGGCCGTGTAGGCCGCGTACTCCTCCTCGGCGGCCGCCGCCAGCTGGTCGAACTGGGCCCGGGCCTGGGCGAGGAGGGCGGTGGTGTCGATCCCTCCGCCGGCGCGCCGCGCCTCGTCCTCCACCGCCCGCGCCAGCAGGCGCTCGGCCTCGGCGCGATGGCTCTCACGCATCTGCAGTCCCCCTCCGCCTACGCGTCGTGTGTCCCTGGTCCTGCCCGTCCGGCCCGCGAGTGAAGCCCGCGCGCGGAACACGCGTACGAAACCGGGACGGAACCGGGACGTGCAGGATGTCGCGGGCCGCGCCCGCCGACAAGGTCTCGCGCGGGCAGGGGAGTTGAGAACCGCCCGGCCGCGGGCGGAGGGACGGTGGGTGTCGCGTGCGGCGCGCGGCAGGGGCGCCGCACCGCGGGTCGCGGGCCGCGTCCGGACGCGCGGCCGGGTGCCGGCCCGGGGCCGTCGTCAGCGCCCGGTGAGCGAGCGGACCTCGGCGGCGAAGAGCTCCGCCGGGTCGAACCCCATGCCCACGAAATGGCCGGAGAGTTCGAGGGAGAGCACGCCGTGCAGCCGGGTCCACACGGCCAGGGCGCGGCTCAGCGCGGCAGCGGGCACCGCGGGGTCGGGGGCCCAGGCGCGGTGTCCGGCGAGATGGGCGTCCAGGGCGGTGGTGTCCGGCGCCGCGGTGCCCGGGGCAGCCGGGGGCTCGGCGGCGCATGCGCGGAGCAGGACGGCCATGATCTCGGACGCGATCAGGGTGGTGTCCTCGGGTGCCTCGTAACCCGGGATCGGGGTGCCGTACACGAGGAAGTACCGCTGCCGGTCCTCGAGGGCCCATGCGCGCAGGACGTGGGCGAACTCCGCGACGCCGGCGCCCTCCGGGGCGTCCCGCACGGCGTCCGCGAGGCTGCGGTAGGCGTCCTTGACGAGCTCGGTGATCAGCTCGTCGCGGTTGGCGAAGTAGCGGTACAGCGCGGGGCCGCTCATGCCCATCCGCTTGGCGATGGCGTTCAGGGAGAGCGCGGACGCGCCGGCGGCGGCGATCTGCTCCCGCGCGTGCAGCTTGACCTCGTCCCGCACCTGGGCGCGGTAGCGCTCCCTCGGGGTCCCTGCGTCCGCTGCCGTCACGCCGCCTCCTCCTCGTACCGCGCTCTCCGTGCGCCGCCTCGACGCGGCCCGGCGCCTCCGTCCGGGCCGTTCGGGCACCTGCCGGCGCCTCCTGCACGGGCCGGCGCCGCTGTCCGGCTCCCGCGTCGACCGCGAGAGAAGCGGATCGCCGCCCGGATCGTTCAGTTAGAGGCTATCACTTTTCTTCTTGACTCTCACAGGCGATTGCTGTTACAACTTCTAACGAACGGCAGAGCTTCTAGGGGAGCTCTCGGAGACCGCGAGAGAAAGAGGTGGCGTCATGGACGGCGAGCGCATGGTCGAGGTCGTACTGCCGGGTGTCGTGGCCCCCGAGGGCCTGGAGGTGCGCGAGTCCGCCGTGCCCCGGCCGGGGCCGGGGCAGGTCGTGCTCGCCATGGAGGCGAGCGGCGTCTCGTTCGCGGAGCAGCAGATGCGCCGGGGCCGCTACTACGACCAGCCGCCCTTCCCGTTCGTGCCCGGCTACGACGTGGTGGGCCGGGTGCACTCCACCGGCGAGGGCGTCGACCCCGCGCTGGTGGGGCGCCGGACGGCCGCGCTCGTCAAGGTCGGCGGGTGGGCGACGCACGTACGGGTCGACGCCGGTGACCTCGTCCCCGTGCCCGACGGGCTCGGCCCCGACGAGGCGGAGACGGTGGTCGTCAACGGGATCACCGCCTGGCAGATGCTGCACCGCAGGGCCCGCGTGCGGGCCGGGCAGACCGTGCTGGTGCTCGGCGCCGGCGGCGGGGTGGGCTCCGTCCTCGTCCAACTGGCCCGCGCGGCGGGGGCGAAGGTCATCGGGACGGCGTCCCCCCGCCACCACGACGCGCTGCGCGCGCTCGGCGTCGTCCCCGTCGACTACCGGGCCGGCGACGTGCCTGCCAGGGTAAGGGAGTTGGCGCCCGGCGGCGTGGACGCCGTTTTCGACCACGTCGGCGGCCCCGGCGTGCGGGAGTCGTGGCGCCTGCTCGCCCGCGGCGGCACGCTCGTCTGCTACGGCACGGCATCGACCCGGGACGACACCGGCTCCAAGCAGTGGCCGGTGCTGAAGATCCTCGCCCGCACGGCGCTGTGGAACGCGCTGCCCAACGGCCGCCGCGCCGGCTTCTACAACATCTGGGCCGGTCGCTCCTTCGGCAAGGACCGCTTCCGCGCCCGCCTGCGGGCCGACCTGGAGCAGGTGTTCGCCGCCGTGGGCCGCGGCGAGGTCACCGCGCGCATCGCCGCCCGCCTGCCCCTCGCCCGCGCCGCCGAGGCCCTGCGCCTGGCCGAGTCGGGCACCGTCAGCGGCAAGGTCGTCCTGACGCCGTGAGGCTTTGCGGGTCAGGGGAGTTGAGGCTGCCCGGGCCGCGTCGGACACGCCCCGCCCGTCCGCGTGCGGCGGCGGAGGACCGGGCGGACGGCACCGGCGTGCCGGCCGGTCAGGCGTTCTTGGCGGAACGGCCCAGGCGCAGGGCCGACACGAGGAAGAAGATGCCGCCCGGGACGGCGTAGCCGATCGCGCTGGTGAGGGTGGGCTCGGCTGCGCCGGCCGACGCGACGAACGACGCTCCGGCCAGGACCGAGATGCCGCCGCTGAGGATCATCGGCCACTGCCCGCCCATCTTGCGGCGGGGAACGGCCACGATCAGCTGGACCAGCCCGGACACGATCGCCCAGGCGCCCCAGACGCGCAGCACGGCCGGGATGCCCGAGGCGGCGGCGACGCCGACGCCGACGGCCGCGACGAGGCTGACCGCCATGTTCACGTAGAGCAGCGCGGGCGAGCGGGTGGTGCGCGACGCCCTCGCGTCGACGACGGCGGCGCCCACGTCGAACAGCGGGTAGAGCACGAGCAGCGCGGACGCGAGCGGGGTGAGCTTCGTGGCCGTCGTGAGCATCACGAGGGCCCAGACGATGGCGAAGGCGAACCTGACGAAGTACAGCCGCCGCAGCGCGGAAGCCGTCCCCGTGACAGCGGACGGCGCAGCAATGGTGCTCACAGTGGACCTCTCGGTGGGACTCGACGGAAAACGCGGAAGGAAGCAGCCCGGCTGTCTCGCGGCCGGTCCTCGCCGGACACGATGAGGAGCCGGCGTCCGTGGCGAGGCGCCACCGGCTCCGCTTGCGAGACAGAACGTTCTGCTTCAGAACTCTGGCAAGGGTCCCGCGACTTGTCAAGACCGAACGTTCTACCCGCTACCCGGTACGATGGGCCGTATGGAGCGCAGCGAATCCGAAGGCCGGCCGTCCGAAGCGCGGCACCGGCTTCTCAGCACGGCCGCCCGGGTGTTCTACGCGGAGGGGATCCACACGGTCGGCGTCGACCGCATCGTCAAGGAAGCGCAGGTGACACGGGCGACCTTCTACCGGCACTTCCCCAGCAAGGAGAACCTCGTCGTCGCCTACCTGGAGGAGGCCGACCGCGCCCTGCGCGGCCAGGCCGACGAGGCCCTGGCGGCCGGGCTCCCGGCGGCGGACACGCTCAGGGCGATCAGCGCGTCCATCGCCGAGGCCATCCAGTCGCCGGGCTTCCGGGGATGCGCCTTCCTCAACGCCGTCGCCGAGTACCCGGACCCCGAGGACCCCGTGCACCGGGCGGTCCTCGCGCACCGCCAGTGGTTCCTCGAAACCGTCACCGGCCTGCTGGCCAAGATCCGGGAGGAGCCCGCGGAACGCGGCGCCCGCCACTTCGTCATGCTGCGCGACGGCGCCATGGCCGCGGGCTGCCTCTTCGACCCGGCGCTCGTCTCCGAGACCTTCCTGCACGGGGTCGAGGGAGTCCTCAAGGCCCACGCCTCGCCCGCGTTCAACGAGTGACGGCCTGGGGGTGACGCTTCGGCGGTCCCACGGCCGTAGGCGTCCGACGCGGCCATGACTCCGGCGGCGGGCTCACCTGGGTGTGCGTCCGGACGCCCGGTCCGAAACCCCGGACGGAGTACGCCCGGAGGGCTCGGGAACCCGGCGGTCGGCGGTGCTCACACCGCTTTGATGATCACGCGCTTCCCGCAGAGCTTCGACCAGTCGTCGCGATCGGAGGTCAGAACGATCACGGGGGCCGGAACGCGGAGCGCGAGCGCGCCGACGAGGGCGTCGATCGCGTACGTGTGCCCGTGCGGGCCGCCTGCGTCCTGCATCAGCGCGACCGCGGTGAGGGAGTCCTCCTGGCTGACCGGTTCCACCCGCAGCCGGGAGAGCACCCATTTCAAGCGTGCAAGGCCGGTCTTCCCGTGCACGGCTTCAACAACGGTCAGCGCCGACACGAGGACCGGAACTCCAGCCTGCCGGGATGCCTCGATGCGAGCCGCCATGCCGCGGTCGTTGCGCGGTGGAGCAGGGAGAGGGCCTCGGAATCGAGCACCAGCGAGCGGGCCGGCTGCTCCTTCACGCGGCGCCCCGCTCGACATTCTCGGCGTTCACGTCTCCGAACAGCTCGCGACGAGCGGCTTCGATCTCCTGCTCCGTGAGCGCGCCGTGCTCCTCCTCGTGGGACGCCACGATCTCGGCGAGTCCGTCCATCGCGAGCTGGTGTCTGACGGCTTCTGTGATGTAGCTGGACAGCCCGCGGCGACCGGTCGCGGAGTTCGCCGACCAACTCGGCCGGCATCGACACGGAGATGTTCTCGGTGGCCCCGGCTCGGGTCTGCTTCATACCCGAAATGTAAGACGACATCTATGACAACGTGCAGGCTTTCGGCTCTCGGCATCTGGTCGCGGGACGACGCGCGACGACAGAGCTGTTCCGCCCCCGAGGGGTCGAACACCTCCGCTTCGCATCCGTGTCGGAGCGGCAGTTCGATCATGTTGCGGGTGCCGTCGTCAACTACGCAGGTGTGCTACAAGTCGATGGGCCTCCGTCCCTCCGCCGCAGCAGCCGCCGGGGTGGGCCCGCGCTTCTGCCCGGCGGGTGTGCTGGGCCAGAGACTTCCCGTTCCCTACACGTCCCCGAGATCGACCGTGACGGAGAAAGGCACGGTGGCCGTGACCGTGCCGGTGAACATCTCGCCGTCCCGGTAAGCCCTGGCGGCGGGGTCGAGGACGGAGGTGTGGACGATCGGGATACCGGTGGCGGCCTGTTCGATGCGCCAGTAGAAGGTGATGCCGGCCTTGGCGTACTGGTCCACCTTCACGATCCGGTCTGTGGTTTCTGACCCTGGGGACACAGCCTCGACGACCAGGAGCACGTGCTCGGGGCGGGTGGGCGTGAGGCCGATGGTCTCCGCCCGGTACACGATGACGTCTGGACGGCGGTTGGTGAGCGGCACGTCCTGCAAGCGGACGTCGAAGTCCGGGCCTCCGGCGGCGTCCAGGGCATTGGCCAGAAGCCGAGCCAGCCGGTTGTGGCGCTTGGAGGCGCTCGGGCTCACGACGACCATTCCGTCGACGATCTCGATGCCGGCGCACTGCTCCTCGGGCCAGGAGTCGTACTGCTCCGCGCTCATCTGCGTATGCATCCACGCGGGGACCACCATCTCGGCGGTCATGGTGTACCTCCATCGGGGAGCCTCGGCGGGTCCGGCGCTGCCGCGCCGCAGCCTACTGTCGCGAGGGTCGGGCAAGCCGGTTCGGCGCAGGCGTGGCCCGGCCGCCAGTGGGGGCTCACAAGTGAGGGCTCACGAGTGCACTCCGGTCGAGCCGGGCGATCCCGTGCGGGTTTCGCCGGTCGCGGCAGACGCTGTGAGAGGCTGGGCCGCATGAACCGGCTGGCTGGTGCGACCTCGCCTTATCTGCTTCAGCACGCTGACAATCCGGTCGACTGGTGGCCGTGGGGACCGGAGGCGTTCGAGGAAGCGAAACGGCGGGACGTGCCCGTGGTGCTGTCGGTCGGCTACTCCGCATGCCACTGGTGCCACGTGATGGCTCACGAGAGCTTCGAGGACGCGGCCACCGCGGCCTACATGAACGAGCACTTCGTGAGCATCAAGGTCGACCGCGAGGAGCGGCCCGACGTCGACGCCGTGTACATGGAGGCCGTGCAGGCCGCCACCGGGCAGGGCGGGTGGCCGATGACGGTGTTCCTGGACGCCGGCGGCAGGCCGTTCTACTTCGGTACGTACTTCCCGCCCGCGCCCCGCTCCGGCATGCCGTCCTTCGCGCAGGTGCTCGAAGGGGTGACGAGCGCCTGGCGGGACCGGCGCGACGAGGTGGCGGAGGTGGCGGGCCGCATCGTGACGGAGCTCGCGGGGCGCACGCTCGCGCAGGGCGCCGGGGACCCGCCGGGCGAGCCGGAGCTCGCGCAGGCGCTGCTCGGCCTGACGCGTGACTACGACGAGCAGCGGGCCGGGTTCGGCGGCGCACCGAAGTTCCCGCCGTCGATGGTCCTGGAGTTCCTGCTGCGCCACCACGCCCGCACGGGCGCGGAGGGCGCGCTGCAGATGGCCGCCGACACCTGCGAGGCCATGGCCCGCGGCGGGATGTACGACCAGCTCGGCGGCGGTTTCGCCCGCTACTCCGTCGACCGGGAGTGGGTGGTGCCGCACTTCGAGAAGATGCTCTACGACAACGCCCTGCTGTGCCGGGTGTACGCGCATCTGTGGCGGGCCACCGGCTCCGACCTGGCACGTCGCGTCGCGCTGGAGACGGCCGACTTCATGGTGCGTGAACTGCGCACGGCCGAGGGCGGCTTCGCCTCCGCGCTGGACGCGGACAGCGACGACGGCACGGGCGCGCACGTGGAGGGCGCGTACTACGTGTGGACGCCCGCGCAGCTCGAGGAGGTGCTCGGCGCGGACGACGCGGACTTCGCCGCCACCCGCTTCGGGGTCACCCCGGAGGGGACCTTCGAGCACGGCTCCTCGGTGCTGCAACTCCCGCGCGACGCGGGGATGGAGGACGCGGCCCGCTTCGCCATCGTCCGCGAGCGGCTGCTGGCCGCCCGGGACACGCGGCCCCGGCCGGGCCGGGACGACAAGGTCGTCGCCGCGTGGAACGGCCTCGCGATCGCGGCGCTGGCGGAGACCGGCGCGTACTTCGACCGGCCGGACCTGGTCGAGCGCGCCACCGAGGCCGCCGACCTGCTCGTACGGCTGCACCTCGACGACAGCGCGCGGCTGGCCCGCACGTCGAAGGACAACCGGGCCGGGGCGCATCCGGGGGTGCTGGAGGACTACGGCGACGTCGCCGAGGGGTTCCTCGCGCTGGCGTCGGTGACCGGTGAGGGCGTGTGGCTGGACTTCGCCGGCTTCCTCCTCGACATCGTCCGGGACCGGTTCGCCGGGGCGGACGGCGCGCTGTTCGACACCGCGGACGACGCGGAGCAGCTGATCCGCCGGCCGCAGGACCCCACGGACAACGCCACGCCGTCCGGGTGGAGCGCCGCCGCGAACGCGCTGCTGACGTACGCCGCGCACACCGCCTCCGAGCCGCACCGCACCGCCGCCGAGAAGGCGCTGGGCGTGGTGCGGGCGCTCGGCCCGCGCGTGCCCCGCTTCATCGGCTGGGGGCTCGCGGCCGCCGAGGCCGCGCTCGACGGCCCCCGCGAGATCGCCGTGGTCGGCAGCGGCGACGCGGCGGCGGAGCTGCGGCGGGTGGCCCTGCTCGGGACGGCGCCCGGCGCGGTGCTGGCGACGGGGGAGCCCGGCGGGGACGAGTTCCCGCTGCTGGTGGACCGGCCCCTGGTGGGCGGCGCCCCCGCCGCGTACGTCTGCCGGCACTTCGTCTGCAGGGCGCCGACCACCGATCCGGTCGAGCTGGCGGCTTTGCTGGGGGCCGCCCGCTAGCGGCGCGGCGGCCGGGGCCCGGGCCCGCGCCGGGTCAGTCGCGCAGGTCCAGGTCGCCGAGGACCACCATGGCGCGGTCGATCAGGCTGAACAGGTCGTCCTCGAAGCCGCGTTCGCCCCAGTAGATCGTGACCTCGCGCAGCGTGCCGATCACCGTCGAGACGAACAGGCGCAGTTCGAGCTCGGCCGGGTCGCGGCCCGTGCGCTCCGCGAGGATCTGCGCGAGGAGCTGGGACGTCGTGGACATCGTCTCCGACATCCGGGCCCGGATCGACGGCACCTCGACCATCAGCCGGGTGCGCGCGTACAGCTCCTCCGGCTGGTCCCGCAGCATGCCGCGCAGGCTCTCCACGATCACGAAGCGCAGCGATTCGAGGATCGGTTCGCCGGCCGGGCGCTGCCGGAGGATGTCCGCCATCACCGGGTCGTACTCGTCGGTGAGGACGATGTCCTCCTTGACGGGGAAGTAGCGGAAGACGGTGGAGGGGGAGACCTCCGCCGCCTCCGCGATCTGCTCGACGGTCGTCGCCTCGTACCCCTCCGACGCGATCAGCCGGTACGTGGCGCGGCGGATCGCGATCCTCGTCCTGAGCTTCTTGCGCTCGCGCAGGCTCAGGCCCGCGCGGTTCTCCGAGAGGCAGCGGAGGTTCGGGGTGACGTCCATGCGGGTCATTGTCGGGCACGGCCCGGGGCCGGGACCACTTCCGGAGCGGAGGCGTCCGCGACGCCCGCAGCCGTGGCGGTGCCGTCGTCCGCGGTCGTGCCCGGGGCGGGTCCGTCGCCGGACGGCGCGACGGCCGCCCGGGCGCCCGGCATCAGCGCCGCCACGAGCAGCGCCGTCACCAGGGCGGTGGCCGCGCAGACGAGCAGCGCCAGGTCCAGCCCGTGCACGTACGCCGCGTCGGCGCTCGCGGACAGTCCCGGCAGCCCGCCGCGGGCCGCCACCAGGTGGGCGCCGACCACGGACTCGCGCGCCGCGTGCGCGGCCGCTCCGTGCAGGCCGGACGTGTCCAGCCGGCCGGCGAACGCACCCGCGACCAGCGTCCCGAGCAGCGCGATGCCGATGGCGGAGCCCGCCTGGCGCACGGTCATCAGCAGCCCGGAACCGCTGCCCGCCCGGTCCTTGGCGAGCGCCCCGATCGCCGCGTCCATGGCGGGGATCATCGCGAAGCCGATGCCGATCCCGGCGACGGCCAGCCACAGCGCGGTGAAGCCGTACCCGCTGTGCACGCCGGTGCGGCTGCCGAGCAGGGAGGCGAACGCGACGACGACGAGCGCGCCGCTGATCACGCCCCGGGCGCCGAAGCGCCGCACCAGCGGTCCGCTGCCGCGCGCCGCCACGATCAGCCCGCCCATGAGGGGGAGCATGCGCACGCCTGTGCCCAGGGCGCTGTTGCCGAGCACGGTCTGCAGATAGCCCGGAAGCAGGAACAGCAGGCCGGACATCACGAACATGACCAGCGTCGCGGCCACCGTGTTGAGCAGGAACGCCCGGTGCCTCAGCAGTGACATGTCCAGCAGCGGCCGCTCCTGGCGCCGCCCCCGCCGGACGAGCGCGCCGATGAACACGACTCCGGCGGCGAGCGTCGCGAGCACGAGGGGGTCGCCCCAGGAGCGGCTCGACGCCTCGTTGACGCCGTAGACGAACGAGCCGAAGCCGAGGGCGGTGCACAGGGCCGAGACCAGGTCGATCCGGGGAGCCGCCGGGTCGGACGTCTCCGGCAGCAGGAGCAGGCAGGCCGTGATCCCGATCGCGACCATCGGGATGTTCAGTACGAAGATCGAGCCCCACCAGAAGTGCCCCAGCAGCCAGCCGCCGACGATCGGGCCGAGCGGGACACCGAGCGCGGAGGATGCGGAGATGATGCCGACGGCCTTGGCGCGGTCGGCCGGTTCGTGGAAGAGGGACGGCAGGATCGCCATCGCGAGCGGCATGACGAGGGCGGCCCCCACGCCCATGACGCCCCGCGCCACGACGACCAGGGCGACGCTGTGCACGAGCGCGCCGACGAGGGAGCCCGCGAGGAAGATCCCGAGCCCCGCGACGAGCATCCGGCGCCGGCCGAACCGGTCGCCGAGCAGGCCCGCGGGCAGCATCAGCGCCGCGAACACGACGATGTAGACGTCGGCCATCCACTGCTGCGCCCCGGTGCTCGCGCCCAGGTCCCTGGCCATCGTGGGCAGCGCCACGTTGAGGATCGTCATGTCGAAGCCGAGCACCAGCATGCTCGCGACCATGGCGCCGAGCGCCCACCACCGCCGACCGGGCCCCGCCTGCCCGCTGCTCGTGCCGTTGTGACCGTCCATCGTCCGCCTCCGTCGTGTCGCACAGGTCGTCGTACAGGTCGTCGCGGAGGCACTCGCGGGGGCGTCGAAAGGGCCCGCCCGGCCCGTGCACCGGGCCCCGATCGAGTGGTGCCGTCACAGGCCGGTGCATGGTGGCCTCCATCAAATGAAAGTAATTCTCAAAATCAAGAGCGTGTCAATTGGGATCAGCGCTCACGCGGCCCGCGCGGAGTGGATTGTCTTGATGCGACCCTGATTGGGCGCCCGCATGTCACGTACGGTTCGGGGTAGGCGCACCCTGCGTAGGTGACGGGCCGGAGAGTGCGCACCCGTCGGAGTGGGGTGGAGGGAAGGTTCCGTGGGAACGAGAAACGGGATCCATGCGTTGGTCGCCGTCGTCGCGCTGGTGTGCGTCGGCGGCTTCCTGCTGGTCGGGTCGGCCGCCGTGCTGGGCGTCGCCGCCGCGGTCGCGGCAGCCGTCGCGTGGCGGGTGGGCGCCGAGTCGCTGCCGAGGCGGCGCCGCGCCCGCGTGACG
>NZ_JAKGCV010000177.1 GCF_021556455.1 Streptomyces fuscigenes | reverse complement strand
CGCCACGGGCCGGCTCGCCCGGCAGGGACCCGCACGCGGACGCGGGCAGCGCCGGGCCGGCGTGCAGGGCGGCCGCGAAGGCCGCGGCGAGCTTGCGCGCGCCGGACGGTGAGGGATGCGTGCCGTCGTACGTGTCGTGGCGGATGTCGTACGCGACGGGCGGCGCGGTCGGCGGCGGTGCGAGCACCAACGGCGAGCGGGGTGTGCCGAGTTCGCCGAGCGTCGAGGCCAGGCGCGCGTTGAAGCGCTCGACCTCGGCGGCGAACGGGGCGTCCGTCGCGGCCCGTACGTTCGGCACGACGGGCAGGACCACGGCGCGTATGCCGGGCGCGGCGGCGCGCGCTTCGGCCACGAACCGCCGCACGTTCGTGTCCGTCTGCCCGCTGTCGGTGTAGAAGCCGAGGTCGATCAGGCCGAGCGAGACGAGCAGCACGTCGGGGCGGTGCTCGGCCACCGCGCCGCGTATGCGCGACGCCATGTGCAGCCAGCCCTCGCCCCAGGCCGCCAGGTGGGGGCTCGTGGCCGCGGCTGTGCCGCCCGCCGCCGGCGCGGCCGGCCCGGGACCGGCCGCCGCGTCCTCGTACTGGCGGGTCCAGGGGCCGACGACGGTCGCGGGGCCGCCGGAGCGCGGGCAGTCGGGGCAGTCCCCGAGGTGCCGGGCCATCCAGTGCCGCCAGGTCGCCTCTCCGGTGCGGCCGATGGTCATGGAGTCGCCGACGAACAGGAAGCGCATCCGGACATCATCTCCGAGCCGTCCCGGGGCCGGTGGGCCGGTGCGCTCCGGCCCGGTGGCGGCCGGTACCGCCCCGGCCGGCGACGGCCCGGCGGGCGGGGATGGCAGGGTGGGAGGATGCGCCCCCGACGCCCGCAGTTGACGCACCGGTCGAGAAGACCGCAGCCGCCGCTCTGGACCCGCCCTGCCCAGGCGCCCGACGGCCCCGCCGCCTGTGCGGGCCACCGCACCGACGGCACCGGAGGCCCCCGTGGCACCGGCGGCCGCGAAGGCCCCGACGGCGCCGGCGGCACGGCCACCGCGGTTGCTCCCCCTGCCTCCCGTGCTCCCCGTGTTTCCGGCCCGCGCGGATCCGGAGCCGCCCGGTCCGGGCCCCTCGCCGCGATCCTCCTTCTCGTGGCCGCCGTGCTCGTCGTCCTGCCGTCCGGGGGACGGGCGTTCGCGGAGGGGCGGCCCGACCAGGACTTCACGATCAAGGACCCGCGGATCACCGAGTCCAGCGGCCTCGCCGCGAGCCGCCTCCACCCCGGGGTCTACTGGACGCACAACGACAGCGGCGACGGCCCGTACATCTACGCCGTCGACTCCCGCACCGGCGAGACCGTCGCGCGGGTGACCCTGCGGGGCGTGGGCTCTCCCCGCGACGTCGAGGCGATCTCGCTCGGACCCGACGGCGACCTGTACGTCGGGGACATCGGCGACAACCTCGACGGTGCCTGGGACCACGTGTGGATCTACCGCTTCCCGGAACCGAAGCGGCTGGGGGACCAGAGCGTCGACGCCACGCAGTTCACGGTGAAGTACGCGGACGGGCCGCGCAACGCCGAGTCCCTGATGGTCGATCCCACCACCGGGCGCGTCTACATCGCCTCGAAGAACGAGGACGGCGGCGGACTGTACGAGGGGCCCGCGCGGCTGACGGCGACCGGCACCAACGTCTTCCGGCGCATCGCCCGGGTGCCGTGGGTGACGGACGGCGCGTTCTCGCCGGACGGGAAGCGGCTGGTGCTGCGGTCCTACCTCGGCGCGTACGGATACGCCTGGAAGGACGGGCGTCCGGGGGCGACCTTCCCGGTGAGCGCGCCGTTCCAGCAGCAGTCGGAGTCGGTGACGTTCACGCGGGACGGCAAGGCCCTGATGTTCGGCTCGGAGGGCCGCGACAGCGAGGTGAAGCGCGTCGACCTCAAGGGCGAGTCGGGCGGGTCCGACTCCGGCCGGGGGGCGGGTTCCGCATCCGGCGCGGCGCGCGGGGACGGCTCGGGGCGGACCTCCGGCACGTCCTCGTCCGGTTCGGGGGGACACGTGACGGTGGGCCTGGTGGTCGTCGTCGCGGTGCTGCTGCTGGTGTTCGGCGTGCGCAAGCGTTCGCGCAAGTCGCCCTGAGGGGATGCGGGACCGCGAACCACCGCGCACCGCCGGGGCACGGCGAAGGGCCCGGCCCCGGCGGGACGTCGTCCGCCGGAGCCGGGCCCGGGGCCCGTGCGAGACCCGCGGGGGACGCCCCGGGGGTCGCGCGGTCCCGTTGCTCAGAGGCGCTCGAGGACGAAGTCGATGCAGACCGTGAGGGCCTCGACGTCCGCGGGGTCGACGGCCGGGAACATCGCCACGCGCAGCTGGTTGCGGCCGAGCTTGCGGTACGGCTCGGTGTCCACGATCCCGTTGGCGCGCAGCACCTTCGCCACGGTGGCGGCGTCGACCTCGTCGGCGAAGTCGATCGTGCCGACGACGGAGGAGCGCCTGGCCGGGTCGGTGACGAACGGCGTCGCGTGCTTGGACGCCTCGGCCCAGCCGTACAGGGCGCGCGCGGAGGCGGCCGAGCGGCCGGTGGAGAAGTCCAGGCCGCCCTGCCCGTTGATCCACTTCAGCTGCTCGTTCAGCAGGAAGAGGGTCGTGAGGGCGGGGGTGTTGTACGTCTGGTTCTTCAGCGAGTTGTCGATCGCCGTCGGCAGCGAGAAGAACTCCGGCACGTGCCGGCCCGAGGCGTGCACGCGGGCGGCCCGCTCCAGGGCGGCCGGCGAGAACGCCGCGACCCACAGACCGCCGTCGGAGGCGAAGCCCTTCTGCGGGGCGAAGTAGTACACGTCCGTCTCGGCGATGTCGACCGGCAGTCCCGCCGCCGCGGAGGTGGCGTCCACCAGGACGAGCGCACCGTCGTCCGCGCCGGGCACCCGGTGGATCGGCGCCGCGACGCCCGTGGAGGTCTCGTTGTGCGTCAGGGCGTAGACGTCGACGCCGGGTTCGCCCTTGGCGTCGGGGTACGAGCCCGGGTCGGCGGACAGGACGGTCGGCTCGGCCAGCCAGGGGGCGAGCTTGGCCGCCTTGGCGAACTTGGACGAGAACTCACCGAACGTCAGGTGCTGGGACTTGTTCTCGATGAGCCCGTGGGTCGCGATGTCCCAGAAGGCGGTGGAGCCGCCGTTGCCGAGGACGACCTCGTAACCGTCGGGCAGCGAGAAGAGGTTGCTGATGCCGTCGCGGACCTCGCCGACGAGGTTCTTGACGGGGGCCTGGCGGTGGGACGTGCCGAGGAGCGACGTGCCGGTCGCGGCCAGCGCCTCGACCGCTTCCGTCCGCACCTTGGAGGGGCCCGAGCCGAATCGGCCGTCGGCGGGCTTGATGTCAGCGGGAATCTGAATATCGGCCACGGATCGGAGCGTAGCCCTTCGGGCAAACCCTGAGGAAACGTGTCCGTCGGATGAGACGGGCCGTCCACGGGATGTGGTAAAGGGCCCGTCCGGCCCACGTCGGCGCGTGCCGGGCAGAGGGACCGCATCCGGGCCGCACCGTCGCGGGCCCCGGCAACGGCAACGGCACCGGCAGCAGCCGCGGGCCAGCCGCGGGCCAGCCGCGGGCCTGCGGGCCGCGCCGGCACCGGTTGGGGTGCAGGCGCCCCGCGGGTGCCTCCCCGGCGCGCGTTTCGCACGGATGTGTGGCGGGTTGCGTTTGGGCAGTACATTGGACTTCTTGTTCACTTCAATGTACTGCGTTCGGAGGTTCGGGTGAGTTCGGGTACGTCGTCGTCGCGCGTGGCGGACGCCGTCGCGGCCCCTCCCGACGGTGCCCCGGGGCCCGTCGGCGGGGGATCGCCGTCGCGGTCCTACGGCGCGCTCGGGCTGGTGCTGTCGGGCTGCGTGTCCGTGCAGTTCGGCGGCGCCGTCGCGGTGTCGCTGATGCCGCGCGCCGGGGTGCTCGGCATCGTGGCGCTGAGGCTGGTGCTCGCCGCGCTCGTGCTGCTCGTGGTGTGCCGGCCGTCCCTGCGCGGCCACTCGCGCGCCGACTGGGTGACCGTGCTGTCCTTCGGCGGCGTGATGGCCGCCATGAACGGCTTCTTCTACGAGGCGGTCGACCGCATTCCGCTCGGCGCGGGCGTGACGCTGGAGGTCCTCGGCCCCCTGGCGCTCTCGGTGATCGCCTCGCGCCGGCTCGTCAGTGTCCTGTGGGCCGCGCTCGCACTGGCGGGCGTCTTCCTGCTGAGCGGCCTCGGCGGCGGCGGGATCGGCGGGCTCGACCCGGTGGGTGTCGCGTTCGGGCTGGCGGCGGCCGTCATGTGGGCCACGTACATCCTCTTCAGCGCCCGGACGGGCCGCCGTTTCCCGCAGGCGGACGGACTGGCCCTGGCGATGGGCGTGGGCGCGGTCCTCGCCCTGCCGTTCGGCATCGTGGACAGCGGGCCCGCCATGCTGGAGCCCGGCACGATCGCTCTGGCGCTCGGCGTCGCCGTGCTCTCGTCCGTCCTGCCGTACACGTTCGAACTGCTCGCCCTGCGGCGGCTGCCCGCCGCGACCTTCTCCGTCCTGATGAGCCTGGAACCGGCCATCGCGGCGACCGCCGGCTTCCTCATCCTCGACCAGGCGGTCACGGCCGTCGACGCGGTCGCGATCGCGCTGGTGATCGGCGCGAGCATCGGGGCGATCCGCACGCAGTTCAAGGCCCTGGGCAACCAGGCCGTGTCGTAGAACCCGGGTCCGTGGCCCGCCTCGCGCCGTGACGATCGGCGAGACCACGCCGGCCGCACGCCCGATCCGGGGAGCGGCGCGGATCCGGACACGGGGCGGCGCGCGCCCGGGGGCGGCGGCGCCGACGCCCTAGACTGTTCCGCCGCGGGATGTGCCGACAGGGCCGGAGGCGTCGCGGCGGGAGGGGGCCGCGCGGCGGTTCCGGTGGGCTCCGCCGGTCCCCGTGAGCTGGACCGGACCTCGCCGTCTGCGTCGTCAACGTCGAGGGAAGAACGGTCGAGCATGCTGCCCAGAGTGGAGGCGCGGGGGGACGGCCTGCCCGCCGCACCGGCCGGGGGACCCGCGCCCGCACCGCCGTCCGCCCGCCACCTCGCCACCGCGGTCCTGTGCTTCGCCGCCGTGCGGGCTCTCGGTCTCGTCGTCCTCGCGCTCTGGTCGGCGGCACGCGGCCGCAGCGCGCACGCCCTGCTGTCGCAGCGGTGGGACTCCCTCTGGTACGTGCGCGTCGTGGAGCAGGGGTACGACTTCACGCTCACCGCGCCCGGCGGCCGCACGCTCTCCGACATGGCGTTCTTCCCGCTGCTGCCCTGGCTGGAGGGCCTGCTCTCCCGCATCACCCCTCTCTCCCCGGGCGACGCGGGCCTCCTGGTCAGCGCGGTGTCCTCGCTCGCGGCCGCCGCCGGGATCTACGCCACCGTGCAGAGCGTGGGCCGCGCGCGCACCGCGTTCTTCACCGTCGTGCTGTGGGCGGCCCTGCCGGTCGGCGTCGTCCAGTCGATGGCGTACAGCGAATCGCTGTTCACGGCGCTCGCGGCCTGGGCGCTGTACGCCGTCCTCAAGGAGCGATGGCTGCTCGCCGGCCTCCTCGCGACCTGCGCGGGCCTGACGCGGCCGACCGGTCTCGCCGTGGCGTGCGCCGTCGTGGTGGCGGCCGTGGTGCGGGCGAGACGGGGAGGGGTGGGCGCGGACGCCGTGGCGGGTGTCGCGCTGGCCCCGCTGGGCGCCTGCGCCTACGTGCTCTGGGTCGGCACGCGGACCGGCGGCCTCTTCGGCTACCTCGCGGTGCAGCACGGATGGGGCAACGGATTCGACGGCGGGCTCGCCTTCGCCGCGTTCGTCGCGTCCCTGATGCACGGCGCCGCGATCCCGGCCGGGATCGCGCTCGTCGCGGGCGTCGGCCTGCTCCTCCACGCGTACCGCGCGGGCTTCAGGGCCGGCCTCCCCGCGCCTCTCCAGGTGTACGCGGGCCTCATCCTGGCGCTCGCGCTGTGCTCCTCCGGGTACTTCGGGTCCAAGCCGCGCCTGCTCATGCCCGCGTTCACGATCCTGGTGCCGATCGCGTCCCGCCTGGCCCGGTGCCGTCCGCGGGTCGCCCTCGCGATCTCGGGGACCGCCGCGCTCGGCTCGGCGCTGTACGGCGCCTTCTGGCTGAACGGCTCGGGCCCGCCCTGACCGGACGCCTGCGGCCCGGCCCCCGTCCGCGCGGCCACCACCCCGCCCCGGCACACCCGCCGCCCCGCCCCGCCCCGCGCACAGGGCGGCCGCCCGGAAACAAGCACGCATGCTTGTTCTTCCGGCGGGGCGCTGCCATGCTCCCCCGGGAAGGGAGCCCTCCATGCCAGCGACCGCGCCCGTCCTCCGCGTCGGCAATGCCTCCGGCTTCTACGGCGACCGCTTCGACGCCTTCCGCGAGATGCTCACCGGCGGCGAACTCGACGTGCTGACCGGGGACTACCTCGCCGAGCTGACCATGCTGATCCTCGGCCGCGAGCGCCTGAAGGATCCCTCGGCCGGATACGCCCGCACCTTCCTCAAGCAGCTGGAGGCCACCCTCGGCCTCGCCCACGACCAGGGCGTACGGATCGTCACCAACGCGGGCGGCCTCAACCCGGCCGCCCTGGCGGACGCCGTGCGGGGCCTGGCCGCCCGGCTCGGCGTCCCCGCCCGCGTCGCCCACGTCGAGGGCGACGAACTCCCCGGCCACGAGGGCGCGCTGACGGCCCACGCCTACCTCGGCGGCGCCGGCATCACCGCCTGCCTGCGCGCCGGCGCCGACATCGTGGTCACGGGCCGCGTCACCGACGCCGCCCTCGTCACCGGGCCGGCCGCCGCCCACTTCGGCTGGGAGGTGGACGACCCGGACGACCGCGACGCCCTGGCCGGCGCCGTCGTGGCGGGGCACCTGCTGGAGTGCGGGGCCCAGGTCACCGGCGGCAACTACGCGTTCTTCACGGGCCACGACGTCCGCAGGCCCGGGTTCCCGCTGGCCGAGATCCGTGCCGACGGGTCCGCCGTCGTCACCAAGCACCCGGGCACGGGCGGCGTCGTCGACGTCGGGACGGTCACCGCCCAACTGCTGTACGAGACGGGCGGCGCCCGGTACGCGGGCCCCGACGTGACGGCGCGCCTCGACACCGTCCGCCTGCGGCCGGACGGCCCCGACCGGGTCGAGGTCCACGGCGTGCGCGGCGAGGCGCCGCCGCCGACGCTCAAGGCCGGGCTGACCCGGATCGGCGGCTGGCGCAACGAGGTCGTGTTCGTGCTGACCGGACTCGACGTCGAGGCCAAGGCCGCGCTGCTGCGCGAGCAGGTCGAGGGCGCGCTCGCCGGGCGTCGGCCGGCCGGGGTCCGCTGGGAACTGGCCCGTACCGACCACCCGGACGCGGCCACCGAGGAGACCGCGAGCGCGCTGCTGCGCCTCGTCGTGCGCGACGCCGACCGGGAGGCGGTCGGGCGCGCCGTCACGGGCGCGGCCGTCGAGCTGGCGCTCGCCTCGTACCCCGGCTTCCACGTCACCGCCCCGCCCGGAAAGGGCTCGCCGTACGGGGTGTTCGAGGCGGCGTACGTCGCGCGCGGGCAGGCCCGGCACACCGCGGTGCTGCCGGACGGTACCCGCCAAGAGGTGCCGTCCCCCTCGGAGTTCCGCGAGCCGGCGGCCGTACCCGCGCCCCCGCTGCCGCCTCCGCCGGCCCCCGGCCCGGCCCTGCGGGCGCCGCTCGGACGGATCGCGGGCGCGCGCAGCGGAGACAAGGGCGGGGACGCGAACCTCGGTGTGTGGGTGCGCGACGACGCGGCCTGGCCCTGGCTGGCGCACACCCTGACCACCGACGAGTTGCGCCGGCTCCTGCCGGAGACGGCGGGGCTGCGCGTCGAGCGGCACGTCCTGCCCCGGCTGCGCGCCCTCAACTTCACGCTCCACGGCCTGCTCGGCGAGGGCGTCGCCTCGGGCGCGCGCTTCGACCCGCAGGCCAAGGGGCTGGGCGAGTGGCTGCGTTCGCGCCGCGTCGAGATACCGGAGGTGCTGCTGTGACCACCGAGACCGACCCCGAGCCGGGTCCCGACCCCGACCCCGAGCCGGCCCCGGCGCCCGGGCCCGATGCCGAACCCGCGGCGGCGGTGCGGGAACCCGCGACCGCCTCCGCGCGGGAGGCGATGCTCGGCAAGCTCGCCGAGCTCTCGGCCGAGCACGCCAAGGCGCTGGCGGGCGGCGGCGAGCGCTACGTCGCGCGCCACCGCCGCCGGGGCAAGCTCCTCGCACGCGAGCGGGTCGAGCTGCTGCTCGACCAGGACACCCCGTTCCTGGAGCTGTCGCCGCTGGCGGGCTGGGGCAGCGACTATCCGGTGGGTGCCTCGATCGTCACCGGCATCGGGGTGGTCTCGGGCGTCGAGTGCGTCGTCACCGCCAACGATCCGACCGTGCGCGGCGGCGCGTCCAACCCGTGGACGCTGAAGAAGGCCCTGCGGGCCAACGAGATCGCCCGGGCCAACCGCCTGCCGCTGATCAGCCTGGTCGAGTCGGGCGGCGCCGACCTGCCCTCCCAGAAGGAGATCTTCATCCCCGGGGGCGCGCTGTTCCGCGACCTCACGCGGCTGTCGGCCGCGGGGATCCCCACGGTGGCGGTCGTGTTCGGCAACTCGACGGCGGGCGGCGCGTACGTGCCGGGCATGTCCGACCACACGGTGATGATCCGCGACCGGTCCAAGGTCTTCCTCGGCGGCCCGCCGCTGGTGAGGATGGCGACCGGCGAGGAGAGCGACGACGAGTCGCTGGGCGGCGCCGTGATGCACGCCGGCACGTCCGGTCTCGCGGACCACTTCGCCGAGGACGAGCAGGACGCCGTCCGGCAGGCCCGCAGGATCGTCGCCCGCTTCAACCACCGCAAGCCCGGCCACGATCCCGGGCCGGTGGCGGAACCGCTGTACGACGCGGAGGACCTGCTCGACATCGTCCCGGCCGACCTGCGCACGCCCTTCGACCCCCGGGACGTCGTGGTGCGGATCGTGGACGGTTCCGTCTTCGACGAGTTCAAGCCCCGCTACGGGCCGAGCCTGGTGACGGGCTGGGCGCGGTTGCACGGCCATCCCGTGGGGATCCTCGCCAACGCGCGCGGAGTGCTGTTCTCGGCGGAGTCGCAGAAGGCCGCCCAGTTCGTCCAGCTCGCCAACCAGCGGGACATCCCGCTGGTGTTCCTGCACAACACCACGGGCTACATGGTGGGCAGCCGGTACGAGCAGGGCGGCATCGTCAAGCACGGCGCGATGATGATCAACGCGGTCGCCAACTCCACCGTCCCGCACCTGTCCGTGCTCGTCGGCGCCTCGTACGGCGCGGGCCACTACGGCATGTGCGGGCGCGCCTACGACCCCCGCTTCCTGTTCTCCTGGCCGAGCGCCAAGTCCGCCGTCATGGGCCCCCAGCAGCTCGCCGGGGTGCTGTCGATCGTGGCCAGGGCGGCGGCCGAGGCGCGCGGCACCCCCTACGACGAGGAGGGCGACGCGGCGCTGCGGGCGGCCGTGGAGGCCCAGATCGAGGCCGAGTCGCTGCCGGTGTTCCTGTCGGGACGGCTCTACGACGACGGCGTCATCGACCCGCGGGACACCAGGACCGTGCTCGGGCTGTGCCTCTCCGCCGTGCACAACGCGCCGGTGCGGGGCGTCGAGGGGGGCTTCGGTGTGTTCCGGATGTGACGGCTCCCCGGCCGGGCGGCGCGCGGCGCCCCGCCGCGAGGCGGCCGGGGGCGGACCGTCCGACGGGGGATGGTTCGAAGCAGGGGGGACGGTCCGAAGCAGGCAGACGGTGGGAGGTTCTCGGTGATCACGTCCGTACTGGTGGCCAACCGCGGCGAGATCGCGTGCCGCGTCTTTCGCACCTGCCGGGCGCTGGGCATCGCGACCGTCGCGGTGTACTCCGACGCCGACGCGGGTGCCCGGCACGTGCGTGAGGCGGACTCGGCGGTGCGGCTGCCCGGCGCGGCACCCGCCGGCACGTATCTGCGGGGCGACGCGGTCGTCGGGGCGGCCCTGGCCGCCGGCGCCGACGCCGTCCACCCGGGCTACGGCTTCCTCTCCGAGAACGCCGGCTTCGCCCGGGACGTCGAGGCCGCCGGCCTGTGCTGGATCGGCCCGCCGCCGTCGGCCGTGGCGCGGATGGCGTCCAAGACGCGGGCCAAGGAGCTGATGGCGGCGGCCGGTGTGCCGCTGCTCGCCCCCGTCGACCCCGAGACCGCCACCGAGGCGGACCTCCCACTGCTGGTCAAGGCGGCGGCGGGCGGCGGCGGTCGCGGCATGCGGGTCGTGCGGGACCTCGCCGCCCTGCCCGGGGCCCTCGAAGCGGCGCGGGCCGAGGCGCTCGCCGCCTTCGGCGACGGGGAGGTGTTCGTCGAGCCGTACGTGGAGCGCGGACGCCATGTCGAGGTGCAGGTGCTCGCCGACGCGCACGGCACGGTGTGGACGCTGGGCACCCGCGACTGCTCCCTCCAGCGGCGGCACCAGAAGGTCGTCGAGGAGGCGCCCGCGCCGGGCATCGGCCCGGAGCTGACGCGGGAGCTGTGCGAGGCGTCCGCGGCGGCGGCACGCGCGGTGGGCTACCGGGGCGCGGGCACGGTCGAGTTCCTCCTCGCGCCCGGCGGGCGCCCCGGCTTCCTGGAGATGAACACCCGCCTCCAGGTCGAACACCCGGTCACGGAGGAGGTGTTCGGGACGGACCTGGTCGCCTGGCAGATCGCCGTGGCGGAGGGAGCGGCGCTGCCGCCCGCGCCGCCGCCGCCGTCCGGGCACGCGGTCGAGGCGCGCCTGTACGCGGAGGACCCGGCGCGCGACTGGGCACCGCAGGCCGGGCGGTTCGAGGCGCTGGACGTGCCGGGCGCATCCGGCGC
>NZ_JAKGCV010000176.1 GCF_021556455.1 Streptomyces fuscigenes | reverse complement strand
CGTCCCCGTGGCGGATGCCGTGGCCGCGCACGCCCCGCTGCCGGCCGTCCGGCCGCGCACGCCGGGCGGGCCGGGCGTCCCGACGTCGGCCGGGCGTCCCGACGTCGGCCGGGCAACGCGAAGGGCCCGCATCCGAGGATGCGGGCCCTTCGACGTCGTGCGGTCCTGACGGGATTTGAACCCGCGGCCTCCACCTTGACAGGGTGGCGAGCACTCCAAACTGCTCCACAGGACCTTGGTGCGCCTCCCGGCGAGTGCGGGCTGCGGAGACAGACTCTACAGCAGCTCAGATGGTCAGGTCGAACTCACTCAGCGCGATGCCCGCGCTACGGGGACGGCCTCCGCGCCGGGGCGTCCCGGCAGGGCACCCAGCGGCCCCGGACCGGCACGCGGACGCCCCGCACCGGGGCCGGAAGCGGAGCCGCGAGACCCGTCCTCGGCAGCCGGGCGGGCAGGGGCGACCGGCCCGCCCGGCTGCCCGGGCAGCCGTCGGCTCACGGCGCCGCCGCGTCGATCGCCTTCACGATGCGCTTGTCGGAGACGGGCTGCGCCGTGCCGAGGGCGTGCGCGAAGTAGCTGACCCGCAGCTCCTCGATCATCCAGCGGATGTCGCGTACCTGCTCCGGCACCGGCCGGCCCGCCGGAAGCTGCTCCAGCAGCCACGCGTACTCGTCCTGCATCTCGTGGACCTTTTCCATGCGCGTGGTGTCCCGCTGGACGGCCGTCGGCATCTGCTGCAGCCGCCGGTCGGCCGCGACCAGGTAGCGCATCACGTCCGGCAGTCTCCGCACGCCGACCTTCGTGACGAACCCGGCGGGCACGAGCCGCGCCAGTTGGTCCTTGACGTCCTGGACGTTCGGCAGCAGCGCGGGGCTCGTCGTCGCGCGCAGCCGCCGCTCGCACGCCTGCCACGCCGCCAGGATCTGCTGCACCTGGGCCACGGTCCGCACGGTCGTGTCCACGAGGTCCGCACGGACGCTGTCGAAGAGTTTGCGGTACGACTCCTCGTCCCACGCGGGCCCGCCGTGGTCGGCGATCAGCTTGTCGGCCGCCGCGGTCGCGCAGTCCTCGAACAGCGCCTGGATGGAGCCGTGCGGATTGCTCGACAGGTTCAGCTTCTGCTGGTTGGTGAGCTTGTCGGAGGCGAACTTGGCCGGGCTGACGGGGATGTTCGCCAGGATCAGCCGGCGCGTGCCGCGCCACATGGCGAGCTGCTGCTCGGCCTCGGTGTCGAAGAGCCGAACCGCGACCGTCGCGCCCTCGTCGACGAGCGCCGGGTAGGCCTTCACGGGCTGACCCGCCCTGCGTGTCTCGAAGACCCGTACCAGCGAGCCGATCGTCCAGTCCTTCAGGCCGGTCCGCTCGATGGCCTCGCCCCCGGAGCGCTCCGCCGTCGCGGCGGCCGCCTCGGACAGGGCCTGGCGGGCCTTCGGGCGCAGCTTCGCCCGCAGCGTCTCCAGGTCCTTCGCCTCCGCGAGCCTGCGCCGCCGCTCGTCGACGATCCGGAACGTGACCTTGAGGTGGTCGGGCACGCGCGACACGTCGAAGTCGTCGGCCGTGACGGGCACGCCGACCATGAGCTGGAGTTCCCGCGCCAGGGTCGTGACGAGCGGCTCTTGGCGGGGCACGGCCCGGTCGAGGAAGCGCTGGGCGAAGTTCGGCGCGGGCACGTAGTTGCGGCGGATCGGCTTGGGCAGCGACCGGATCAGCTCGGTCACCACCTGCTCGCGCAGGCCCGGGATCTGCCAGTCGAACCCCTCGCCCGTGACCTGGTTGAGCACCTGGAGCGGGATGTGGACGGTCACGCCGTCGGCGTCCGCGCCGGGCTCGAACTGGTAGGTCACCCGGAACTTCAGGGCGCCCTGCCGCCACGAGTCCGGGTAGTCGTCCTTGGTGACGGACTCCGCGGCCTCGTTGATCAGCATCGACCGCTCGAAGTCGAGCAGTTCGGGCTCCTCGCGGCGCCGCGCCTTCCACCAGGAGTCGAAGTGCGCGCCGGAGACCACGTCGGCGGGGACCCGCTGGTCGTAGAAGTCGAACAGCGTCTCGTCGTCGACGAGGATGTCCCGGCGCCGCGCGCGGTGCTCCAGCTCCTCGACCTCGCCGAGCAGCTTGCGGTTGTCGTGGAAGAACTGGTGGTGCGTGCGCCAGTCGCCCTCGACGAGGGCGTTGCGGATGAACAGGTCTCGGGAGACCTCGGCGTCGATGCGGCCGTAGTCGACCTTGCGGTCGGCGACGATCGGCACGCCGTACAGCGTCACCTTCTCGAACGCGACCACGGCCGCCCGGTCCTTCTCCCAGTGCGGCTCGCTGTAGGTGCGCTTGAGCAGGTGGCCGGCGAGCGGCTCGATCCACTCCGGTTCGATGCGGGCGTTGACGCGCGCCCACAGCCGGGACGTCTCGACCAGCTCGGCCGACATGACGAAGCGGGGCTGCTTCCGGAACAGCGCCGAGCCGGGGAAGATCGCGAACTTGGCGTTGCGCGCGCCGATGTACTCGCCCCCGCGCCGGCTCCCGTCGCCGCCCTTGCCGTCACCGGCGGACTTGGCGTCGCGCACGTCCTTCATGCCGATGTGCGAGAGCAGTCCCGCCAGCAGCGAGACGTGCACGCGCTGCTCGGGCGCGTCCTGCTCGTTGAGCGCGATGCCCATCTGGCGGGCGACCGTGCGCAGCTGGCTGTAGATGTCCTGCCATTCGCGGATGCGCAGGTAGTTGAGGTACTCGGCCTTGCACATGCGGCGGAACGAGGACGACGACCTGGCCTCCTGCTGCTCGCGCAGGTAGCGCCAGAGATTGAGGAACGCGAGGAAGTCGGACGTCTCGTCCTTGAAGCGCGCGTGCTGCTGGTCGGCCTGGGCCTGCTTCTCGGCGGGCCGCTCGCGCGGGTCCTGGATCGACAGGGCCGCGGCGATCACCATGACCTCGCGGACGCAGCCGTTGCGGTCCGCCTCGACGACCATGCGCGCGAGGCGCGGGTCTACGGGCAGCTGCGACAGCCGGCGGCCGAGCGGCGTGAGGCGTCCGCGCCGCTCCTTCTGCTCCGACTCCAGCGCGCCGAGCTCCTGGAGGAGTTGGACGCCGTCGCGGATGTTGCGGTGGTCCGGCGGGTCGATGAAGGGGAACTTCTCGATGTCGCCGAGCCCGGCCGCGGTCATCTGGAGGATGACCGAGGCGAGGTTGGTGCGCAGGATCTCCGCGTCCGTGAACTCCGGGCGGGAGAGGAAGTCGTCCTCGGAGTACAGCCGGACGCAGATGCCGTCCGAGGTGCGGCCGCAGCGGCCCTTGCGCTGGTTGGCGCTGGCCTGCGAGATGCGCTCGATGGGGAGCCGCTGGACCTTGGTGCGCAGGCTGTAGCGCGAGATGCGGGCCGTGCCGGGGTCGATGACGTACTTGATGCCGGGCACGGTCAGGGACGTCTCGGCCACGTTGGTGGCGAGGACGATCCGGCGGCCGGAGTGGCGCTGGAAGACGCGGTGCTGCTCGGCGTGGGACAGGCGGGCGTACAGCGGGAGGATCTCGGTGTTGCGCAGCTTGCGGCGCTCCAGCGCGTCCGCGGTGTCGCGGATCTCGCGCTCTCCGGAGAGGAACACGAGGATGTCGCCGGGCCCCGCGGCCTGGAGTTCGTCTACGGCGTCGGAGATCGCGGTGATCTGGTCGCGGTCGCCCTCGGCGTCCTCGCCGGGGTTCTCCTCCAGCAGCGGCCGGTAGCGGACCTCCACGGGATACGTGCGGCCGGACACCTCGATGATCGGGGCGCCCGGAACCTCGGCGGACCCGGATCCGGACCCGGACTCTCCGTCCGGGCGGCCGGCGCCGGCCGCGCCGGAAGCCGCCGGAGCCGTCGAAGTCGCCGAGTCCGCGGAAGTCGCCGAAGCCGCGGAGGCTCTGGAGGCCGTCGGCACGGACGCGAAGGCGCCGAAGTGGCGGGCGAAGCGCTCGGGGTCGATCGTCGCCGAGGTGATGACGAGCTTGAGGTCCGGGCGGCGCGGCAGCAGTTGGGCGAGGTAGCCGAGCAGGAAGTCGATGTTGAGGCTGCGCTCGTGGGCCTCGTCGATGATGATCGTGTCGTAGGCGCGCAGCTCGCGGTCGGTCTGGATCTCGGCGAGCAGGATGCCGTCCGTCATGAGCTTGACGAACGTGGACTCCGGGTTGACCTGGTCGGTGAAGCGGACCTTCCAGCCGACGGTCTCGCCGAGCGGCGTGCCGAGTTCCTCCGCCACGCGCTCGGCCACCGTGCGGGCGGCGATGCGGCGGGGCTGGGTGTGCCCGATCATGCCGCGCACGCCCCGGCCGAGCTCCAGGCAGATCTTGGGGATCTGGGTCGTCTTGCCCGACCCGGTCTCGCCGGCGACGATCACGACCTGGTGGTCGCGTATCGCCTCGAGGATCGTGTCCTTGCGGCGGCTGACGGGGAGCTGTTCGGGATACGTGATCTCGGGCAGGCGGGCGGCACGCCGACGGACGCGCTCCGCGGCCTTCTCCGCCTCGGCGGCGATCTCGTCCAGCACCGCCTGGCGTGCTTCGGGCTTGCGGATGCGCCGGGTGCCTTCGAGCCGCCGGCCGAGCCGCTGCGCGTCGCGCAGGGAGACCTCGGCCAGCAGGGACTGGAGGTCGGCGAGGGAAGTAGACATACCGCATCCCAGGATCGCACCGAGGCCGCCGAAGCGGCGAACTCATTTCGCCGTGCGCTGCCCGCGGGCCGCCGTGACCGCCCGAGCCGGGCGCCGCTCCGCACGGGCGGAGGGGCCGCCCGCACCGGTCCGGGCGCACACGACGAGAGCGACCCGCCCCTCGGTGTCCGGGGGACGGATCGCTCTCGTACGGATGTGGCTGGGGCCGGGATCGAACCGGCGACCTATCGCTTTTCAGGCGATCGCTCGTACCAACTGAGCTACCCAGCCACGCAGCTACGACGAGCTGCAGCGGTCCTGACGGGATTTGAACCCGCGGCCTCCACCTTGACAGGGTGGCGAGCACTCCAAACTGCTCCACAGGACCAGGCGATGCGCGTGAACAAGTGTCGCACACGGTGATGCGAGCCCCAACCGATTACCCGCTGGCAGTGGGTGGTGCTCCTTGTCCGAACGTCGCTGGATGAGCGTATCAGAACGGGAAGGGTGCCCTGTCCTGCCCGGCGGCTCGTCCGACCGGCGGGAAGACCCGCGCCGGGCCGGGTGCGCGAGCGGGTCGGACGCCGGGACGCGAGCCGCTCGTGAGATGGCGCGGCGCGGCCCGCGGGGGGAGCGGAGCGTCCGCTGCCCGGCACCCGGAGCGGCGGCCGGGCCCGGCGTGCGGCTCCCCGTCGGACGGGGCCGCACGGTGGTGGCGGGCGGCCGTGGATCAGGCGGGATCGTCCTCGGGGCGGTGCTGGACGCGGCAGTGGTAGTGGCCGCTCGCCGAGCGCTCGCACACGACGTACGGATCGGTGCCGGCGACCTCGCGCGTCGCGCGCCAGGGCATGACGGCGTCCCCGGCGAGGAGGGCGTCGACGGTCTGCAGTTCGGGGTTGCGCGGCTCGGGGTGGTGCTCGTAGTCCGCGGTGCCGAGAGCCAGCGCGACGGCCATGCCCAGGAGGTTGACCTCCGTCGGCTCCTGCGGGGGCGCCGTCCCCGGGGCGGGTGCCAGCCGGATGCCCTCCTCGGGCACGTCCACGACGCGGGCGACGTAGCGCTCTGGGCTGTCGGGCATGGACACACTCGCCTTCTGCTGCCTGCTACCGGTGCGGTGGCCCGTACCTTACTTCGGCCGCGGCGCACATCGGCAGCGCCGCCGCGCGGGGGCGGGCCGGGGTGTCGGGGCCCACCGGCCCGCCTTCCCCGTGGCGGCGGGGGTGCGGCGTCCGGCGGGACCCGGGAAGGGCGGGCGGCGTGGCGGCGGACGGTGCGGGCGGCGGCGCGAGTTCAATGATCCGGCCAATTCCGCCGCCTTCTTCTTGTCCCTGGACATGACAGGCCGTAGAAACAATGCGGTCCGTCCCGATGCGAACACCTGCTGTCACAGGGGCTGTTTCCCTCCACGTCCGCCGCTCTTCCCCTCCACCTTCCCCTCCACCTCACGCCCCGTTCTCCCCCCAGGAGTTCCGTATGCGCAGAAGAAGACCGCACCTCGGTGCGGTGGCGTCCGGCGCGCTGCTGGTCGCGGCGCTGGCCGTGCCCGCCTCGGCCGCCGCGGCCCCCGCCCACCCCGAGAGCCCCGCGTCCGGGTCCTCCGCCGCCTGCCCCTGGCTCGGCTCGCACGCCCCGGTCGACGACCGCGTCTCCCAGGTCCTGTCGAAGATGACGCTGGACGAGGAGATCACGATGGTGCACGGGGCCGCCGGCTCCGCGTACACGGGGTACGTACCGGGCGACGCCCGGCTCTGCATCCCCGCCCTGAAGATGCAGGACGGCCCGGTCGGCGTCCGGATGAACGACACGACGCAGCTGCCCGCCGCGGCGAGCGTCGCGGCCTCCTTCGACCCGTCGGTCGCCTCCTCCTACGGCGCGGTGATCGGCGCGGAGGACAAGGCCAAGGGCGTCGACGTCGACCTCGGCCCGACCGTGAACATCGTCCGCGACCCGCGCTGGGGCCGCGCCTTCGAGTCGTACAGCGAGGACCCGTACCTGACCGGCCAGATCGGTGCGGCGGACATCGAGGGCATCCAGTCCCAGGGCGTGATGGCCCAGGTGAAGCACTGGGCGGTCTACAACCAGGAGACCAACCGCAACACGGTCACCGACAACGCTGTCATCGACGACCGGACCGTCCAGGAGGTCTACACGGCCGCGTTCGGGACCATCGTGTCCCAGGCGAAGCCGTCGTCGGCGATGTGCTCGTACTCGTCCATCAACGGCACGTACGCCTGCGAGAACGCCTACCTGAACAACATCCTGAAGAACCAGTTCGGCTTCGACGGCTTCATCACCTCGGACTGGGGCGGCACCCACTCCACCGCGGCCTCCGCCAACGCGGGCATGGACATGCAGATGCCCGACGACTCCTACTTCGGCGCTGCCCTGAAGACGGCGGTGCAGGACGGGAAGGTCGACAGGTCCCGCGTGGACGACATGGTCGCGCGGATCATGCGCGAGGAGTTCCGCTTCGGCCTCTTCGACCACCCCTCGGCCGACACCCCGGACGCCGTCGCGTCCACGGCCGCCCACGTCGCGGTGGCGAAGAAGGCGGCGGAGGACGGCGCCGTCCTGCTGAAGAACAGCGGCAACGTGCTCCCGCTCGACGGGAGGAAGGTCAAGTCGATCGCCGTCATCGGCGACGGCGCCGGCAAGGACACCATGAGCGCCGGCGGCGGCAGCGCCACCGTCGCGGGCACCGGCACCGTCACGCCGTACGACGGGATCAAGGCCCGCGCCGGGGCCGGCACGACGGTCGCCTACGCGCAGGGCAACGTCAGCGCCAACGGGCAGCTGCCCGTGGTCGACAGCCAGTACCTGACCCCGCCGTCCGGCACCGGCCACGGCCTGCAGGGCGACTACTACGCGAACAAGACGCTCACCGGCACGCCCGCCGCGACGCGCACCGACGCGCAGGTCGACTTCAACTGGAACGGCGCGGCCCCGGCCGACGGGGTGCCCGGCACCGACTTCTCCGCGAAGTGGACCGGCACCCTCACCCCGCCGGCGACCGGCTCGTACACCTTCGGCCTGAGCAGCGACGACGGCAGCCGGCTGCTGATCGACGGCAAGCAGGTCATCGACAACTGGCGCGACCAGGCCACGCACACCGAGACCGGCACGGTCACGCTGACCGCGGGCAAGCCGGTGTCCGTCGAGGTCGACTACTACCAGGGCACCGGCGGCGACGAGGTGCACCTCGGCTGGCAGCAGCCCGGCAGCGACCTCCAGGGCCAGGCCGCCGACCTCGCCGCGAAGTCGGACGTCGCGATCGTCTACGCCAACGACTTCGAGTCCGAGGGCAGCGATCTCGCGAACATCGACCTCCCCGGCACCCAGAACGCGCTCATCGAGGCCGTCGCCCAGGCCAACCCGAACACGATCGTCGTGCTGAACACCGGTTCCGCCGTGACGATGCCGTGGATCGACCAGGTCAAGGGCGTCTTCGAGGCGTGGTACCCGGGCCAGGAGTCCGGCAACGCGATCGCCGCGCTGCTGTACGGGGACGTGAACCCGTCCGGCAGGCTGCCGGTGACCTTCCCGAAGTCGCTGGACCAGGTGCCCGCGTCGACCGCCGCCCAGTGGCCCGGCGTGAACGGCAAGGTCCAGTACTCGGAGGGCCTGGACGTCGGCTACAAGTACTACGACGCCAAGGGCGAGACGCCGCTGTACCCCTTCGGGTACGGGCTCTCGTACACCTCGTACCGCTTCTCGAACCTGCACGTCGACGGTTCGACGCTGCGGGAGGGCGGGAAGCTGCGCGTGACCGCCGACGTCACCGACACCGGCGACCGCGCCGGCTCCGAGGTGGCCCAGCTGTACCTGAGCGACCCGAAGGCGGCCGGCGAGCCGGCCGACCAGCTCAAGGGCTTCGTGAAGGTGGCCCTGAAGGCCCACCAGACCAAGCAGGTGTCCTTCGACGTCACCGCGCGGGACGCCTCGTACTGGAACAGCGACGCGCAGGCGTGGACCCTGACCCCGGGCGCCTACACGGTGCACGTCGGCGACTCCTCGCGCAGCCTGCCGCTCAGCGGCGGCTTCCAGGTCCGCACGACGAGCGGCCCCCGCTACACGAAGGTGACCGCGCCCTCGCTCGTGACCGGCGGCTCCGCGATCACGGTGAAGACCACCTTCACCAACGGCTCCACGCAGCCCGTCGTCGCTCCGACGACGAAGCTGTCCGTGCCGGCCGGCTGGCACGCCACGGCCCGCGACGCGGCGACGCACCTCGCCGTGCTGCCCGGGAAGTCGGCCTCGACGACCTGGTCCGTGACGGTCCCCGCGGACGCGAAGGGCGGCCCGGCGCGGCTGGCGGCCACCACCCGCTACCTCGGCTCGCCGCGCACGAGTTCCGGCGACGGCTCGGCGACCGTGCAGGTCGCCTACCCGGACCTGGCCTCCGCGGCCACGGAGGTCGGCGTCACCGACGACGCGGCACCGGCGGCCGGCGACTTCGGCGGGGCCGGGTACAGCTACTCGGCACAGGCCCTCGCCGACGCGGGGATCGCCCCGGGCGGGCAGGTCCGCACGGCCGAGGCCACCTTCACCTGGCCGGGCGTCGCGGCGGGCACCGCCGACGAGGTGCCGGCGGCCGGCCAGGCCGTGGCCCTGCACGGCTCCGGGACGCGGCTCGCGTTCCTCGGCGCGGGCACGAACGGCACGCAGAGCGGGCAGGCCACCGTCACGTACACGGACGGCACGACGTCCGCCGGCACGGTGACGATGGCCGACTGGTACAGCAACCAGGCGGTGGACGGCAGCGCGCTGGTCGCCACCACGGCCCACTGGAACAACCCGGCCACCGACACGCTGCCGCACGACCACCAGGTCAGCCTGTACGCGTCGTCGGTGCCGCTGACGGCGGGCAAGCAGGTGGCGTACGTGACGCTGCCGGACAACGCGGCGCTGCACCTGTTCGCGGCGGCGATCGGGTGAGGCGCGCGGTCCGGACGCCGTGAACACGGGGGGCGCCCGGGCCGCGCGGAAAGAGCGGGGCCCGGCTCCCTCCTGACAGGGGGCCGGGCCTCGTCGCGTGGTGCGGTGGGCTCGCTCGCGCCGCGGGCCGTCGTGCCCGGCGCGGCGGGGCGCCGGGGAGCCGCGGGCGTACGCGGGCGACCACCGCCGCGCGAGCCGTCAGCGCACGCGGGCGACCGCCGCGTAGATGCCGCTGCGCTCCTCCTCCGGGCGGGGCTCCTGCTTGTACCACTCGGGCGCGGTGACGAGGCCGGGCTCGACCAGGTCGAGGCCCTCGAAGAAGCGCAGGGTCTCCTCGCGGGTGCGGAAGCGCAGCGGGATCGTCCCCTTGCGGTACGCCTCCTTCACGGTCTCCACCAGTTCGGCCGGGTGGAAGTCGGTGGTGCCGTGGGAGAAGATCAGCAGGCTTCCGGACGGCAGCGCGTCCGTCAGGGTGCGGACGATGCCGTAGGGGTCCTCCTCGTCCTGGATGAAGTGCAGGAGGGCGATCAGCGAGAGCACGACGGGCCGGTCGAAGTCGAGTATCGTCCGCGCGTGCTCGAGGATCTTCTCCGGTTCGCGCACGTCGGCCTGGATGTAGTCGGTCGTGCCCTCGGGCGTCGAGATGAGCAGCGCCTCCGCGTGGCGCAGCACGATCGGGTCGTAGTCCGTGTAGACGATCCGGGCGCGGGGGTTCACGCGCTGCACGATCTGGTGCAGGTTCGGCTGCGTGGGGATGCCCGTGCCGATGTCCAGGAACTGGTCGTGGCCCTCGCTCGCGGCCCAGGCGACGGCCCGGTTCATGAAGGCGCGGTTCTGCCGCGCGGCCGCCTTCGACTCCTCGGGGAGCTTGTCGCCGACGGCCTGGTCGACGAGGTAGTTGTCCTTGCCCCCGAGCAGCCAGTCGTACACCCGCGCCGGATGGGGCTTGCTGGTGTCGATCCGGGGCTTGGGCGTGCCGTTGGTCATGAAGGGCTCCGTTGTGCGAGTGGCCGTGGATACACGAGGGAACGAGCGGGTGTGCGCGGTGCGGGGCCGAGCCCGGTGCGCTGAGAGCCGACGGGCCGGCGTGCCGGCCGCCGGTACCTCAGTACGTCGGGCCGGCGAAGGATCACGGGCGAACAGGACTGATCTGAAAGCGGTTCGGAACGTTCACAGAAAAAACAACAATCCAAGAGTGCCCCACGCGTCGCCGGTTCGGGAGACCGGGCCGGTGCCGTGTCCCGCGCGCGGTGTCCCGACCCGGGCCGATCAGCGGCGCGCGCGGGCACGACGACCCGCGCTCCGGCGCCGCCGGGCCCGGCCGGGCGC
>NZ_JAKGCV010000175.1 GCF_021556455.1 Streptomyces fuscigenes | reverse complement strand
GTGCCCGGCGCGCCGCGGGCAGGGCACCGGGCCGGAGCCGCGGCCGGGGCCCGGGCCTCGGGTCCCGGGGTCAGGACCTGGGCCGGGGCGGGAAGCCGCCGGCACCGGTCCGTACGTCGCCCGAACCGCGCCGCGCCCCACGCCGATTGGCACTCCGCTTGACCGAGTGCTAATCGCGGTCATAGTCTCGGCTCTGGCACTCAGCAAGTGAGAGTGCCAGAACGCGCGACGGGCAGGTCCGGCACCCGCGACGACGGATCCACCTGGTCGCCACCCTCAGACAGTCAACCCCGTGAGATCTCCGAAGGGGGAGGTCGGATCGTGACGACCGCCAGCACCAAGGTTGCCATCAAGCCGCTCGAGGACCGCATTGTGGTCCAGCCGCTCGACGCCGAACAGACCACGGCCTCTGGCCTGGTCATCCCGGACACCGCCAAGGAGAAGCCCCAGGAGGGCGTCGTCCTGGCCGTGGGCCCGGGCCGCTTCGAGAACGGCGAGCGCCTGCCGCTCGACGTTTCCGTCGGCGACGTCGTTCTGTACAGCAAGTACGGCGGCACCGAGGTGAAGTACAGCGGCGAGGAGTACCTCGTCCTCTCGGCTCGCGACGTGCTCGCGATCATCGAGAAGTAACTCACCCCAGCATCGCTTTTCCGATCTGCGCCCCTGGCCACCCTGCGTACGCCGGGCGGGCAGGGGCGCAGGTCGTCTGAGAGGACACAGAAGCTCCCATGGCGAAGATCCTGAAGTTCGACGAGGACGCCCGTCGCGCCCTCGAGCGCGGCGTCAACAAGCTTGCCGACACGGTGAAGGTGACGATCGGCCCCAAGGGCCGCAACGTCGTCATCGACAAGAAGTTCGGCGCCCCCACCATCACCAACGACGGCGTCACCATCGCCCGTGAGGTCGAGGTCGAGGACCCGTACGAGAACCTCGGCGCGCAGCTCGTGAAGGAGGTGGCGACCAAGACCAACGACATCGCGGGTGACGGCACCACCACCGCCACGGTGCTCGCCCAGGCTCTGGTGCGCGAGGGCCTGCGCAACGTGGCCGCCGGCGCCTCCCCGGCCGCCCTCAAGCGCGGCATCGACGCCGCCGTCGCCGCCGTCTCCAAGGACCTCCTGGAGACCGCGCGCCCCATCGACGACAAGTCCGACATCGCCGCCGTGGCCGCGCTCTCCGCGCAGGACCAGCAGGTCGGCGAGCTCATCGCCGAGGCGATGGACAAGGTCGGCAAGGACGGTGTCATCACCGTCGAGGAGTCCAACACCTTCGGCCTGGAGCTCGACTTCACCGAGGGCATGGCCTTCGACAAGGGCTACCTGTCCCCGTACATGGTGAGCGACCAGGAGCGTATGGAGGCCGTCCTCGAGGACCCCTACATCCTGATCAACCAGGGCAAGATCTCCTCCATCCAGGACCTGCTCCCGCTGCTGGAGAAGGTCATCCAGGCGGGTGGCTCGAAGCCGCTGCTGATCATCGCCGAGGACGTCGAGGGCGAGGCCCTGTCGACCCTGGTCGTGAACAAGATCCGCGGCACGTTCAACGCGGTCGCCGTCAAGGCGCCCGGGTTCGGTGACCGCCGCAAGGCCATGCTCGGCGACATCGCCACCCTCACGGGCGCGACCGTCATCGCCGAGGAGGTCGGCCTCAAGCTCGACCAGGCCGGCCTGGACGTGCTGGGCTCCGCCCGCCGCGTCACCGTCACCAAGGACGACACGACCATCGTCGACGGCGCCGGCAACAGCGCCGACGTCGCGGGCCGCGTCGGCCAGATCAAGGCCGAGATCGAGACCACGGACTCCGACTGGGACCGCGAGAAGCTCCAGGAGCGCCTCGCGAAGCTGGCCGGCGGCGTGTGCGTGATCTCCGTCGGTGCCGCCACCGAGGTGGAGCTGAAGGAGAAGAAGCACCGCCTGGAGGACGCGATCTCCGCGACCCGCGCCGCGGTCGAGGAGGGCATCGTCTCCGGTGGTGGCTCTGCCCTCGTCCACGCGGGCAAGGTGCTGAACGACAGCCTGGGCAAGGACGGCGACGAGGCCACCGGCGTGGCGGTCGTCCGCCGCGCGGTCGTCGAGCCGCTGCGCTGGATCGCCGAGAACGCGGGCCTGGAGGGCTACGTCATCACCTCGAAGGTGGCGGAGCTCGACAAGGGCCACGGCTTCAACGCGGCCACCGGCGAGTACGTCGACCTGGTCAAGGCCGGCGTCATCGACCCGGTCAAGGTGACGCGCTCCGCCCTGGAGAACGCCGCCTCCATCGCCTCGCTGCTGCTCACGACCGAGACCCTGGTCGTCGAGAAGCCGGCCGAGGACGAGGAGCCGGCCGCGGGCGGCCACGGCCACTCGCACTGACAACCGGCGCGCGCGCCGGCATCCGGCACGCGGACATCGCACGGGCGAGGCCCGGCACCCCCCTTCGGGGCGGGTGCCGGGCCTCGCCCGTTCCCCCCGGGGAGACCCGCGCCCGGATCCTCCCCGCCGCGCACGGCGGTGCGGGTCCGGTGCCTCCCCCCGAGGCGGCACCGGGCCCGGGCCGGGCCCCCGCAGGCCCGCCCGCGCGGAGGCGGTACGGGCCCGCCGGGCGTCACGCGGAGAGGTGCAGCGCGTCCGGCAGTACGGGTTCGGCGAAGGGCTCTCGCTTCGTGAAGCGCTCGATCTCGTCGAGCGCGTGCTCCGCCATGCGGTGCGTCTCGTTGCCGAGGGAGCCCGCGACGTGCGGGGTCAGCAGCACGTTCGGCAGGTCGTACAGCGGCGAGCCGGCCTGCGGGACTTCCGGGTCCGTCACGTCGAGCACGGCGGCGAGGCGGCCGGAGACCAGCTCCGGCAGGAGCGCGTCCTCGTCGATCAGGGATCCGCGCGACGTGTTGATCAGCGTCGCCCCGTCCGCCATCGCCGCCAGCTGGGCCGCGCCGATCATGTGGCGGGTGGCCGGGACCTGCGGCGCGTGCACGGAGACCACCGAACTGCGCGCGCACAGCTCGTCCAGGCCCACGCCGGCCACGCCGAGCGCCTCGGCGCCCGCCGCGTCGACGTACGGGTCGTACAGCAGCACGTCCAGGTCGAAGGGGCGCAGCAGCTCGATGACGCGGCGGCCGATCCGGGAGGCCCCGACGATGCCCACCGTGCGGCGGTAGTTGCCCGCGTCGATCAGCGTCCCGTGCCAGTCGTGGGCGGCACGCAGCTCGCGGTAGCCGCGCGCCGAGTCCAGTACGCGCTTGCCCGCGAAGAGGATCGCGGCGAGCGTGTACTCCGCCACCGGCAGGGCGTTGGCGGCCGCGGCCGAACTGACGGCCAGGCCGCGCTCCCAGCAGGCGTCGGTGATGTGGTGCTTGACGGTGCCCGCGGCGTGCACGACGGCGCGCAGCCGGGGCGCCGCGGCCAGGACGGACGCCGTGATCGGCGGCACGCCCCAGCACGTGACCAGCAGCTCCGCCTCGGCGAGCGCGGCGGCCACCGCCGGGTCCGGCCGCGTGAAGTCCTGCGCGACCAGGGCGGGATCGGTGCGCACGAGTCCGGTCAGCCGCTCCCGCTGGGGCGCGGTGAAGAGGCGCTCCGCGACCTCCGGGGACATCGCGAGCAGCGCGGCGGGGCGATTGTCAGTGGCGTCGTGCATGGTGGTACTCGTACTCCTCGAACGGTGGTGCCGGGCGGGGTGCCGGGTCTGCTGCGCCCGCGTGCCCGGGGGAAGGCGGCCCGACGGCGGGGCCGGGCAGGTCACTTGACGCTGCCTGCCGTCAGACCGGCCTTCCAGTGCCGTTGCAGGGTGATGAAGGCGACGATCAGGGGCAGGACGGCGAGGAGCGAGCCCGACACGACCATCGGGTAGAAGTCGGGGGTCGCGTTGGCGTTGCTGTGCCAGTTGTAGAGGCCGAGGCTGAGCGGATAGAGGTTCTTGTCGGACAGCATGACGAGGGGGAGGAAGAAGTTGTTCCAGATCGCGGTGAACTGGAAGAGGAAGACCGTCACGAAACCGGGCATGACCATGCGCAGCCCGATCGACCAGAAGACGCGCATCTCCCCCGCCCCGTCGATACGCGCGGCCTCCAGCGCCTCGTCGGGGATGTAGCCCGCGCTGAAGATGCGGGAGAGGTACACCCCGAACGGGTTGACCAGCACGGGGATCAGCACCGACCAGTAGGTGTTGACGGTGTGCGTCTTCACGGCCAGCAGGTACAGGGGCAGCGACAGCGCCGTGGACGGCAGCAGCACGCCCAGCAGCACCACGGCGAACAGCTTCTCCTTGCCGCGGAAGCGGTACTTGTCGAAGGCGTAGCCGGCCGCGACGCTGACGAGCGAGCAGCCGAGCGCACCGAGGCCCGCGTAGATCAGCGAGTTGCCGTACCAGCGGAAGTAGATGCCGCCGTCGTAGCTCGCGAGGGTCGAGAGGTTGTGGCCGAGGTCGAAGCCCTCGAAGGAGAAGACGTTCCCTCCGAGGATGTTGCCCGCGTCCTTGGTCGCGGCAGTGACCAGCCAGACCAGCGGAAAGAGCGTGTAGGCGGCGGCGATGGCGAGCAGGCCGTTGACGGCGCCGCGCGACAGCCAGCGGTTGCCGCCCGGCCGTCCGGCGGGGACGGTCGCGCGGCCGCCGCGACCGGCGCGGCCTGTCCCCGGAGCCCGCTGGTCGGCCGGGTCGACGATGAGCGGAGTGGTCATGCCCGCGCTCCCTTCCGGTTGGCGATGCGCGTGACGCCGAAGGACAGCACGGCGGCGATCAGGGCGATGAGAACGGACGCGGCCGCGGCCCGCCCGTAGTCGTTGAGCTGGAACGCCTCGGAGTAGGCGTACATGTTGGGAGTCCAGGCGCTGGTGATGGAGGAGCCGGTGTTGGACAGCAGGAGCGGCTCCGTGAACAGCTGGAGCGAGCCGATGATCGTGAACAGCAGCACCAGGAACACGGAGGCGCGGATGAGGGGGAGTTTGATGCCGAACGCGAGACGCCAGTTGCCCGCGCCGTCGACGGCGGCCGCCTCCAGCAGGGAGCGGTCCACGGCCTGGAGGGAGGCGTAGAAGATGACCACGTTGTAGCCGAGCCATTCCCACAGCGCGATGTTGACGACCGAGGGCAGCGCGCCGTTCGCGGAGAAGAAGTCGAGGCCGATGCCGCCGGAGTGCATCGCGCTGACGACCGGGCTGAGGCCGGGGGTGTAGAGATAGACCCAGATCAGGGCGGCGATCAGGCCCGGGATGGCGTGCGGCAGGAACAGCGCGAGCTGGAAGAAGCGCCGGGCGCGGGCGATCGCGGTGTCGAGCAGCAGCGCGAGGGCGAGGGCGCCGCCGACCATGATCGGAATGTAGAACAGCACGTAGCCGCCGAGCACCCAGAAGCCGTGCCGGAACGCGGAGTCGCCCAGGGTGTCGACGTAGTTGCCGAGCCCGTCGAAGACGTTGCGCGGCCCCTCGAAGCCGAGCCCCGACAGCTTCTGCGTGAACAGGCTCAGCCAGATCGCGTAGCCGACGGGTATCAGCATCGCCACGGTGAACAGCGCGAAGAAGGGCGTCAGCAGCAGGCCCGCCGCCAGGCCTGTGCGCTGCGGGCCCCGGCGCGCCGGGCGGCGCGGCCCGGCCGCGCCCCGCGCGGCGGTGGGGGCGCCCGGGCCTCCGGTAGTGCTGGTGGTATCGGTGCCGGTGTCCGTGCTCATGATGCGTCCTCGACCTTCAGACCGCTCCCCCGCAGGGCCGCCACGGTCGCGCTCTGGGTGATGGTGATGGCGCGCGGCAGCGTCGTGCTGCCGCCGACGACTCCGTGCAACTGGTCCCTCAGGGTGTTGTTGGCGGCGGCGGTCGGCCCCCACAGCCAGTCGGGGTCGATGGTCGCGCCCGCCTTCTCGTAGAGGCCGTAGAGGTCCTGGCCGCCGTAGAAGCTCGTGTCGATGGCCTTGCGGGCGACGGGTACGAGCGCGGGCGCGGCCGGCAGGGCGGTCGAGGTGCTGGCGCTGAGGCGGGCCCGCACGGAGTCCGGTGACGTCGACATCCACAGGATGAACTTCATGGCGGCGGCCGTCTTCGTGCTGTTCTTGGAGACCGCGAAGGTGGAGCCCTGGCTCATCCCGACGCTCGGGTGCGCCGCGTCCCAGCTGGGCATCTGCATCGCGGCCCACTTGCCCTTCTCCTCCGGCACGATGCCGGCGAGCGTGCCGGCGCCCCAGGAGGCGCCCAGGTAGCCGACGGTGGTGCCCGCCTTGAGGGACGCGGTCCACTCGGGGCTGTAGGAAGGCGCGGTGCTGACGAGGCCGGCGTCGATCAGGCCCTGCCAGTACGCGGCGGTCTTCCGGGTCGCGGCGTCGGTCGTGTCGACCTGCCAGGCGCCGTTCTTCGTGGTGAACCACGAGGCCCCGGCCCCCCAGGCCATCGTCTGGAAGAACGTCGGGTCGTCGGGGAAGAAGGTGGCGATCCGGGTGCCGGGCGCGGCCTTCTTCACCTGCTGCGCGGCCGTGCGGAACTGGGCCCAGGTCTTCGGCAGCGCGATGTGGTGCCGCGTGAAGAAGTCCTTGCGGTAGTAGAAGATCTGGGGCGAGGCGTCCGAGGGCACCGCCCAGTTCCTGCCGCCCATCGTCGTCAACTGGATGGTCTGCGGGAGGAATTCCTTCTTCACCGCGGGCGTCATGTACGAGCTGAGGTCCTTCAGCGAGCCCTGGCTCACGAACTGCGCGAGCGAGGGGTACTCGATGGACAGCACGTCGGGGGCGATGCCCGCCTTGATCGCGTTGGCGATCTTCGGGTAACCGCCGAGCCCCCCGGAGGGGATCTCCTCGAACTTGACCTTGATGGTGTCGTGCGTGGCGTTGAACTCGTCCGCGACCTGCTGCGAGCCCTTGGTCCAGGCCCAGAACGTGACGGTGACGGGATGGGCCTTCGTGCCTTCGGCGGGGGCCTGCGCCGCGCCGCCGCAGGCCGCGAGCACGGCGAGCGAGACGAACGCGGCGGCGGCTCCCACGGCTGTTCGCAGGGGCCGGGACCAACTGTGGCTCACGGCGCAGCTCCTCTTCGTCGGGGATGGTGCTGAGGACGGGCGGTCGCGGTGATACTTCGAGCCACCGTGAGCGAAGTCAAGAGCGAAAGATTGAATGATCGAAAAATGAGCGAACTGGCCGCCTCGCGCCGTAACGATCGGGGGCGGTGCTGACTCCCGCTGGAGGCAGGGTGCGGCCACGCCCGGGCCGGTCGGGAACGGGCGGGGGAGGGGGAGGGGCCGCGTGCGGCGGGAACGCGGAGCGTCCCGTCGGCCGCTCAGGGACGGTGCTCAGGGACGAGGGGGTCGCGCCGTACGGAGGGGCGGCGGGTTCGCGGCGGTGGTCGGGGGGCGCGCCGCGCCGTCGTGAACCGGACGTGCCCCGCGAACGGGACGGATTCGAGGGACTGCCGTGCGGTCAGCCGGACTGCGCGGGGCCGGCGTCCGGCGTGCGGGCGGGTGCGCCGCAGGACTCCCGCACCCGCAGCGTCGGCAGCAGTTCCACGTGGCGGCGCGGCGCGTCCCGCTCCTCGGCGCCCGCCGCAGTCAGCCGCTCCACCAGCAGCTCGGCGGCGCCCCGCCCGACGGCCCGCTTGGGCGGCGCGACGGCGGTCAGGGGGGTGTCGGCGAGGGCCGCGACCTCGTCGTCGTAGGTGACGAGCGCGAGGTCGCCGGGCACCCGGACGTCCAGCTCGGCCAGGCGCCGCACCATCCGCGTCGCGTCCTCGTCGTTGTGCATGACCACCGCGGTCGCCCGGCCCTCCCGCACCAGCTCGCGCAGGGTGTGCGCGGCGGCCTCGAAGCCCTCCCGGCCCGGCCCGCCGGGCGTCGATTCGAGGACGGGCGCCGGGGCGTCCAGGCGCAGCGCGGCCAGGGCCTGCGCGTAACCGGCCCGCACGGCCTGCGCGGTGGGGCTGTCCGACCGGGCGACCAGCACCGGTGCGCCGTGCCCGAGGCGTACGAGGTGGCGCACCGCGATCAGGGCGCCGTGGGCGTGGTCGGAGCCGACGCGGTCCATCCCGTCGAGCGGGCCGCCGGGCTCGCCCCTGCGCTCGACGATCACGGTGTCGACGGGCAGCCGAGCGATCCAGTCCGCGTAGCGCGCGGGGTGCTCGGGGCGCGTCCAGCTCGGTGCGACGAGCAGGCCCTCGGCGCCGGCCGCGAGCAGCCCGGCGGCGTGGGACGCGTCGTCCTCGGGGCGGTAGTCGGAGACGCGCAGGATGAGCCGGGCGCCGAGCCGCGCGGCGGCTTCGTGGGCGCCCCGGATGATGTCGGCGAAGTAGTAGCCCGCGGCCGGCGCGAGCATGCCGATCACCGGGCTCCCGGCGCCGGGCGCCGTGCCGGCGGGGCCGCGCCGCTCCGGCCAGGACACGGACCCGTGCGCGCGGTCCAGCAGGCCGCGCGCGGCCAGCGCCTCGGCGTCGCGCCGCGCGGTCACGGGAGACACCCCGAGCTGGGCCGCGAGGTCCGCGACGCGGACGGTGCCGCGCTCGCGCACCAGGTTGAGCAGTCGGTCGTGGCGTTCTGCTGCCCCTTCACGCACGGCGGCGGTTCCCCTCGTTCCTCGTCGAGCACGTCGGCCGGATCGACTGGTCGCACGATCGGTCCCCGCCGGCCGGGTGACCGGTGGGTCCGATCGAAGCGATCCGCACTTCGATCATTCGATCACTGTAATCGAGGTGCCGGCGGGGGTACACGGCGCGTCCCGCCGGGAGAAACAGGACGGCGGAGTGGACAGGGACGGCGGAGTGGAGAGGGAGGGCGCAGTGGAGAGGGCGGGAGGGGAGTGGCGGAGCCGTGAGGTGGCAACGGACGAGGCCCGGGAAGCGGTACCGCGGTGCCGGATGCCGGATGCCGGATGCCGGATGCCGGATGCCGGAGGCCCGGAAGGACGAGCGACCGGAAACCGCGAACGCCGGGGAAGGCGAGCGGGGGCGCAACGGGAAGACCCGTAAGGACGGATGCCAGCGCCGACCGGCGTCCGTATCGGCGAACGTGCGTGACGACCGGCGGACGCCGGCGGCGACGACCGGTCAGGCGCCGCCCTCCGCGCCGTCGCCGACCGGGCCGCCGTCCCCGTGGACCGGCCCGAACTTGCGCCCGGCCTTGGAGGAGATGCCGCCGAGCAGGCCGCGCGGCGCCAGCTTGGCCGCGCCCATCAGCGCCTTGTAGCGGGGGTCCGGGACGGACAGCGTCTTGCCGCGCTGGAGATCGGCGAGCGCCGCGACGACGAGCTTGTCCGCGTCGAGCCACATCCAGCCGGGGATGTTGTCCGTGGACTGCCCCGCCCGCTCGTGGAACTCGGTCCGCACGAAGCCGGGGCACAGCGCCATCAGCCGCACCCCGGACTGCGCGAGGTCGCGCGCCACGCCCTGGGTGAACTGGACGACCCACGCCTTCGACGCCCCGTACGTGCCGCGGGGCACGAAGGCCGCCACGGAGGCGACGTTGACGACGGCGCCGCGGCCGCGGTCCCGCATCGAGGTGACGGCCGCGGAGGTCAGCCGGAGCACCGCCTCGCAGTGCACCTTCAGCATGGCGAGCTCGTCGTCGAGCGGAATGTCGAGGAATACGCCCTTCTGGCCGAATCCGGCGCTGTTGACGAGCACGTCGACCGGCTGTCTGCGGTCGGACAGCCGCTTCTCGACCGCCTCGATGCCGCCGTCGGTGGAGAGGTCGGCGGAGAGGACCTCGGCCTCGATGCCGTGGCGGTCGTGGAGCTCGGTGGCGTGCGTGCGCAGCCGCTCCACGTCGCGGGCCACCAGGACGAGGTCGTGCCCGTCCGTGGCAAGCCGTCGCGCGAACGCGGCGCCGATCCCGGCGGTCGCGCCCGTAATCAAAGCAGTCGTCATGGACGCACGGTAGCGCCTGTTTCCTAACCCCGGTCCGCCGGTGGGTGAGGTGTTGGTGCAGGTGCGGAGGTGGCTCGACGGGTCTCGCGGCGGGCCGCGGGGGAGCGGCGCGACCGCCCGCGGGCGGCCCGGGGGCGCCGCGGCCGGCGCGGGGGAGCCCCCGCCCCCGGGCGGGCTGGTGGCGGGACTCACAGGGGCTCGGTGGGCCCGGAGCCATCGGACGGCCATATTTAGATGTACGCTACATATACATGAGTGAGATGCAAGCCTGGTGCCGTTCCGTCCGGCGCGGTTTCGTCGCCGCGCTCAGGGTCGAACGCGTCCTCTCCGACCCCGTGGCCATCGCGCGTTCCCTTGCCGCCGTCGCGGCGGCCTCCGCCATCGGCTGGGCGATCGGCGACCCGCTCGCCTGGGCGATGATCAGTGTGGGCGCATTCATCTGCGGCATCGGCACGCTCCTCGCGCCGATCCGCCACCGCGCCGTGAACGCGTTCGCCCTGGGAGCCGGGTTCTCCCTCGCGACCCTCGCGGGCGTGTACCTCCACCCCCTGGGCTGGTACTTCCTGATCCCGCTGGGCATCGTGGCGTACGCCGCCGGCCTCTGGCGCGCGCTCGGCGTCGCCCCCGGCATCCGGGCGTGCCTCGTCGCGATCGGGCTGATGATCACCGCGGACCTCGCGCCCTCGGCGTCGGCCGGGCTCACCATGACCGGGTGGATCGCGGCGGGCGCGGGGCTCGTGTGCGTCGCGCAGCTGCTCCCGCCGTACGGGCGGCGCCTGCCCGCTCAGCGCAGGGCGGTGGCGGCGCTGTACCAGTCGCTCGCCTCGTACGCCCGCCTCGGCGCCGACCCCGCCGTGCGCCTGCCGTCCGCGCCCTTCACCGCCGCCCGCCGGGCCCTCGACCTGCTGCCGCAGTTCTCCCGTCCGGCCGCGGCGCCGCTGTACGGGCTGCTCGCCGAGGCCGAAGGGCTGCGGCGCGCCCTGCTCGCCGGCGCGGGACGGGGCGAGGAACCCCGCGAGGAGACCGCGTTCGTGCTCGACGCGGTCGCCCGGTCGCTCCTGACGGGCCGTGCGCA
>NZ_JAKGCV010000174.1 GCF_021556455.1 Streptomyces fuscigenes | reverse complement strand
CGCCTCCCCGCCGGGCGGCCCGCCCCCGGCGCACGCGCGGCCTCCGGCGCGGACGGCCGCCCGGGGCGGGCCGGTCCCCCGAGTGGCGCGTCACGGATGCGGCGGCTGTGTCCGTCCCCGTACGCTGAGTGCCGATCCGGACATATCTGGATATCTGGACATCAAGGACAGACGTCAAGCGTCAAGCGCCGCATCCCGGGCGTCCGCGACCGGCCGTGAGGGCCGGTGCCTGCGAGGCCCCGGGCTGCGACGACGGCCATCTCGTGCACCCGGAGGCGGACATTTCGACTTCACCCACGGCGCGTCCCGGCCGCCGCGGGCTGCCGCTGGCCGGCAACTACGCCGGCGCCGTCGCCCTGGCCCTGCTCGCGCTGAGCCCGTTCCTCATCCTCACGACATCGCTGACGCTGTTCGCGCCGGTGCTGATGCGGGAACTGGACGCCACCCGCTTCGAACTCCAGGTGGCCGCCGGCATGGCCAACGCCGCCTACGCGTTCGGCGCCGTCGCGTCCGCCGACCTCATCCAGCGGGTGGCGGCGCGCCACGTCTACATCAGCTGCGAGGTCGGCTTCGTACTGAGCTCGGTCCTCGCCCTCAGCGCCCAGACCGTCGGCCAGTTCATGGCGGGCGTGATCCTCCAGGGCCTGTTCACCGGCATGCTGCTGGTCGCCGCGCTGCCACCGCTCGTCATCACCCACGGCGTCGACCGGATCCCGACGACCGCGGCCGTCATCAGCCTCGGGCTCTTCGGCATGGTGACCCTCGGCCCCGTCGTCGGTGGCCTCGTCGGCAGCTACAACGGCTGGCGGCTGCTCTACACGTCCATCGCCGTGCTCGCCGCGGTCGGGCTGACGATCGGCGCCATGACGTTCGAACGCAACGAGCCGCCCAACCGGCGGGCCCGTTTCGACTGGGCGGCCATCCCGCTGGCCCTCGGCACGACGGCCCTGCCGTTCTTCGGCGTGGCGTGGCTGTCGCGCTCGTCGTTCAGCTCGCCGGTGTTCATCGTCCTGGTGGCCGTGGGCCTGGTGTTCGGCGCGCTGCTCGTGGCGGGGCAGTACAAGAAGGCGTCCCCGCTGATGCCGATGCGGCCCATCAGCAACACGCTCCCGGTCACCGGAACGCTCAACGCCATGGTCGTCGGCGCCTCCTTCACCACGCTGCTGGAACTGGTCCAGCTCTACCTGCAGGAGGTCGCCCACTACACGCCCGTGCGCACCGGCCTGCTCATCGCCCCGCAGCTGCTCGGCATCATCATCTCCGCCGCGATCTTCCGGCGGGTGGTGACGACGTGGGGCACTCCGTTCCTCGCGCTGTCCGGCATCATCAGCGTCGCGATCGGCGCGGGCATCCTGCTGGGCGCGACGACGTCGAACGCCTCTCCGATCGTGGCCGTGGCCATGCTGTTCCTCGGCTACGGAGCGGGCGCGGGCGTGGCGCCCGGCCTCTTCCTCGCCGGTTTCTCGGTGTCCTCGCTCCAGCTGGGCCCGACCTTCGCGCTGGTCGAGCTGCTGCGCTCGGAGGCCGCCTTCCTGGTGGGGCCGGTCCTGCTGCACCTCGCCATGGTGCAGAGCTCCCTGCAGAACGGCTTCCACCTCAGCGTGCTGGTCATCCTGATCTTCACGGTCGTGTGCGGGGTCGGCCTCGTCACCCTGTGGCAGCTCGGCGGCGCCAGGACGGTGGCGCCGGACCTCGACGGCTGGATGTCCGGCGTCTCGACCGGCTACCACTCCCCGCCGCTGCTGGCCCGGGTCCGCAAGACCGCGGCCTGAGCGACGCGGGGCGGGCCCGGCCCCGGCCGCCCCCGGCGGGCGGACAATGGAGGCATGCAACGGCGCACCCCGGCCCTGGAAAGGGTCCGCGACCGGCTCGGCAGCACGCTGTTCGAGCGGGTCGCGGGCCCCGGCGGCGAGGCGGCCCGCGCCCGCATCCACGGCGCGCCGGGGGAGCGGTGGTTCCCACCCGGCAGTGCCATCCGGACCGTCCACGGCGACGCGTCGATGTTCGTCGGGGGCCTCCGCGCGCTGCTGCTGCAGTCGCTCCACCCGCTGGCCATGGCGGCCGTCGCGGGGCACTCGGGCTACCGCGGCGACCCGTGGGGGCGGCTCCAGCGCACCAGCACCTTCCTCGCCGTGACCACGTTCGGCACGTCGGGCGACGCGCAGGAGGCCGTGGACCGGGTCCGCGCCGTCCACGAGCGGATCCGGGGGCGCACCCCGTCGGGCGAGCCGTACCGGGCCGCCGACCCCCATCTGCTGACCTGGGTGCACGTCGCCGAGGTGGACAGCTTCCTGCGCGCGCACCGGCGCTACGGGGCCCGGCGGCTGACGGAGGCCGGCTACGACGCGTACGTCGCCGAGACGGCCCGCGTCGCGACGGCGCTGGGCGCCGCGGATCCCCCGCGCGACCAGGCGGAGCTGGCCGAGCGGATCGGCTCCTACCGCCCCGAACTGCGCTCGACCCGCCAGGCCCGCGAGGCGGCCCGCTTCCTGCTGCTGAACCCGCCGCTGCCGCCGGCGGCCCGCCCGCCGTACGCGGCACTCGCCGCGGGCGCCGTCGGGCTGCTGCCGCTGTGGGCGCGGATGCCGCTGCTGCTGCCGTACGTCCCGCTGGTGGAGGAGACGGCTGTGCGCGTCGCCGGGCGGGCCGTGGTCGGGACGATCCGCTGGGCGATGGCCCCGCCGCCCCCGGAGTCCTGACCCCCTCCCGGGGTGCCGGCCCGCCCGCCGCTCAGACCGACGCGTCGGCGTACGCGACCAGCGCCTGCGCGAGTTCCACGGGCCGCGACAGCGCCGCCAGGTGCCCGCCGGGCACCTCGTCGACGGGCAGACCGAGCCGCTCACGCGCCACCCTGCGCTGGAACTCCGCCGGGAAGAACCGGTCATCCCTCGCGGCCACCACCCGTGTGGGCACCTCCGGCCACCGCTCGATGGCGCACGGCTCGGCGAAGGCCGCCTCGGCCTCGGCCCGCTCGTGCCGCCCGCTCTCGGCGGCCAGCGCGGGAGGCACGTCGTGCAGGAAGTACGTGTCGAGGTCGAACGCGGCCGGGTAGCCGCCCGCCTCCGCCGCGGCCGTGCGGGCCTCGGACCAGCCGGTCGCGTCCCACCAGTCGCCCGCCGTCTCGCCCGGCAGCGGGATCATCGCGTTGACCAGCACCAGCAGGGCCACCGGCATGCGGGAACAGGCCATCGGAGCGGTGAAGCCGCCCATCGACTGGGCCACCAGGACGACGTTCCCGCCGTCGCCGGCCGCGGCGGCCACCGCGTCCGCGTACGCGCTCAGCCCCGCCGATCCGTCGGGGCCTGGCAGGTCGACGGCGACCGCCTCGTGACCGGCGGCGCGCAGCTCGGGCAGCACGCGGTGCCAGTACCAGGCGGCGCCCCCGGCCCCCGGGATCAGTACGAACATGTCGGCTCCTCGGCTCGCCGGCGGCCCGACCCTCGGCGAACCGTCCCCCGGGGGGACCGTCCGGGAGGGCCGGAGTCATCGGTCACGGGCGACGAGTCTCCCACCGCCCCGGCCCATCGGCCGCCTCCCGGCCCGGCCGGGCGCGCCCCTCGCGCGTCTCGCTCGGGCCGGGCGTGTCCTCACCCGTCCCGCTCCGGCCCGGCTCGACCGCGCGCCGGGCGCGTCCTCGTGTGTCCGCTCCGGCCGGGCGCGAACCGGACGTTCCGTTCCGGCCGGGCGCGATCGCGCCTGCCACGGGGCTCACCCCACGGTGCGCCGCCCGCGCCCGGTCCGGCGGCGGGAGCGGCGGCAGGTTGGTGAGCCGGTCAGGTGCCTGAAGATCGCGCGCCGAGCTCGGCAACTCAGCCGTCAGAACGTGGACCGGTCGGTTAACGCTGTCCCGATGTGATGGGAGGCGACGGATCCGGCTCCTCTTGCCTGGAACGTGGACTCCGTCACTGCTGGACGGCCAGGCGGTAGAGGAACCGTTCGAGGATGTACTCGACCATGACCCCGTCCGTGGACCGGCTGGTGCGGCGGGCCTGGTTGCGCAGGTCGTTGTAGACCCGGCCGGCGGTGGTGTCGCGGGTGGGGTTGGCCATCAGGCGAGCACCGCCTCCACGGCGGGACGGACGACGGAGAGGGCGTCCAACTCGCGTGCGATGTGCTGGAGTTCGCCAAGTCCGCCGCGCCCGTTTCGGCGCAGGCAACGGCCGAGCGCGACAGGGCGAGGGTTTCGCCGAGGCGGCTGCGGTGGCGCATCGCGTCGACGACGCTGCGAGCTGCGTTGTACAGGGGGACGGTCTCTCCCGGGGCTGCTTCGAACCGTTCGACACCGAGGTCGAAGGTCTTTGCGGCGTCTTGCGCCACCACGGTCGGCGGGTAGGGAATCGTGGGCCGGCGTGTGCCGCGCGGCACGGCGATGTGTACTGCTGCGGGGATGTCGTCGATGAGTTCGTGCAGGGCCAGGGCGGATTCATCGCACACGACGGCGCGACGGGCCCGTGCGCACACGGCCGGCAAATCCGCGTACGCCGTCTCCGGGGCGTCTGACCGCCGGTACACCCCACGGGACAGTTCGTCCATCTCCCCCTCCCTGACCAAGTGCGCCAGATAGGGAGGAGGGGAGAGCGGGGCCTGTCGTGCCTGCGCCGTCGTGAATGTATGTGTGGGGGCGAGAGAGGCCGGCCAGCCGCTCCTCCAAGCGCGGGTTTTCCGCATAGTTCATGTATCGAATGGCACCCGTTGAGCGGGGGTAAGGGATCGATTCGATACATCGCCTGGTGGGTGATCGGCACATCCGGCGTTGATCACGTGCCGCGAACCCGCAGGTCAAAAGCCCCTTCCGGGGGATGTCTCAGGGACTTCTCGGGGACCTTCGCATCTGTTTCAGGGGTTCCAGGCAACTTTCCGCGACGTGGGCGGAGAAGCCCCTGACCGCGCTAAAAGGCAAAAACGCTGGTCAGGGCTTTTTCTCAGCACTCGATGATGTTCACCGCGAGCCCGCCCCGGGCCGTCTCCTTGTACTTGACGGACATGTCCCGGCCGGTGTCCCGCATGGTCTTGATGACCTTGTCCAGGGAGACCTTGTGGCTGCCGTCGCCGCGCAGGGCCATCTTCGCGGCCGTGACGGCCTTGACCGCCGCCATCCCGTTGCGCTCGATGCAGGGGATCTGCACGAGCCCGCCGACGGGATCGCAGGTCAGGCCGAGGTTGTGCTCCATGCCGATCTCGGCGGCGTTCTCGACCTGCTCCGAGCTGCCGCCGAGGACCTCGGCCAGGGCGCCGGCCGCCATCGAGCAGGCCGAGCCGACCTCGCCCTGGCAGCCGACCTCGGCCCCGGAGATCGAGGCGTTCTCCTTGAAGAGCATGCCGATGGCGCCCGCCGCGAGCAGGAAGCGGACCACGTCGTCGTCGCGCTCCTGCTGCGTGTGGCCGTGGGCGCAGAAGTTCATGTAGTAGTGCAGGACCGCGGGGATGATGCCGGCGGCGCCGTTGGTCGGCGCGGTCACGACGCGGCCGCCTGCCGCGTTCTCCTCGTTCACGGCCATCGCGTAGAGGGTGATCCACTCCATCGCGTGCGTGTGCGGGTCGCCCTCGGCCCGCAGCTGGCGCGCCGAGTTCGCCGCCCGCCGCCGCACCTTCAGCCCGCCCGGCAGGTTGCCCTCCCGGGCCATGCCCCGGCTCACGCAGGCCTGCATGACCCGCCAGATCTCCAGCAGACCCGACCGGACCTCGGACTCCGTGCGCCACGCCAGCTCGTTCTCCAGCATCAGCGCGGAGATCGAGAGGCCCGTCTCGCGGGACAGGCGCAGCAGCTCGTCGCCGGTGCGGAAGGGGTGCCTGAGGACGGTGTCGTCCAGCTTGATGCGGTCCTCGCCCACCGCTTCCTCGTCGACGACGAACCCGCCGCCGACCGAGTAGTACGTCTTCTCCAGCAGGACCTCGCCCTCGGCGTCCGACGCGGTGATCCGCATGCCGTTGGCGTGGTACGGGAGGCGCTTGCGGCGGTGCAGGACCAGGTCCTTGCCGGCGTCGAACGCTATCTCGTGGACGCCGAGCAGATTGAGCCTGCCCTCTGTGGAGATACGTTCCGCCTGCTCGTCCGCCCGGTCGACGTCCACCGTGCGCGGCGAGTGGCCCTCCAGGCCGAGCAGGACCGCCTTGGGCGTGCCGTGCCCGTGCCCCGTCGCGCCGAGCGAGCCGTACAGCTCGGCGTGCACGGAGGCCACGTGCACCAGCAGGCCCTCGTTCTTCAGCCGCCGGGCGAACATGCGCGCCGCGCGCATGGGGCCGACCGTGTGCGAACTGGACGGGCCGATGCCGATCGAGAACAGGTCGAAGACCGAGATGGCCACGTGGAACTCCTTGCTGGTCGGCGGACGCCGTTGTCCGCCGGATCGTGGGCCCCGCAGCCCGGTGGGGCGGCGGGGGTGCCGTCGTGCGTGCGCGGGATCACCGCGGCGCACGGCGGGGCACCGCGCACCACACCCCAGTGTGACGCGATGCCCCGGCGATGCGGCAACTCGCGGCGAGCCGCGGATTACAAAGAGGGGTACAGCGGGTGCTTCGCGGCCAGGGCCGCCACCCGCCTGCCCAGCTCAGCGCGGTCGAACGACGGCTTCAGCGCCTCGGCGATGACATCCGCCACTTCGGTGAAGTCCTCGGCGGTGAAGCCGCGGGTGGCGAGCGCCGGGGTGCCGATCCGCAGGCCGGAGGTGACCATCGGGGGACGGGGGTCGTTCGGCACCGCGTTGCGGTTCACCGTGATGCCGACCTCGTGCAGCCGGTCCTCGGCCTGCTGGCCGTCCAGCTCGGAGTCGCGCAGGTCGACGAGGACCAGGTGGACGTCCGTGCCCCCGGAGAGGACCGAGACGCCGTGCTCGGCGACGTCCGCGCGGCCCAGGCGCTCCGCGAGGATCCGCGCGCCGTCCAGCGTGCGCTGCTGGCGCTCCTTGAAGTCGTCCGTCGCGGCGACCTTGAAGGCGACGGCCTTGCCCGCGATGACGTGCTCCAGCGGGCCGCCCTGCTGACCGGGGAAGACCGCGGAGTTGATCTTCTTGGCCAGCTCGGCGGTCGACAGGATGACGCCGCCGCGCGGGCCGCCCAGGGTCTTGTGCGTGGTCGTCGTCACGACGTGGGCGTGCGGCACCGGGTTCGGGTGCAGGCCCGCGGCGACGAGCCCGGCGAAGTGCGCCATGTCGACCATCAGGTACGCGCCGACCTCGTCGGCGATCCGCCGGAACGCCGCGAAGTCCAGCTGGCGGGGGTACGCCGACCAGCCCGCGACGATCAGCTGGGGCCTGGTCTCCTTCGCCAGGCGCTCCACCTCGGCCATGTCGACCTGCCCGCTCTCGCCGTCGACGTGGTAGGGCACCACGTTGTACAGCTTGCCGGAGAAGTTGATCTTCATGCCGTGGGTGAGGTGCCCGCCGTGCGCGAGGTTCAGGCCCATGATCGTGTCGCCCGGCTTCAGCAGCGCGAACATCGCCGCCGCGTTGGCCTGGGCGCCCGAGTGGGGCTGCACGTTCGCGTGCTCCGCGCCGAACAGCGCCTTCACCCGGTCGATGGCGATCTGCTCGATCACGTCGACGTGCTCGCAGCCGCCGTAGTAGCGGCGGCCCGGGTAGCCCTCGGCGTACTTGTTGGTGAGAACCGAGCCCTGGGCCTCCATCACGGCGACCGGGGCGAAGTTCTCCGAGGCGATCATCTCCAGCGTCGACTGCTGGCGGTGCAGCTCCGCGTCGACGGCGGCGGCGACGTCCGGGTCGAGCTCGTGCAGCGGGGTGTTCAGGAGCGAAGACAAAGCGGATCAGTCCCTGGTGTCGATGGCCGTCAGTGGCGTCAGTTGCCGGCGAACTCGGTGTACTCGTCGGCCGAGAGCAGGTCCCCGGGCTCGTCGGAGACGCGGACCTTGAAGAGCCAGCCGCCCTCGAAGGGTGCCGTGTTCACCAGCGACGGGTCGTCCGACACGTCCTGGTTGACCTCGGTGATCTCGCCGGTGACCGGCGCGTAGAGGTCACTGACCGACTTGGTGGACTCCAGCTCGCCGCAGGTCTCGCCCGCGGTCACCGTCGCCCCGACCTCCGGGAGCTGCACGTACACGACGTCGCCCAGGGCGTTCGCCGCGAACTCCGTGATGCCGACCGTCGACACGCCGTCCTCGGCGGCCGTCAGCCACTCGTGCTCCTTGCTGTAGCGCAGCTGCTGCGGGTTGCTCATGTCCTGAATTCTCCTGTACGCGTCGGGGCAGCGGAAACCGGCCCGGTGGGGATGGTGGACGCCCGCCGCGGGCGCGGCGGGCGCGATGGAAGACGGAGTATCACTTCCGCCGCTTGTAGAACGGCAGGGCCACGACCTCGTACGGCTCGTGGTTGCCCCGGATGTCGACCCCGACGCCCTCGGTGCCGGCCTCCGCGTACGCGCTGTCCACGTAGGCCATGGCGATCGGCTGCCCCAGCGTGGGGGAGGGCGCGCCCGAGGTGACCTCGCCGACCACGGCGTCGCCGGCGACCACGGGGTAGCCGGCGCGGGGGACCCGGCGGCCCTTAGCGATCAGCCCGACCAGTTTGCGGGGCGCCTTGACGGCGGCCAGCTCCGCGGCCGTGGCCAGCGCCATCCGGCCCACGAAGTCGCCCTCCTTCTCGAACTTCACGACCCGGCCCAGACCCGCGTCGTACGGGGTCAGCGCGGTGCTCAGCTCGTTGCCGTACAGCGGCATGCCCGCCTCCAGGCGCAGCGTGTCGCGGCAGGACAGGCCGCAGGGCGTGAGGCCCGCGTCCCGGCCCGCCTCCGTCAGCGCCTGCCACAGCGCCTCGGCGTCCGCGGGCGCCACGAACAGCTCGAAGCCGTCCTCGCCGGTGTAGCCCGTGCGGGCGATCAGCGCCTCCACGCCCGCCACGGTGCCCGGCAGGCCCGCGTAGTACTTGAGGCCGTCGAGGTCCGCGTCCGTGAGCGACGCGAGGATCGCGGGCGAGTTCGGCCCCTGCACGGCGAGCAGCGCGTACGCCTCGCGGTCGTCGCGCACGGCGGTGTCGAAGCCCTCGGCGCGGGCGGTCAGCTCGTCGAGGACGACCTGCGCGTTGGACGCGTTCGCGACGACCATGAAGTGGGTGTCGCCCAGGCGGTAGACGATGAGGTCGTCCAGGATGCCGCCGTCCTCGCGGCAGATCATCGTGTAGCGGGCGCGGCCCACGGCCAGCGCGCCGATGTTGCCCACGAGCGCGTAGTCCAGCGCGGCGGCGGCGCCGGGACCGGTCAGGGTGATCTCACCCATGTGGGAGAGGTCGAACAGGCCGGCGGTGGTGCGGACGGCGTTGTGCTCGTCGCGCTCACTGCCGTAGCGCAGCGGCATGTCCCAGCCCGCGAAGTCGGTCATGGTCGCGCCGAGCGCGCGGTGGACGGCGTCGAGCGCGGTACGGCGGGGTGACGGGCTCATCGGTGGCTCCCGGGGATGAAGGGCGAGGACGGTCCTCCCCATCTGTCATCGGAACCTGAGAGGTTCATCATGACCGCCCAGTCACGGGTCATGACTTGCACCTTGGGTGGGGGCGCGCGCGGCGGCCCGCTTTTCAGATCTGCCTCGCCCGCGCGGTATCGGTGCCTGAGAGATTCAAGGGAGGGACTTGCTCCTTCGGCGCCCGGAGCACCCGAGGTGTCCGGAACTCTCCCGCGCGGATTCAAACGGCCTGTATGCAGTTGGCGCGGCCATCATCGCATGCGCGCCCTGCCGCGGACACCTCGGCCGCCATTACCATTTCTTTGCTGAAAGCGGGCGCGGAGCGGGCGGGCCCGCGAGGGGCCGGGGGACGACCGCGACAGGGGGCGGCCATGACGGTGGGGGACCGGGCGGCGACACGGAGGGCGGGCACGGCGCGGGGGGCGCGGCGGCCCCCGGGACGGGACCCGGACGGGCCGGTGCCCGCCCGGGTGCGGGACCTGCGGGGCAGCGCCGGCGAGGCGGCGCTGGACGGTCTCGTCTTCGCGCACGGCGACCTCGTCGTGATCTCCGGGCTGCCCGGCAGCGGCAAGTCCACGCTCATCCGCCGCGCGACCCGGGGCGGCGTCGACTCGCAGGACGCCCGCGAGCGCTGGGCCGCCCGCCTGCCGCTCGTCCCGTACGCCCTCTACCGGCCCGTCGTGCGCCTCGCGCACTACGCGGGCCTGCGGCGCCTGCTGCGCGCCGGGCGCAGCGTGGTGGTCCACGACTGCGGCACCCAGACCTGGGTGCGCCGGTGGCTCGCCAGGGAGGCCCGCGGGCGCGGGCGCGCGCTGCACCTCGTCCTCCTCGACGGGGTCGGCCGCCAGCCGCCGCAGCCGCTCGGCGACGCGTGCGTCGCCCATCTCGGCGTGCAGCGCGGCGATTTCGCGGGTCGTCTCCTCGCAGTCCCAGAGGCACTCGAACGCGAAGCCCGTGGCGTACGAGGGGTCGGTGGCGGCCAGGGCGCGCGCCGCGCGGCCGCGCAGCTGGGAGGAGGCCGTCTCGCGGTAGACGTGGCGCAGCACCGGAGCCGCGCAGGCGATGCCGAGGCGGCCCGTGCCGTCGACGAGGGTCCACAGGGCCGGGGCGTCGGGGCCCTCGGCGCGCACGGTCTCGCGCAGGGCGCCCAGGACGAGCGGCGCGTCCTGCGCGGTGCCCCGGACGGCGAGCACCCCGGCGGCCGCGGAGCCGAGCGCGTCCGGGCGGTGGGCCCAGCCGCGCGCCCGGTCGACGGCGGCGACGGAGCACATCCGCTCGAAGGCGGCGACGGCGGCCTCCGCGACGTCGCGGTCGTCACCGGCGGCGGCCTCGATCAGGTCGAGCGCGGCCGGGTCGCCGGTCTGGGCGAGGTAGTGGAGGCAGGCCGCGCGCGCGCCGGGGGGACCGCTGCGGGCCGCCGCGAGGACGGCGGGGCGGTCCTCCGGCCCGGCGACGGCCAGCAGGCAGCGGGCGGCGGCCACGTGCGGCGCGCCTCCCCGCTCGTGCCCCTGCTGCGCCCAGTCGAGGACGGCCTCGAC